>CANCMG010000062.1 GCA_947378965.1 Alcaligenaceae bacterium | reverse complement strand
GCATCACCATCAGATCGCGAGTGGCCATGCCCGCCTTCGTGACCTTTAGGCGTCCTAACCGATCTGATTCGTGGGGATCAGCGCCTGCGAGATAGAGCACAAACTGGGGCTCAAACCGTGCTTTGACCTGTTCGAGCGCCACGGTCAGTGCCTGAAGGTACGGCTCATCCTGGCAACCATCTGGCAAAGGCACATCGAGCGAGCTCTGCTGCTTGTTAAAAGGGTAATTACGCGCACCATGCAGCGATAACGTAAAGACAGTCGGATCGTCTTGAAAGATCGACGCGGTGCCATCACCCTGATGCACATCCAAATCAATAATCGCAATCTTCGCTTTTGGATTGCTGGTTTTCTGTAAAACCTTTGCCGCAATCGCCGCATCATTAAACACACAAAAGCCACTGCCGCGCTCGCGATACGCGTGGTGCGTACCTCCGGCAAGATTGACTGAAATTCCGTCAACGCTTGCCGCCGCGCAGGCCGCAAGTGTGGCCCCCACCGAGCGGCGTGAACGCTCGACCATTTCTGGGCTCCAGGGGAAACCAATCTCGCGTTGCTCTTTGGCACTGAGTTCGCCTCGGATGACGGCCTGCAGATACCGCGGGGTGTGCGCGAGCAAGATCTGAGTATCGGTCGCGGCCGGCGCTTCGCTCAACTCAATATTGTCTTCGGCACTCACCGCATCGCGCAACAATCGGTACTTGGACATTGGAAAGCGATGCCCAACCGGTAACGGCAAAACAAAATGATCGGAGTAAAAGGCTTTCACGGTGGCCCGGGGCGCTAAAAAAATAAATATATAGGCTATTTAACCACTCGCACAGTGCTTGCCTGATGAATGACCCACGCTTACGTCATTGTTACCTGAGGCCTACCCAATAGTTGCGTAAGACCGACCTAATGACTGCCTGAGGTTTACCCGTTGTCTTGCGAGACATTTTCCCGGAATGCGCCGCCTAACGATTCGGCATACCGAAATAAGACTCACCGCAATTCACAAATTTCAGGCAGAATACAAAAAATACTAAAAATTAAGTTGCCTCAGATGCGACTTGAATACGAGACCACAAGGAGACCCTAATGACTATTTCCAAAAGTTATAGCAGTTTGACCCTCATCGCCGCAACGCTGGTCTTGGCAAGCCCAATCGCCAGTGCGCAACAAACCATCAAGCTTGGTATGACAACCGCTCTCACTGGGCCGTTCAACGAGTTTGGTGAAGGCAATCGCCGTGGCGTCATACTCGCCATCGACGAATGGAATAAAAAAGGTGGCATCAACGGCAAAAAAATTGAACTCGCCGAAGCCATGGATGATCAACTAGTGCCAGACAAAGCCGTGCAAAACATGCGCCGCATTCTTGATAATAAAGAGATCGTCGCGATCATCGCACCAGCCGGTAGTGGCCCCTCACTCGCCACCATGGACATGCTTGAAGCCGACGGTCGTCCGACTTGTAATCCCCTCGCCCAATCACCGTCTGTGATCTATCCAAAAGGTAAAGAACAACCCCCACGTAAAAACGTCGTGTCGATGGCGATCACCAACGAAGCTGAAGCGACTCGCCTGGGTCAAATCTTAGGTAAGCAGTACAAAAACATCGGTGTCATTCATGAAAGCACCGCTTACGGTGTCACGGGTGCCGAGCTCGTCAAAAAATCAATCGCTACAACCAATCCTGGTGCAAAGGTTCAGATCGAATCCTATAACCAACGCAGCCAGGACATGACCTCGCAGGTCGCACGTTTGCAGCGCAGTCAAGTCGACGCAATCTTAGTCGTGGGCTTAGGCGCTGACTTTGCTGTGATTCGTAAAAACATGAGCCGAGCAAACGTTAAGGTGCCATTGTTTGGCTCAACCGGCGCCGTCACTGCCCCATATCTTGAAGGCGCGGGTGATCTAGCAATTGGTACCCGTTCGGTCAGCCCTGATGCCTTTGGCAAAAGACCCTTGTCTGCCTATGCACAAAACTTTGTCGACCAGTATCGCGCCGCGCATGGCACCGATCGCTGGTATGGTTCTGACGCTGCAAACCCGCAAATTTCGATGGCGGCCATCGTTGGCAATGCCTATGACTGTGCGGTCGTGCTACTCGATGCAATTAGACGCGCAGGATCGACAGAACCAACAGCGGTGATTGCGGCCATCAATCAAACCAAAGGGCTCGCCGGTATAGCAGTTCCATCCATCACCTTAACCGCCGAGTTGCACGAAGCCTTTAAGCCTGAGGATTTGGGTTTATTTGAGATCAACAAATCGGCCGCTGGGGCTCTGTACCTCAAGCCTGTTGTTGAGTAAAGACGCACCCCTAATTAGTCATTGAGTCAATGCGCACCCCTCAGGGGTGATCTCAACGTTCGCAGGGTGTGCCTCAGCATGGATTTTTTTCTGTCTTTAGTGATTGCAGGGGCATGCGTCGGCTCAGTCTACGCACTCGTTGCCGTTGGTCTAAATTTAACGTTCTGGACCACCAAAACGCTGAATTTTGGCCAAGGCGCAGTGATGATGTTGTGCGCGATATCCACGGCACTACTCACTGCACAAGGGATCAGCAATGGCGTTGGCGTCATTGCAGGTGTAGCCATCGTCGCCTTGGTTGGTGTCATCGTTGAGCGCATCGCGGTGCGCCCTGCACTCAAGACCGCCGGCAGCATGGGCTGGGTGATTGCCACGCTGGGTTTTGGAATTTTGCTTCAGGGCATCACGTCAAAATTTTTTGGCTCGCAGGCAATCCCGTTTCCTGAGGTACTGTTCACGGTTCAAGACGTCATTGAGATTGGTGGCCAAAATATTTCTTTGCAGTACGTATCGATCTTTGTTGTCTCAATCTTGATTATTGTGGTGTTAGAAGGCCTCACGCGCTACACCGTTTTAGGCACTGCGATTCGAGGCACGGCGCAAGATATGGAGCTTGCCATTGTTCAAGGCCTACCCGTCAATCTGATCGTCTCTGGCTCGTTCGTTTTATCCAGTATCTTGGCAGGTATCGCTGGTATCCTCACCGCACAAATTAGTGGCACTGTAGACCCCGCCTTTGGTTTTGAATTGGTACTCATGGGCTTTGTCGCTGCTGTGCTCGGAGGGATGGGTAGCTCAGCGGGTGCCCTGCTAGGCGGCATTATCGTTGGGATCATTGGCAAGCTGGTCGGAGGTTATATCTCAACCGCGGCCGAACATGGCATTGCCTTTGCGCTCTTAATTATGATGTTGGCCTTGCGCCCCGAGGGCTTTTTTGGCCGTGCTGAGGTGAGCAAAGCATGAACCCAATGCGTATATTTTTAACCAAACTAGCGACTCATCCCCTCGCGCTGCTTGTGCTGTTTGTCGTCGTCTTTTTTGGCGCACCATATTTACGCGGCGCGACGTTACAGATCCTTAGCTTTGCGCTTGTATCGATTTTGTTTACGCAAAGCATCAACGTTTTAACTGGGATGGCGGGGCAGATCTCGTTAGGACACGCTGCGTTTTTTGGAATCGGAGCGTATGGCAGTGCGATTATCGCTAAGACCTTTGGTTTGAATCTATTTTTAACGATCCCCATCGCCGCAGTGGTTTCGAGTCTCATCGCCTATTTGCTGTCGTACCCCGCAGGACGCGTCAAAGAGGTGTATCTTGCCATGATGACTTTAGGCTTTGGTCAAATATTTTTAGAAGTCGCCCGCGAATGGACGGACCTGACCGGGGGCGTCATGGGGCTAAGCGGCGTGCCTTCTGCGGGCTTGGGTACGTTGATCATCTTGGGTCATAAATTCAGCACGATCGATTACTTTCGCGTGCTGCTGCTCATCACGGCTTGCTCAATGATTTTCATCAGAAACTTCTCACAGAGTCGATTAGGACGCTCGCTGTTTGTGATGCACTACAGCGAACTTGCAGCCGGCAGTGTTGGGATCGCGCGCCGGCAAACCAAGCAACTCGCCTACGCACTCAGTGGGCTGTTAGCAGGTATCTCGGGCGGCTTTTACGCGCATCTTGTGGGTTACTTAGGCCCTGAAAGTTTTGCGATTTCTCGTTCCATTGAAGTCTTGGTGGTGGCAATTGTCGGCGGCCTGTGGTCAAGCGCCGGCCAAGTTATCAGCGCAATCTTCTTTACCTTCTTGCCCGAACAATTACAACTATTCGCTGAGTATCAATTCATTGCTTATGGCTTGATTTTGACCTTCACGCTGATTCTGTTTAAGCAAGGAATCGGGGGCTTGCTATTTTTACCCCCCCGCTTTATCCGACAGACGTGGTTGACCTCTGCTCAACAACAAAGTCAAGCTGTCGCAACAAACAACAAAACGAGTGAGCCACTATTTTTAAAAATTCAGGCCGCACCTGCGGACATTAAAGTACAAGCGATCACCATGCGGTTTGGGGGTCTGGTCGCTCTAAACTCTGTCTCACTTGATATTCAGGCGGGTCATATCACGGCGCTCGTCGGCCCCAATGGCTCGGGCAAAAGCACGCTCGTCAATATCATCGCAGGCGTGTTTCCACCGACCGCGGGACAGGTGTTCTTGCAAGGTAAAGATGTCACGGCCCAAGCCGATGTAGAGATGGCCAAGAAAGGTGTTGTACGAACCTTTCAAGATCCGCGCTTAGTGCCACACTTCACCGTGCGCGAAAACATTTTGTTAGGTGCACACGCCAAGATGCATTACACCTGGCTTGAAGCTGGCTTGTCGATGCCGCGCGTACACCAGCAAGAGGCTCAGGCTTTAGAACAGTGCAACGAGATTTTGCAGTTGTTAGACATCGAAGCCGTTGCCGATCAAGCGGTTGAGAGCCTGCCCTATGGCTATAGGCGCATGACTGAGCTTGGCAGAGCGCTCTTGGCTCGCCCAAACATTATTTTGCTCGACGAGCCTGCAGCAGGCTTATCTGACGTTGAGATGACCAGGCTTGCCGAAATTCTAGTCAAACTCAAGCATCTGGGCATCACGGTTTTATTGATTGAACATCACATGGATTTTTTAACAGGCCTTGTCGATGAGGTCGTTGTTCTCGATAGTGGCTCGATTATCTTCAAAGGCGACATGCTTGGGATGCGCCAAGACCCGGCGGTGATTGCGGCCTATCTAGGCGACGACGAGGTGCAGCATGCTTGAGATCACTGATCTATCCGTCAATTACGGCGCCATCAAGGCCGTTAAAAACTTTTCAGGTGGTGCGAAGGACGGTTTGATTACTGCGATTCTTGGGGCAAATGGTGCGGGTAAGTCTTCATTGCTTCGGGCGATTTCCGGTTTAAACGTGATTACCTCGGGTTCGATCAAGCTCGATGGAACAGACATTACTCGCTTGGGTGCGCACGAGCGTTCTCGTTTAGGCATCGCCCACGCCATGGAAGGTCGGCGCCTGTTTCGTCATTTAACCGTTGAAGAAAATTTGCGGCTTGCCTGGCGCTTTGGAACACGACAAGTGTTACTGAAACCAGCGCTTGAGGATGTATACGCTCGATTTCCGATCTTGGCTGAAAAGGCCAAAATACACGCGGGCTTATTAAGCGGCGGGCAGCAACAAATGATGATCTTATCGTGCGCCACGATTCGCTCGCCGCGTGTCTTGTTGCTAGACGAGCCCTCGCTTGGCCTAGCACCTTTAATTACGACGCAAATCTATCAATTCATCAGTGACTTTGCCAAGAGTTCAAACGTCGCCATTATGCTGAGCGAACAAATGGCGGCGATTGCACTAAAAGTATCCACTGACGTGTGTGTGTTGCGTCAAGGTACCTCGGTGTTTGCCGGTAGCAAACAAAGTTTGATCGAGCAGGGTCGCGCAGGCGACCTGTCGTCGATGTATCTTTGAGTTCCTCGCCGCCCTCAAGAACGGAGAGGATTTCCGCCCGTTGCATGAAACCCGACGACAGAAAAGATAGGCTGCGTGAAGCCAGCGAGATCGAGGGCACTGCTTAGGCTAAACCAGTGCAGTGCTAATCGCCCTTGATGTTGTTCGCGCGAATAATTTCACCGAAACGTTTGTAATCTGACTCAATGCGATGTTTAAGTACCTCGGGCTTGCCTCCGACTGGCACGTAGCCCAACGTTTTAAACCGTTCCATCACTGCAGGGGTGTGCAAAATCTTATCTGACTCTTGGCTGATGCGATCAATCGCCGCCTGAGGTGTGCCGGCTGGATACGTCAGCCCCAACCAAACGCCAATATCAAAGCCCGGAATGGTCTCGGCCAGAGAGGCAACCTCTGGCAAACCCGAAAACCGACTTGAGGTCGACACCGCAAGAGGGATCAAACGACCACTTTTAAAGTGCTGCGTAGCTGGGCCGATTGAACTGAAGGTCACGTCGACATGCCCACTGATCATGTCGGTGTTTGCGGGCGCTTGTCCTTTGTAAGGAACATGCACCAAATTGATCCCCGCCTCATGCTTGAACAGCTCTGCCGCCAAGTGCCCTGACGAGCCATTACCCGACGAAGCGATGGTGAATTTACCCGGATTTGCCTTGGCCAAGGCAATCAATTCAGCCACGTTTTTAACGGGCATTTTTTGGGGGTTCACCACTAATACCAACGGCAGGTTTGCCGTCAAACTCACGTGCGAAAAACTCTTTAAGGCGTGATACGGCACGCTATGCAAATGCGGGTTAATCGTGAACGGTGGATCTGAACCAAAACTGATGGTGTAGCCATCCGGTACCGCTTTGGCCAACAAGTCTGCGCCGATCACGCCCCCGCCACCCGCCCGATTTTCAACAATGACAGGCTGGCCCAAGGCAAGTCCGAGTTGCTCTGCCATCAAACGTGCCGTCAGGTCAGCGGCGCCGCCAGGTGCGTAGGGCACAATCATTTTGATCGGTTTGGTTGGCACCCACTGCGCATAGGCTGGCGCGATCGCGCCAGCGGTCAATAACAGGCCTGTCAACCACGCGCTCAGGCGTTTCATGCGGCGATGCCCTTTTCTTTTGACTCGCCATAGGGCGGCGAATAAATCACCAATACACGCACCGGCTCTTCGCTAATTCGGGTGAAAGCATGAACTTCGTTCGCTGGAAAAAAACACGAGTCCCCTGGGCCTAATTCACACGTCTCACCGCCAACTTCAGCCCGCGCGCGGCCCGAAAGCATGTAGCAGACCTGTTCGATACCGGGGTGACGATGCGGCAACGCACCACCACCATCGCCGTCAAGTTTGCCGCCCACCACGCCGAGCAACACCTCAAGGTGTTTGGCGCCAACTGTTTCGGGTCCGATCAAACGGCGGTTGACCGTATCGCCATGGTTGGCAGGGCTATAAGGGGTGACATCTGCTTCTTTAACGAAATATCGGCTCTTGGTCATTGCTGTCTCCGGGATTATTTATGGTGTTGGAGCCCATGCTACAAGCATTTACTTGTTTTTTCTAGAGATCTACTTGCTATGATAGGTAAAACTACAAAGCACCCGTTTGCGGTGCATCACCCAGGAGACACGCATGAAAGTCTATGAAGCCGTCACAGTTGGTTTGGTTGCTGAAGGTTGCAAAACACTCTTTGGCCTGATGGGCGATGGCAATATGTCGCTCTGGGGTGCCTTGGGTCGTCAGAAAAAAATCGACATTGTCTCGTCGTTTAATGAAGCCGGTGCCGTCTCGATGGCAGATGGCTATTCGCGCACCACCGGCCAAGTTGGCTTGTGCACGATCACCTGTGGCCCGGGCCTGACTCAAGTTGGCACCTCGCTGAGCATTGCCGTGCGTAATCGCTCGCAGATGGTACTCATTACCGGGCAAATTGCTGCGGGTGCAAAAAATAATATTCAATCTATGGATCAACGCCGCTTTGTTGAGGCCTGTGGTGCTCGGTTTCACGACATCAGCAGTGCCGATAACTTAGCCGACGAAATGGCCGAAGCGTTCTATGCCGCGCGCGTCCATCGCATCCCAGTTGTGTTGAACCTGGACATGGCACTGCAAGAACAGTCTTTTGACTGGGATTTTGATTACCGCCCCTCGACGAATTTCTTGCCCGCCCCGATTGGCGCGCCAAGCGACGAGTCTCTGCAACCTCTATTAGAGAAGTTGATCGCTGCCGAACGCCCTGTCATCATCGCAGGCCTTGGCGCGCAACGCGCGAATGCGAAACCAGAGATTCTCAAACTCGCTGGGCAACTTGGTGCCTTAGTGGGCACCTCGCTGCAAGCCAAAGATTTGTTTCTGGGTGAAGAATACAACCTGGGTATTTCAGGTACCTTTGCCTCGGCACCAGCCGAGCACCTGTTCGCCGAGTCAGACTTTGTGTTGGCGCTAGGTGCTGAATTGGGCTATTACACCGCTGAGGGCGGTTTGATGTTTCCGTCAGCCGAGGTCGCACGCATCGACATCAAAGCAGCTCCAGACGAGATTGGCGTTATTCCTGGCCTGTACGTCTGCGGTGATGCCAAAAAAACTGCTGCAGCGCTCAGCAGGCTGCTTGAGGCCCGCAAGGTACAAAAAGAAGGTTTCCGTACCGCAGCGACTCGCGAAATTTTAAACACCCCCGCGGCCGTCTTTACCAAGCCGACCGATGGCCTAGATCCACGTGTTCTCGCCCAAAATCTATCGCAGGGTTTACCTAAAGATGTTGTGCTCACCATTGGTGCCGCGCATTATTTTTCGTTTCCTGCGATGTACACCGCTTTGCCTGAGGGCGCTCTGGTTCACTTCTCGCATCACTTTGGCGCAGTGGGCCAAGCGCTGCCACTTTCAATTGGCGTGAGTGTCGGGCATCCCGGACGCGCACACGTTGCAATGGAAGGCGACGGCAGCGTGATGATGAATTTGCAAGAGCTCTACACCGTCACCCGACACAAGATTCAACTGGTGCTGATCATCTGGAACGATGCGGGCTACGGCGCTGAGGTGCACAAGCTCAAAGCAAAAGGCTTTGACCCCTCGCTTGCGCAATGGCAGTCAGCAGATTTCGCGGCAATCGGCAAAGCCTTCGGTGGCGATGGCGTAAGACTCACTTCTGAAGCTGAACTCGCGCCCACCATCGAGCGCGGCATCAAAGCCGGCGGCCTATTCATCATTGATGCTCGCGTGTCACCCACCGAAATGAGCGACCCCTACGGCAAGTTGCATTTTGGCCGCGAGAATCGCGCGCCGCTGTTGCGTCGACTAAACAAAGGCGCCTAAGCATGCGCTTCGAAGGAGAGTTTCGCGTTCCGGGGCAGCCCCGCGCAGTACTTGAGCGATTTGCTGAGGTCGAGCGAATGGTCAAGTGCATGCCGGGCGCCAGCATCGACGGGCGCGACGACGATGGCAACTATCTTGGTGGCATGCTGGTTGCCTTTGGACCTAAGAAAATAAAATTCAAAGGCAAGGTCACAGCCTCGGTTGATTTAGAGTCTTTGACTGGCAAACTACACGTACGCGGTGCTGCGGATATGCGCGCCGGCGCACGTGCTGAGGTCAACGTGGTGTACACCGTACGCGACGATGCCTCGGCCGCCACGCCGACAAGCATCGTGGCGCTCACATCCGAGGCCGAACTCGGCGGTGTGTTAGCTGACTTCGGTAGCACAGGTGGTATCGCCGTCACGCAGGCGCTGATGGATGTATTTGCTCAACGCTGTGCCGAAGAATTCAGCAAAGTGGCGAGTGTAGCGACAAGCGAGGGCGCCCCACAGCCAGGCTCAACAGCGGCCGCCAGCGAAAGCGCGGCTAGCGCGAAGACGGCGGGTCCAGGCAGTGCAGCAACCGGAACCTCAAGCCCAGCGCCTGAACAGGCCAACGAAGCTTTGTCTGCAAACGCCTTGCTATGGTCGATTATCCAAACAAAATTTAAACAATTCAAAAAGTGGTTAGGCCTTAGGAGTTAATCATGCTTCACGCGCTCATTGTGCGCAGCACGCTTGCATGGGTGCTGCTCTTGACTCAAGGTAGTTTGATCCCAACCGCACAGGCTGCCGATGAGCCGGCATGGCCAACCAAACAGATTGCGCTTGTCGTGCCTTACCCACCCGGTGCCATTACCGATACGGTCGGCCGCCGCCTTGGCAATCAGCTAGGCATGGCGTTGGGCGTGCCAGTTGTCATTGAGAACAAAGCAGGCGCTGGCGCAAATTTGGGTGCCGCCTATGTGTCAAACGCCCAGCCTAATGGTGCAACTATCCTGTTCACCTCGTACGGCAACATCATGATTGACTCAGTCACCGAGGCGCAACATAAGTTGACGCCCGTGGCTGCCGTCGGGCCCATGACTGTAGTGATGCTGGTGCGGCCAGACTTACCCTATAAAACAATTGAAGAGATGGTCACCTACGCGCGTGCACATCCACAAAAAATTAGCTTCGCAAGTGTTGGCATTGGCAGTTCGTACCATCTCTTGATTGAGCAAATGAACACCCTCGGCAAACTTGATATGGTGCATATCCCCTACAAGGGCGGGGCAGCCTCAATGGCCGATTTTCTTGGTGGTCGGGTAGATGTCATGTTAGCGACATGGCTCTTTGCCAAACCTTATGTCGCGGATAATCGCGCCCGTGCTGTGGCGTTGGTCAACGGCGAGCGCTCACCCGCGTTGCCCAACCTTCCGACGGTCAACGAACAGGCTGTGCCTGGGGTTAAGCTGATTGATGGGCTTGGCGTGTTTGCGCCAAAAGGTCTGCCACAGGCCTTGGTTGCACGATTAAACAAAGACATTAATCGAATTATTCAAGAACCAGAGATGAAAGCCTGGCTCACAAATGAAGCGATACCACCTACCGCAATGTCAACTGCCGCTTTTGAAAAAATGCTAATCGACGAAGCCAAGCCGTTAGATAAGTTGATTCGCGAAAACAAAATTGGTATGAAATAAGCTATTAAACTTTTGTGCCGCTCTTGAGGTTGAAAAAAATATTAAACTTTTGCGCCGCTCTTGAGGTTGAAAAAAATATTCAACTTTTGCGCCGCTCTCGGGGTTGAAATAAGCTATTCGACCTTGGCGCCACTATCAGTAATGATTTTTTTCCAACGCACTTGCTCGTCTTTCATGTATTGAGTGAACTGCGCCGGCGTGCCGCCTAACAGTACGGTGCCTTGTGGAGCAAGCTTTGTTTTAAGCGCCGGATCTTGCAACACAGTCGCCAACACGCCACTCAATTTTTTGATGATCTCGGGCGAGACGCCTTTAGGCACCACAACACCTTGCCAGGCACCCATTACCCAATCTGTCGTGCCCAGGGCCTCATTAAAAGTTGGCACATCCGGAAACAACGGACTGCGCTGTGTGGCTGCAACGGCCAGGGGGCGCACCCGCGCATCCGACATCATCGCCACGGCTGCGCTTAAAGTAGAAATCATGAATTGCGTACGCCCACTGGCGACATCAACTAACGCTGGCGATTCGCCTTTGTAGGCGATGTGACTAGCCTCTAAACCAAATTCACGTGCGAAGGCCGCAGCGGGCAAGTGGGTCATCGTGCCCGCGCCGCTTGAACCGTAGTTCATGTTGCCCTGCGCTTTTGCATAGGCCACAAACTCTTTTAGCGAACGCGGTGCCAAGCTTGGTGCCGTTAAAAATACCAAAGGATTCGTTGCCGTCAGCATCACCGGTGCAAAATCGACAAACGGATCGTACTTCACACTTTGATACAGCAGCGGCCCTAAAACAATTGCCGACGTTGCATAAAAAATTGTGTATCCATCTCGCTCGGCACGCGCCACTTCGGCCGCTGCAATATTGCCACCGGCACCTCCTTTATTCTCAACAACGACTGTCTCTTTGAGCTCTCGTGTCATCGCTTCAGCAAAAAATCTAGCCGAAATATCCGCAGAGCCACCGGGCGCAAAACCGACAATCATTCGAATTGGCTTGTTAGGGTAAGGCTGACTTTGCGCGCTCACATTTTGGGCAACGAACAATGCCACGGCGGTCAGGCAAAGCAATAGTTTTTGTCTCATTTTTTCTTTTCAGTCACGATATCGATCAATTTGCGAAGCCCACACTCGTCCACTTCGCAAGCTCGTGCTACCACCACAAAGCTTTTTTACACTAGCCGCTAGCTTTGCGCAATGCTAAACAAACCGTGCGGTCGCGGTAAGCAGAGCATCTCGGGTAAGATTGTCGACAACAATTATAGAAAAAGCGCCCCGCGCTTAGAGACAACAACTTCAGGAGGCAGTATGGATCTTCATCTCGCAGGCAAGCGCGCCTTAATTACGGGCGGTTCAAAAGGTTTGGGGTTTGGCGCAGCTAAAGCACTCGCGCTAGAGGGCTGTGCGGTTCATCTGGTGTCGCGCTCTGCTAGTGATTTAGAAGCGGCTGTGGGTGAAATTAAAAAGGTGTCTAACGTCGAGGTGTCCTTCACAGCGCTTGACCTGACCCAACCGGCCAATATCGAGTTACTCAGAGAACGGCTTGCCACCACAGATATTTTGGTCAACAACGCAGGCGCGGTCCCGCTTGGGTCGATCGAAGATTTTGATGATCAAAGCTGGCGCGATGGTTGGGATCTAAAAGTTTTTGGTTATATCAACATGACCCGCTTGGCCTTTCAAGTCTGGAAGCCCCTCAAGCGGCCTGGTGTGATTGTGAATGTGATTGGCCACGCGGGTGAAAACTTAACCTCAACGTATCTGGCAGGTACCTCGGGCTGTGCAGCGCTGATGGCGCTCACCCGCTCACTGGGTTCTGTCAGCCCCGAGCACAACATTCGCGTCGTAGGTTTAAACCCGGGTCCTGTGTTGACCGAGCGCCTGTATAACTTTTTGCGTAAACGTGCCGAGTTAACGTTAGGCGATGCAGAAAAATGGAAGCAACTCGTTGCCTCGATGCCGTTTGGACGCACTGGCACAGTCGAAGAGATCGCAAACGCGGTTGCGTTTTTGGCCTCTGACTTGTCGGGCTACACCACCGGGACAATTATTACGATTGACGGCGGTGTGTCGTCACGGGCAAAGACTTGGCTCTAGAGCCTCAAGCAAAACTCCAAATTTACGGGAGCACGACGGCCATGAAACTCGGCGGGATTCACTTCTTCCATATCATCACCCTTGCGTTGAGCCTATTTTCAGCTGAGTTGGCTGCGCAGAGCTATCCCAATCGCCCGATCAAGCTAGTCGTGCCGGTCGCGCCTGGTGGGGGCGTGGATATCTTTGCCCGAACCTTAGGGGTGCGGCTCTCTGAGCAGATGGGTGTACCCGTCGTTGTTGAGAACAGAGGTGGTGCGGCGGCCATGATCGGGTCCGAGTTTGTCGCTAACGCAGCGCCCGATGGCTACACCCTCTTGATGGGCTATTCAAGTCATGCAACAAACCCCTTGTTTTTTAAAAAGATGCCGTATGACTCGATCAAAGACTTCACCCCAATCGCCTTGGCTGGCTACTCACCCTTGGTGCTCGTGATACACCCAAAAGCGATCGCGCAGACACCTCTTGAACTCATTGATCAGGCAAGACAAGCTCCCGGGAAACTAGACTTTGCATCTGGGGGACGAGGTGGTGGGCCGTTCATGGCTGGGCTATTGCTCCAATACCTCGCCAAGGTTGATATTGTTCATGTTCCTTACTCAGGTAATGCCCCCGGACAACTCGCGGTACAGAGCGGCTTGGTGACAATGATGTTTGACACCATCAATACGGCGGTCCCGCAGGTCAACGCTGGCCGACTAAAGGCCCTCGCGGTCACCAGCCCGCAACGCTCGCCCCTGCTGCCACAGGTACCGACCATGGTTGAACTGGGTATCCCGGAGTTTGAGGTCAATGCCTGGTTTCTTGTTTTAGCGCCCGCAAAGCTACCCATTGCGATTTCACAACGACTCAACCTCGAGATCAATCAAGCGCTGAAGCACCCCGCAATGAGTGCTCGCTTAGCCGCCGATGGCGTTGTCATCGGCGGCGGTTCGCAACAAGACGCGTCCGCCTTTTTACAGAATGAAATCGCTCGGTGGACCAAAGTTGTTATATCCGCCAATCTGAAAGATGAGTAACGCACGAACTCCGAAGGCTTGTTCTAATTTGCTAGACTTTTTAATGGTGCAGGCCAATTCAATACTTTAGCTAACGCCCCGCCCATCACCATCTCTAAATCATTGCCTTTTAAAAAGCTCATCTCTTCGGTGAACAGGCTCACGCACTGTGCGTACGTGCAAGGTAGGCGCGAGACATCCGAGCCCCACAGCGAGCGCTCTGGTCCAAAGCCTTCAATGATGCGCTGCAAGTATGGTTGAATATTTTTGAAGGGATAAGGATGCGTGCTGTAGCCAGGCGCAGACGTCACCTTCACCGACAGATTTTTGTGCTTAGCCAGCTTGAGAAGAATGTCGAGATCGGCAAAACATGCATCATCGCGCAGTGCGCTTTTGCGCCCCATATGGTCCAAAATAAGTTTCAAGTCTGGGTAACGGGTTGCTAGCCGATCCAACACATCAAGCTGCTCAGACATCAGCACCATGACCGGAATCCCAAGGCGCTCACAGCCCGCCCAAAACCAATCGAGTGAACTGTCTGAAAGCCAGCGTGACCACTTCGCTTTATGAAACGTCATGCGAATACCAAGCATGCCCGGCTGCGTCAGCCAAGTTTCGAGCAAACTGCGCGCGTTTGGATCTTCGGGATCAAAGCGCCCCATGATGCCGTAACGGCCAGGATAGTTTTGTACGGCCTCAAGAGCCGTCAGATTTTTGCTACCAACCATTGAGGGGGGCACAATGATCGCACGCGACACGCCCGTTGCATCCATGAGTTCAGTCATTTCAGCCGCTTCAAACGGTTTTTCACGATGCGGCCTTGCCCCGTCTCCCGCAATGATCACGGTGTGACCCACATCTTCAGGCAACCATGGGCGGTCAGGGCGATGCGCTTCCCATAGATGAACCTGTGCGTCAGTGATAACCATATGTGCTCCTTGTTGTTCTGGGCTAGTATTTAGCCCATTGTCTTTTTATCCAATTTGCGTGCAAAGCCTTTTCATTCACGGCGGGATTTAAACGCGGACGGCAAAGCCTCATTGGCTTTGCTCTTTCGGATTTTCTAGTACCGCCTTATTTTCTACATCTTAGCCTGTCTCTGCAAAGGAAACTTCTATGCCTACCGCTCCGCATGAACCAGTACGTTTTACGCCCATTGCGCCTGAAGATCTGACCCCCGAACAACAAGCGGTGATGAACCTATATCGCTCGGGTTGGCAAGCGCAACTCACCGATTTGCCCAAACATCACTGGATGACCCTGCGCTCGCCTAAGTTTGCCGCGGTAGTCACGCCGGTCAGTAATTTTTTTCGCAACGAGTCCTCACTGCCAGCGCGACTGAACGAATTCGCGATTTTGCTGACCGCGCGCCATATGGAATCTCAATTCGAATGGGGTCTGCACAGCAAATGGGCCGTCAGAGACGGCGTCTCGCCCGCAGTTGTCGACGCATTACCGCGGGGTGGTAAACCTGCAGGTCTGCAGCCTGACGAAGACATTGTGTACGACTTTGTAACTGAGTTGTTATCAACAAAGCGAGTCAGTACTGCCGCTTTTAAGCGTGCAAAATCCTTGCTCAGTGATCAGCAATACTCAGATCTTGTTTGTGTGGTGGGCTACTACACGATGGTATCAATGGAAATCGCAGCGGCGGGTATCGACGCGCCTGACTGGACGGCCACCGTCGCAGCCGCCAAGGCTCGAGCCTAAGGATTTTGGCTTTTGATCGCGATCTCGAGCCAATATAGTTCGAGATCAGCGCTTTGCCCTTTGGGTAACCCAATCGCCTGCGCGAGCGCTAACAAATCAATCGCTCCGGCGCTTGCAGCCTCAAGCAGTGACGAGTCTTCGCTTTCGGCGAGCGCCAAACAACGCCGAGGCGTGGGTACCGCTCCATGAATCGACTGCTCGGTAGTCTTGACGTTTGTCCCCGCGTCATCCATCACATACTGTTGTACTCGACGGACTGTCGAGCTTGTATGCGCTGTCCATTCTTGCTCTGCGTCAGAATGAATCACAAGCAAGAGCTGCGCTTCATGTTCGTAAGCTTGGTTTGTGACTGCGCTGCGACGATAAACACTTCGCGCACCGTGGCGAAACCAAGCTAACGATTTTTTGGTCCAGGCGGTTGGGTTCCCTAACGAATGCAAATAGTCTGCACCTCGCAGACTTTCGGGCGATTGCGTCTCGTAGAACATCATGAAACGCGAAGGGTCAGCGGCAGAACGATAACGGCGCCCAATTCGAAAGCCCTCGATCGCGACGCGCTCTGGGATATGTTGGCAGTTATGCCACTGCTGGTATTCGAGCCAGTTTTCAGGATCAATGTTTGCCCAAATAGCCAGCAGGCCTAGATTTTGCGTCATGCGATTTTCCTGTTATTCACTCTACGATTAGCGAGTCACTATCGACCTAACCCTCTTGTGCTCGAATGACCGCCACACCTTTTTACTGAGCCCGACGGCCACCAGCTTTGACAACCCTGCCCGACTTGCCTAGATAGGTACGCAAGCACACTGCAAGCGCCTAAATGCGCCATTAACGAATACCCTGATCTAGCGACAGAATAGACCAAAACGTCTGTTGTCATTTACAGATTCGATGGATATACTGGTTTAAGAAGTCCCGCACACAGACGGGCACCAGACACCCGTCTAAATAACGAAAAGATAAAGGAAGAGACAAATGAGTATTTCTCGTAGAGATTTCGTAGCGAGCGTAGGCGCAATGGGTTTAGCCTCGTCTCTTCCTCGAATCGCCTTGGCGCAAACTGAAAATATTAAAATCGGCTGGCTCGTCGCGATGACGGGCCCAAGCTCAGCACCCGCAGCTGGGTTTGATCGGGGCGTTCATTTCGCGACAAACGCAATCAACGCTGCAGGCGGTGTAGGTGGCAGAAAAATCGAAATTATTACCCGCGATACCCAAGGCGACCCAACCAAAGCAGTGAACGCCACACAAGAACTGATTAGCCAGGCAAAGGTGCATGCAATTTGGGGCCCAACCAACTCTGGTGAGTCGCTGGCTGTCACCCCCATCTTGGCTAAGGCCAAAATGCCTAATATTCATCCCTGCGTGATCGATACCTTAATTGATCCAAAAAAATATCCAAATGCTTTTCGTATTAGTCCCTCAAACACGCAATGGGATGATGCGGTACGGCACTACTGCCTGAACATCTTAAAACTCAAAAAGATTGCGGTGATTGGCGACACGACCGGCTATGGCGTGAGCGCCGTGAACGCCTCTGTCGCCGCCTTCAAAAAAGAAGGTGCTGAGGTCACGTATCAGGCCAATATTGACTCAACACAGTCTGACTTAACGCCTGACATGTTGCGCGCAAAAAACAGCGGCGCTGAAGTGATTGTGGTCTGGAGCGTGAGCACGGGTATGTATTCACGGATGTTCAACACGCGCGCGAAAATGAACTGGGACGTGTCTTTTGTTGGACACCCCTCAGTGTCTTCAGGCGAAATTGCTCCCCTGCTCGACAAGCCAGACAACTGGGCCAAGGTCTATGCGGTTGGCTACAAGAGTTGTAGCTATGATGCTGCGGGTAACTTACCACCAGCAACCCAAAAATTTGTGGCTGATCTACTAAAAGCCAAGGTCAAACTAGACGACACCTTGCTCTGGTGGGTGGCCTGCGGCGCGGATGCAATTGATTTAATCGCCAAAGCAGTTGGGGCGAGCGGATCGACTAAGCCCGATGGGATCGTAGCGTACTGGAACTCAATCAAAGGGTACTCGGGGCACTTTGGTACCTATAACTACTCTCCTGACCAGCACAACGGCTACTCAACGTCGGAGATCGTCATGTCTGAGGCACGGTCTGCGAAAAACGGAACCTTCGCACTGGCACCAGGTTACTAAGTCAGTCGAACCTTCAGGAAGCACACATGTTTGCATCGATTCTCGCCGCCGGCCTGGCGGCGGGCGCGATTTACGCGCTCGTTGGCATTACTTACAACACCATGTACTCCACTTCACGGGTGATGAGTTTCACCGCGGGGCAGCTTGGTATGCTTGGCGGTGTGTTTGGCTCGTACTTCATCCTGAGGCTTGGCCTACCTATTATTGTTGGCTTTTTGGCCACGTTAGTCTGCTGCGCCATACTGGGCTACATCACAGAACTCGTTGCCGTCAGGCCTGTGTTAAAGAGCCTAGAGCAGCACTTGTATGTGCTCTCGACACTCGCGCTTGCCTTGATGATTCAACAGGTCACTGCGATCGAATGGGGCACCGAACCCAGACCATTTCCAAAATTAGTGGGGTGGGGTGAAGGCGTTTGGGATGAAAAATTTTGGATCCCCGTTGTCGCCTGCGCGCTCACTATTATTGGCCTTGAGTTTTTATATCGTCGCACACTAGTCGGGCGCGCCTTTGTCGCGGTTGCAGAAGATAACTTCGCGGCCCAAGCCCTAGGGCTGCCCGAACGAAATCTACGTGTCGCAAGTTACATGCTCGCAGCGGTTGTGGGCGGTATCGCTGGATTTTCAGGTGGAGAGTTGTTGCTGGCGTTCTTTGCGAACGGCGCCTTATTAAATTTTTATGGATTCGTGCCAGTCGCACTGGGCGGCTTGGGTAACAACCGCGGTGCCGTGATTGGCGGCCTGATTTTAGGCTTGTTTCAACAAGCGGCTAACTTTCTAGTCGGCGGCATCTTTGCCTCGGTTGCGGTCTTCACGCTATTTATTGTTGTCTTGCTTGCCGCACCGCAAGGTCTGTTTGGCTCCGCTGCCGCAAGGAGAGTGTAATGAGTACTCAGACAACGGCTAATAGCGCAGAGGTTGCGACCAGCGCACAGGTTTCAATAATAGCGAAGCAGCAATCCGTCCGTACGCAAGTCTTTTGGCTTCTCGCCGCTATTGTGCTCGCGGTCGGTCTGCCCTTCGTCAGTAACGACTACTGGGTATCCATCGGTACACGCGCTGCCATCTATTGGGTGCTGATCTCTGGCTTAAATCTCGTCGTCGGCTTTGCCGGGCAACTCGCGATCGGCTATGTCGCCTTGCTCACGATTGGTGCTTATACAACAAGCGTGTTGACAGCCGGAAAAGTATTTGATCCCATTTCGGTCTGGCTCGCTTTGCCTATTGCCTCGGTAATGGGTGCGATCTTTGGCGTCATCGTAGGCTTACCCGCCTTAAGGCTTCGTACTTTTTATTTTGCAATGACCACGCTGGGTTTTGCAACGATCGTCACACAAATTGCGCTTGCTTGGCAAACCGTCACAGGCGGGGGCATTGGCATACCTGGTCCAGAAATGCCAGCGCCCTTTGATGACAATCTAGGCTTTTACTACTTGTGTTTAGGGCTAGCTGCCGTCTGCACCTGGCTCACCGCTAATATTGCACGCAGTCGTTTTGGCAGCGGCTTAATTGCAGTACGCGACGCCGAGGTGGCAGCTGAGGCGTGTGGCATTTCAAAAAGTCACCTGCTGATTCCTGTTTTTATTTTAGCGGGTGCACTTGCTGCTTTTTCAGGCGGTTTATTTGCTGGTTTGCAAACGTATGTCACGCCCGACGCCTTTACCTTTGAGTTATCGCTGCTATTTTTTATCTCGATTCTGATTGGTGGACGAGGCTCAATTTACGGTCCGATGATTGGCACAATCATTCTGGTAATTTTGCCTGAGATTGCAGCACCCCTCGCCGCTTGGTCAACTTTTCTATATGCCTTCTTGCTGCTAGTCATTGTGTTGGCCATGCCTGGCGGTATCGCGGTGTTACTTGATTTCAACAATCGCAGACCGTTGGCCAAGCACCGCACTGTCGCGCCAGAGACTGGAATGCTCGCGGCTTTGAATCCACACAGTCTCTCAAACAACAATAGTCTCTCGCTAAAAGATATCGTACTCACCTTCGGCAGCGTGCGCGCCATCGATGGCGTCACGTTAGACGTCAAGCCTGGCAAGATCCATGGTCTGATCGGGCCAAACGGAAGTGGCAAGACGACTACGCTCAATGTCATCTCTGGCTATTACAGCCCCAATCAGGGCACCATGACCTTTGGACAGACAACATTGCCCCCTGGTCTGCCGCATTTGCGCGCAAGCCGCGGTATTGCCAGAACGTTCCAAACTCCGCGCATCGTCGGTGAAATCTCGGTACTTGAGAACGTCATGATTGGCGGCGCCACAAAAGGCAAGGCTAGCTTTCTGGAAGCGCTTCTTGCCATGCCAAAAGAGAAAGCAGAGCGCAAAGCGCTGAAAGATAGAGCTCTCGCCTTGTTAGCCGTCGTCGGTTTAGGTTCGTTGGCACACATCAGAACCGATCGCCTGCAACATAGTGAACTGCGTTTTATCGAAATTGCGCGAGCGTTAATGATTACGCCGGATTTTTTGATGTTAGATGAACCCGCTGCTGGCTTATCCGGTGATGAAATCAACAAACTCGGCGCCTTGATACAAGCCATCAGTGCCTGCGGTACTGGTGTCTTACTCGTCGAACACCATGTGGATCTCATCTTTGCAATCTGCGATGACGTCACTGTGCTAAATCTAGGAAAAATTTTAGCGGCGGGTACCCCCGACGAAATTAGGGCACACAAGGAGGTCGTCAATGCTTACCTCGGCGGCTGATATGAAACAACAACCTCTCCTCTCTGTTGAAAAGCTTGAATCAGGGCATGGCAAGATTCAAGTCTTGCACGGCGTTGATCTACACATTGCTGCGGGCGAAGTCGTTTGCTTGTTAGGGCCCAACGGTGCGGGCAAGTCGACGCTGCTGTGCGCTCTGTCAGGGCTGCTGCCCGTCACGGCAGGTTCGGTCACGTTTGATGGCAAGCCTTTTAAACAAGTCACGCCCCGGCAAGCGGCAACGGCTGGCTTGATCCATGTGATCGAAGGCCATCGTGTCTTCACGCAAATTTCAGTCAACGATAATCTATTGCTGGCCGGCTACGACTTGCCGCGCGGCGAACGTGCCGCACGCGTCGATGAGGCCTTGACCTATTTTCCGGAGATCGCAGCCAAACGTCATGAACGCGGCGGAGCACTAAGCGGTGGTCAACAGCAAATGCTAGCCGTGGCACAAGGTTTGGTCAGGCGTCCACGCTTACTGATGCTGGATGAGCCTTCAGCCGGTCTGTCACCCGTCTTGGTCGACCGCGTCTTGAACGTTGTCGCGCAACTACGCAAACAAGGGACCGCCGTTTTACTGGTTGAGCAATTGATGGAAAAAGCGCTTGCAGCCTCGGATCGTATGTATGCGCTTGTTCAAGGGCGAATCGTACTTGAGGCGCAGACAAGCGAACCAAACTTGCCACAACGCTTAGAAAAAGCCTACTTCGGGCATGAGAGCAATCACTGACGACCGCTCTCAAAAAAAGTTTTATGCAGCAGACAAATGCCTCATTCCTTGAGGCATTTGTCTATTTTTGCGCTTGAACGTCACCCCACTGATCAAGCAGGGCAATTCATTGAAACGCTAGCCCTTCGCTGCCGCAGGTTTTTTCTGCGTGTGCGCAGCGTACTTAGATTTCATATAGTTTGAAAGCGTCGTTTTTTGTGGTGCCGACAAACCATCCCAGAAAGCGAGCCACTTTTGCTGCACGACTTCCATTTTGGCTTCCATCGTGGCGCGCATTGTCTTCTGCTGTGCCATGACAGCCCTTGGATCAACGATGTCTTTTGTCAATTGCTCGTCCATCGCTTTACGCTGCTCAGCGCGCAGCGACTGCTTACTAGCTTGCATCTCTTTACGCGCAGCCTGCGCCGAGTCGAACTGCGCCTGTTGGGCTGGCGCTAAGGCGAGTTGATCAATCACAGCTTGTGGGATTTGCCCCATCGGGCTTTCGCTACTACCTTTCGCTGCAGCTTGGTGTTGACGATGCATACTGCCGTGTGGGCCAGCACCTTGTGGCATTTGTGACCGCATCTCTGGGTTTGGGGCCATGCCAGAGCCTGGGCCCATCCCAGGCATCGGCGCAGCGGGGGCCGCCTGGACGGCAGACGGTTGTGCAGCTGACGGTGATTGTGTGGTTGTGGTTGGCGCAGACTGCGCCCCACCCGTTTGCGCCAACGCGCTTGCCGCGACGAGCGTGAACCCCAAACCTGCAATCAATGAACGAGCTGAAGTGTATGTCATGGCGTGAACTCCTGTGTGATTACGCAAACACATCGTCTCACGCCACTCATTTCAATAATGTTTCGAGTCGAGTCTCATCTGTTTCAGATGATTTCGACTCGAAAAGACACTATTTACCCCGCATTGTCTCAGGTAACCAGGTCACGATCTCGGGGTAAAACGTCAAGATCGCGATCACAATCAACATTAAAAACACGTACGGTGTTGAGCCCGCAACAACCTCTGAAAACTTCGCGCCACCTGAGATGCCATGAATGGTAAACAGATTTAAACCAACCGGCGGTGTGATCTGCCCAAGTTCAATCAAGATCGTGATGATGACCCCGAGCCAGATCAGATCGAAGCCAAACACCTTGATCACAGGCAAGAGCACAGGCAAGGTCATGTAGATCATCGAGATACCATCGACAAAACAACCAAGGATGATATACAACACGACCAAGATCAAAAAGAACTCCCACTTACTGAGACCAAGGCCAACGATCCACTCACTAATCTCGCGGCTCACGCCCGAAAACGTCAATGCTGTCGACAAAATCTGCGCCCCGATAATAATCATCGAAACCATGCAGGTCGTCTTAACGGTTGACATCACTGAGTCACGAAACACAGGCCAAGTCAGCTTGCGATAGCCGGCTGCCATCACCAAGGCGCCCGCAGCCCCAACCGCAGCGGCCTCGGTCGGCGTCGTCAAGCCGGAGTAGATCCCACCGAGCACCAACACCAAGAGCGACACAATTGGCATCACATCCCAAAGGGGATTTGACTTATCCGACAGAAGCTCAGAAGCCTCTTTCAGTTTGGCATCGGGCATTGGCGCGATCGCTGGATTTCTGTACACCATGATTGCGATGTAGATCATGAAGATCAAACTCATCAACAAGCCAGGCAAGATCCCTGCAATAAACAAGCGACCGACCGACTCTTCAACCAAGGCGGCATACAACACCATGATGATTGAGGGGGGGATCAAGATCCCTAGGGTACCGCCAGCCGCTAACGAACCATACACAGCACGTGGTTGATACCCTGCCTTGATGAGCTCTGGAATCGCCACTGTTCCCACGCTAGCAGCGGTTGCCACACTTGAACCACTCACCGCTGAAAAAATCGCGCAGGCAACAATGTTGGCATGCAATAAGCCGCCAGGCAGTTTATGTAAGACCTTCACGATCCCCGCATAAAAAGCCTTGCTGGTGCCACTGCGCAAGATGACTTCGCCCATCAATAAGAACATAGGCACGGCGATCAGTATGTAGCTGTTGGCGTTATTCCAAACGACCGAGCTTAAGCCGAGCAGCCCGACCCAGCCTTTGGTCATCATGATCACGATGACGCCAACGATACCCAGCGCAAACGCGGTCCATTGACCGACAAATAAGAAAACGCCTAAGGCAATAAATAAAACGGCAATGATGAGTTCTGAGCTCATGGCAATCTCACTAAGGTAGATTTTTGAATTTTGTGAAAGTGAAAATTGCTAGCTGCAAGGTTAAAACCGCACAACCCAACACCACGATGCTCATCGGCACCCATTCGGG
Organism: Alcaligenaceae bacterium; assembly: GCA_947378965.1. Lineage (GTDB taxonomy): Bacteria > Pseudomonadota > Gammaproteobacteria > Burkholderiales > Burkholderiaceae_B > Zwartia. The sequence goes on along the minus strand of CANCMG010000062.1, from coordinate 2,512 downwards.
TGTTTGCAAAATCGAGACGGCGCGTACATCTTGCGTGTAGGCATAAGCGGTGTGCAGAATCAAAAAATAAGTCAGGACGGCAGAAAAAATCAGCGCCGAAATCGTAATCAAGGCCTTCACCCAGAAAAAAGTTGCTCCTTTCAGCTTGTCGTACAGCAACTCGATACGAATAAAGGCGCCTTCTTTTAACGAGTAACCAAGCCCCAAAAAGATCACAGCCGCATTTAAATAACCTGCGTACTCGTCGGCGATTTGCGTCGAATGGTTAAAGAAGCGCGCAATCACTTCTACACATACCAACAATAAAATTAGAACCGTCGAGAGGCCCGCCAAATAGCCAGTGCCTTGTACGATTTTTGAGGCGATCCCCGACATGATCTGCTCCTGTTAACGATTCAATACTGCGCGAATTTCTTTCACAGCAGCCACAGCATTCGGGCCTTGCGCTTCTGCCCACGATGTCCAGTATGGTTTCATCAACTCGGTCAGCTTATCGATTTGATCTTGTGGCGGTACAAACAAATCAACTTTGAATTTATTTTTCAAAATTTCAAGATCGCGCGTTTCGTCAGCCGCGTTTTCAATTGTCATCTTAGGGCCCCACTGCGCGGCAACTTTATCTAACACAGCGCGCACTTCAGGCTTCAGTTTTTTATACGCATCGATGTTGACCATGATGTAGTCAGGGCCGCCCGCATGAATACCGGGGATGTAGCCCCAATTCACAAACTCACTCCATTTCGCACCGACTACGTTAAAGCCTGCAGTCATAAAGCCATCCACCACACCGCGCTCAACCGCCAACGGCACTTCAGCTAGCGTCAAAGACACTGCCGAGCCGCCTAAGCGCTTGAGCATCTCACTTTGCTTGCCATCAGTTGTACGAAATTTTCGCCCAGCAAACTCTTCGATCGATTTAATTTGCGGGCCGCGACCAAAGAGGTTTTGTGGCGGCCACGAAAAATAAAATAGGGTCTTCACGCCGGCTTTTTCTAACTCAGGCTCAGCATATTTTTTAATGATCGGCCAAACTTTATCAAGCTCATCTGAATTGCGCACAAGCAATGGCAGGTTCGCAATTGAGGCTAAGGGTGTTGAGCCAGAGATAAAGCCCGAATAGCCCTCGCCCATCTGCACTTGCCCAGTACCTGTTGCACGCACCACCTCAGTTGCTTTGAAAGGGAACTCGCCTGAAGGCCGCACCGTGATGATGAGCTGACCCTCAGTTTGTTTGCGCACTTCAGCGGCAAACTCACCGAGCCGTACCGTGATCGGATGACTAGCCCCAGGAAACGCATACATGTCCCACTTGGTTTGCGCCGAAACGGGCGACAACAGGCTAAGCCCTGCAAACAGCAGCACGGACTTTAATAATGACTGAAGGTGACGCATGACTTCTCCTTGGGCTAAGACTTGACTCACAAAATACACCTGCCCGGCCACAATTTGTTGCCGCGCACACATACTGATCAAGAACAAAATGGCTATGTCTCGTTTTTTTGCAGATCATTATTGTGAATGATTGTGATCTGCGTTTATATTCTGAGAAAAGTTTTAACGTTTAGCGGTGTTACTGTCAAGCGAATACGATCTTACGAAAGGCAGTGCATACCCTAGGTACGATTCAGACTAGGGGTGATTGAGGCTAGGTACTGCAGAAGCTAGGCACCGCTGAAAACGAACGATTAAAAGATCAAAGAAAATCAAACTGTTAAAAGATCAAACTATTCAAAGATTAATAACTCAACCAACAAGGAAGACAACACATGCGCGACTATCTAGCTTGGCGACTGGCCTTTGGCGTCACAACACCTTCGACCAACACCGTTGTTCAACCCGAATACGATGACATGCGCCCTCCGGGGGTCACGAATCACTTGGGGCGGATGGTGATCCCGGACATGGCCATCAACAATAACGATGACTTTGATAAGTCTATTGCACTCATTGACGCAGCACTTGAAGGCGCCGTCGAACGCGTGATGGATAGCAAGCCCAATGCCTTCGTCTTAGGGATTTCGGCACTCTCGATTTGGGGCGGTAATGCCGCGTGGGGCGATGAGCTCAAAGCGCGTATTCGTAAGGTTGCGGGCTGGGAAATCCCTGTCGCACTTGCAAGCGACGCCATCGTGGCAGCCCTCAAAGCCCATGGCATCAAGCGCAAAATCGCGGTGATGGAGCCCTATTACCCCTCGATCGAGCCGCGTATGCAAGGAGTCTTGAATCCTCACGGCTACGAAGTGGTGCGCTTTAATCACATGCGCGGCAAAAGCCCCGCTTCGTACTCGATTTTGACTGCTCAAGACATGATCGAAGGGATGCGCAAAATCGACGGCGATGACATTGAGGCTATCGTACAGTTTGGTGCCAATTTGCCCATGGCACGCCTGGCCGATGAAGCCGAACGTTGGTTAAACAAACCTGTCATTAGTGTGAACGTTGCCACCTACTGGCACGCGCTGCGCATGAACGGCATTCAAGACAAAATGTATGGCTTTACCAAGCTGATGTC
>CANCMG010000061.1 GCA_947378965.1 Alcaligenaceae bacterium | reverse complement strand
TTCACACCTGCTTCACGCAGTTGTTCTAACAACACGTTGGATGGCATTTTCAGTTCAATGGCGAACTGGGCGACTGTGATACTCGACATTAGGCTCTCTCTTACCTTTTTACAGCGTTACAACTTCAAGCGAAGACAGCAACTAACAATAAGTGCTCTTCATAACAACTTCTATCACTGCTCGTCAAACCAATGCGCCCGCGCGGCCATGATGAACTGACTGGCAACAGATTCTTCAAGGCCGGCCATCTCAACGAGTTCGTCGGTCGCAAGCTCGGCAAGCTCATCGCGCGTATTGACACCACCTGCAGCAAGCTTGCTTAACAGTTCAGGCGACATGCCCTCAAGCGTCACCAAATCTTGCGCGGTTTCGACACGCTCTTCTTGCGCGATCGCTTCAGTCAACAGAGCATTGCGCGCCCGCGTGCGCAAGGCTTGAATCGTGTCTTCGTCAAACGATTCGATCTCAAGCAACTCTTGCATGGGCACGTACGCAATTTCTTCTAACCCAGTGAAACCTTCGTCAATCAGAATATCGGCAACTTCTTCGTCGACATCTAGACGACTCATAAAGGTGGCACGCAACTGCGCGCGCTCTTGCTCTTGACGATTTTGACTTTCTTCAGGAGTCATGATGTTGATCTGCCAGCCTGTCAATTCAGAAGCCAGGCGAACGTTTTGCCCTTTCGAACCAATTGCTTTCGGCAGGTTCTCTTCGTCAACCACAACATCCATGGCGTGACGATCTTCGTCAACCACGATCGACTCGACATTAGCCGGCGCCAAGGCACCGATCACGAACTCTGCCGGATCCTCAGACCACAAGACGATATCCACCTGCTCGCCACCAAGTTCGTTACGAACGGCAGTCACGCGCGACCCGCGCATGCCAACACACGTGCCGATTGGGTCGATACGCTTGTCATACGCCACGACCGCAATTTTGGCGCGAACGCCTGGATCACGAGCCGCGCCTTTGATTTCAAGCAAACCTTGTTCAATTTCAGGCACTTCGTTTTCGAAGAGTTGTCGGATAAAGTCAGGCGCACTGCGCGACAAAATCACTTGCTGACCGCGTGCTGTGCGATCAACTTTCAACACCCATGCTCGAACCCGATCACCCACCCGAAGATTTTCTTTAGGGATCATTTCACTGCGTGGCAGGCGCGCTTCGATCTTGCCGGTTTCGACAATCAGATCGCCCTTGTCCATGCGTTTGATCGAGCCCGAAATAATCGTTTCGCCGCGGTCGAGAAAATCATCCAGAATTTGCTCGCGCTCTGCATCGCGAATACGCTGCAGGATGGCCTGCTTTGCAGCCTGTGCACCAATTCGCCCAAACTCAAGCGGCTCAAGCGCTTCTTCGATGTATTCACCGACTTCGATATCGGCAACGACCTCTTGAGCATCAGACAGCATTTCTTGCTGATCGGGCTCTTGAAGGCCTGCGTCATCAGGCACGACGAGCCAACGCCGGTAACCTTCGTGGTCGCCCGACGTACGGTCTACAGACACGCGGATATCAGCGTCTTCTTTGAAGCGCTTTTTCATGGCAGAAGCCAGCGCACCCTCGAGAGCGTCAAACACCACATCACGCGGCACGTTTTTTTCACGCGCCAATGCATCTACCAACAGAAGAATTTCGCGACTCATCGCTTTTTGCCCTTGAAATCCAGAACTGGTTCTAACTTGGCACGCTCAACATCAGAAAACATGAACGTGACACGCCGAACTTCGCCCTTTTTTGCCTCAAACTCGATACCGAAGTGTTTGACCACCCCAACGGAACCTACTGCCTCAGTTACCGCTTCAGCGGCAACTAACACACCCAAAAAAACCTTTTGACCTTCAACCGCCTGCCTGAGTTTGACCTCGATGCGTTCGCCAAGAAAACGCCCAAAATCCGCTTCAGTTTTTAACGGCCGATCTACGCCCGGAGAACCCACCTCAAGCCTGCGGTAGTCGATATTTTCGACCTCGTACACCCGCGACAATTGACGTGAAACCTGCTCACAGTCTTCAACACGCACACCCTCAGGGCGATCAATCGTGACACGCAACAAACCAAGCGCAGCCCTTTCGACATCGATCAACTCGATATCCATTGAGGCCAGAGACTGCTGCGTAAGAGTAAAGAGATCAGCCATACATTCAAAAAAAATGGGCTGCAAAACAGCCCATTAACAACATTTGCCCTGCATCTTGCGGCAGACTACTCGCAGGCGTTGCCCGGGTGACACAGCAACTTAAAGGGCGCTGTACACGAACCACCGGATAACGCCACCGCATGAGCAGAACCCCGCTAAGCGCAAAACCACTTATATTAGCCCTGCATTCTAGCATGAATTTGGCAAAAATATCTTGCTATACCAACGATTTACGCAAGAATGAGGGTTCAGCAGCCACCCAACGGTGGCCTAGCGGTCGCCTCGCGAAGACTTTATAAAGCCCAAACGTGACTCATGCGCTGCTGCCCCTTTGGGCTGCCAATCATCCCCCCGAGGCGCCGAACGCGGATTACCTGAGCTGTTGGCATTGCCGTTGCCGGCACTACCTTGAGGGCGCCCACCAGCGGGCTTACCAGGCCCACGGCCACGCGACGGACCACCAGTACGCCCCCCAGGTGCGCCCTGACCAGCACCCGGGCCGCCTGGCGTGCGCGCACGACGCGGGCCGCCTTCTGGCCGCATCCCTGGTTGCCCGTTCGGCTCAAAGGCCTGGCCCGCACCTGATCCTCTGGTTGGACGCGAGTCGGGCCGCCCCTCTAGGCGTGAGCCATCCGCACCACCCTCTAGCCCCGCCTCTGGGCGAGCAGAACGAGGCCCACGCCCTGCCCCTTTGCCAACACTACCCTTCGGGCCACCGGCTCGAGCGGCGCCAGCAGGCCCTCGCCCACCAACCGCTCCGGGTTTGCCGCGCCCGCCCCGACCCACACCTTGGCCGCCTGGATGCCCATTCGCAAATCCTCCGCCCACCGTTAGCACCGTTGGCGCCGACTCAGTGGGGTGAGAAAAAGCCGCAGGCTTGCCGCTTCGGCCTCCCTGTATATTGCCGCGCCGCCCAACACGAGCGCCATGTGTACCATTTTGATCGAGAGTACCAAAACCCGGCGGCAAGGCGCTGTCATGTGAAACCGGTTGGCGCGGTGCGCGCGAACGCCCGTCACCCGCTTCATCGTCGTCACGCAACAAGCCCACCTGAATCATCAATGCTGACACAATCTTCGGATCGAGCTCTTCCCAGCGACCGCGCCGCAATGTCGTTGGTAAAACAATGTCGCCAAAGCGCGTGCGAATCAAACGACTCACCGTTAAACCAATCGATTCGAACATGCGGCGCACTTCGCGATTGCGGCCCTCGTTCAGCGTCACGCGGTACCAACGATTACTGCCCTCACCGCCGATAAATTCAACCATGCCAAAACTTGCCGGACCATCCTCAAGCGTCACGCCATCGAGCAGCGCCTGCCTCTGTTCAGGACCAAGCTCGCCCAGCACGCGCACCGCATACTCGCGTTCGTTACCGTAGCGTGGGTGCAATAGCCGATTACTCAAGTCACCCGAAGTGGTGAAAATTAGCAAGCCTTCAGTATTGAGATCAAGGCGCCCAATGGATAACCATTTGCCCACTTTCATTTTTGGTAGGCGCGAAAAAACAGTGGCGCGCCCACCGGGGTCATCGTGACTCACAATTTCGCCCGCAGGCTTGTGATACAAAATGACCCGAGGTGGTTTGCGTGTGTTGCTGCGCGTGACAGGCTTACCGTTCACGCGCACTAAGTCATTTGCACCGACACGCTGCCCAATGTGCGCAGGTTCGCCGTTTACTGACACTCGGCCAGCAATAATCAACTCTTCCATTTCGCGGCGCGAACCGACCCCAGCGTCCGCCAGCACTTTATGCAGCTTGGGCATCAAGAGATCGCTAGTCAGGTACTTATTCAAGCGCTGTTCAATCCGTTCGGTGCCCGTCAAATACGAAAGCGCTTGATCGCCCTCTTTTTCAAACTCGATCGGGTCGCCGATTTCAACAACGTCGCGCGGATCGATGACCTCTGGAACCACATTCGGCTCAAATACTTTAGCGCGCGGTGCGCGCTCGGGCGCACCGCCCTCTACCTCAGCTTCGCCGTTGGCGGCTTCGGCACGGCGACGGCGAAACGGGGTACGCAATTTACGCCCGCGAGGCTTCGCACTCGCCTCGCCCTGCCCCACTTGCGCGGCTTCGTCAGACTGCGTGGGCTGATCTGCCCCAGCGCTAGCAGTAGCCTCGATTGGCGCGTACACGGGTTGTTCAGGATTGGTGTTGGTCACTTGGACTCCGGGGGGAAAGTAGAGGGTTGTGCAGGCTGGTCGCCTGCCGCATGTATTTCAGAATTCAAAATCGACTCGTCGGCGTGCTCTTCCGATGCCGCGTGCTCTTCAGATGCAGTATGTCCCTCAGAGACAACCGATTCTTCAGATGCAACTTGTGCTTCAGGTGCAACTTGTTCTTCAGGCGCAAAGTGCGCTTGGTCAAGAGCTTGTTCTCGATTGGCTTGGTCAAGCAAGTCGCCAGACTTGGCTTCTGCTCCCAGGCTCTGACCTTCAAGCACAAGAGACTGCAAGGCTTCAGTGATCTCGGCTGCGCCTAGGGCGGGTAACTCATCGAGCGCTCGCAAGCCTAAATCGTCCAAGAACTGTTTGGTCGTTCCTAGTAATCCGGGGCGACCCGGTCCATCGCGATGACCAATGACTTCGATCCAGCCTCGATCTTCGAGCGTCTTGATAATTTGCGAAGAGACCGTCACACCACGAATGTCCTCGATATCACCACGCGTCACGGGTTGGCGCCACGAAATGATTGCAAGAGTCTCCATCACGGCGCGCGAGTATTTTGGCGCGCGCTCTGGGCTCAGACGTTCAAGATGTCGCTGCATCGAAGCGCGGCTCTGAAAACGCCAACCGCTGGCAAGTTCAGCGAGCTCCATCCCTCGATCAAGCCACGCCTGTTGCAACTGCTCGAGCGCTTGTACGATTTGCTCGTTGGTCAGTTCATTGTCATCCACTTCAAACAGCTTACGTAATTCAGACAAAGGCATCGGGGCCGAGGCACAAAGCAAAGCCGCTTCAAGAACAATGCCGGCTTGCCTCAATTTTTTTCCTTGCTCTTGCGCATCTTGTTCTGTCTGTGTAGTCACCTGCACCACAGCAAACGCGTCAGTGGTAGGCGGCGCAGACACTTGAGCAGCAAGGGCTGTAGTGTCGACTGCAGTGTCAGCCGCGAGCGCCTCTGCACTTTCATTCGCTATTGCATCTACCTCGTCTTGCTTTTCGTGCGGGTCATTCATAATGATTCAGTGTCCTTATCGTGCATTCTTGCGCTGACTTGTTCTAAAGCGTGATCTACGCTATACTTCATTCTTCAGACGCGGGGTGGAGCAGTCTGGCAGCTCGTCGGGCTCATAACCCGAAGGTCGTAGGTTCAAATCCTGCCCCCGCAACCAAATACAACTGGTCGATCGCTTTTTGCGCTCGACCAGTTTTATTTTGTACTGTACGTAATATTAAGTTCATGTTTATTAAGCTCATGTTTTTCCTGTACGACCATACTTGAGCCACCCGACAGCTCGCAATCAACTAAGTGATTCAAAGACTCGCAATGCTCAAGTGATTCAAAGACTCGCAATGCTCAAGTGACTCAACGACTCGCAATGCTCAAGTGACTCAACGACTCGTAGCACTTGAGTGATTCAAAGACTTATTCTCAAAGGCCAGAGCTCTCGCTCAACAGCCCACATCCTCGTGCCCCGTGACCAATGCATTCACTCTTTAGTCTGGGAGCCCATGTGTCAATCAAGACCATGAGGATCATCTAATACGACACACGCAACAAGGCGCTTGGCGAAAAATAGACAACTCTTTGAAAATGAAACGATGTGATCGAAACCACCGCCACACGCAAAGCGTGATTGGCTACATACCCTGAATCGCGCTCATTAAGGTCTGGATCTTGGCGATTCGAGCTAAGCTGAAAACTGTCACCTAGAGACTAAGCACATCTAGGTTAACGTCTTGAGTGTACCGTAACTTAGACAAGCCCTTCAAGTCTGAGCCCAAAAATATCAGCAACAGAACAACAGAAAGCCGCTAAACGGGCTTCAAAATGCTTTTTTCGTCAAAATCGAAGAGCAGAACGGGCTCAGGGCACGCCTGCGGGCTCATCGCAACGTACTGCCCCACCACCGTCAAGGTCGCCTGATACAAATAACGTTGCCCCAAAAAAGGCGCGTGCTTCAAGGTCAGGGCGATTTGCTCGATATTCAGGCCAACGGCGTCAATCACCACGCGATCGATCGGCTCAACACGCTTGCTGAGGACACGCAAAAAAAGTGACCGCAAGGCATCCCCGAGGCCACTATTCATGCCACAACATAAGCAGCCCTCTGCACTTGTAAGGCGGGCAAGCTTGAACGACTCGACTCTGTTGAACGAAAGTTCGGCACCGCGCGCCTCACCCGTAGTGAGCAGCACAGAGCCAAGCATTGAAGGGTGTGCCAACAGCCGCTTGAGCCAAGCGGTTTGTGCGAGCGCCGGTTCGCCACGCACCACGACAACCGGGATTCGACCAAGTTGCCGCGCGGTCTCGAACACGCTTAATCCAAGGCCTTAGGCCATTGAAACGCCGACGGCTGTTTGGTTAGAAAGCGTTGCACAGCCTCCGTGTGCCACTGAGTGGTACGCGCGACAGCTTGAGCCGAAGACTCAATATCCATCATGGCCTCTAAACTGCTGTTTAACGATACATTGAACGCACGCTTGGTCATGGCAAGCGCTGCAGGCGCCGCTTGAGCGAGGCAATTTGCCATTTGCTGCGCGCGTTCAAGCGTTCGCCCTTGAGGCGTCACTTCTAGCACAATGCCTAGCTCATGCGCTTGCTGTGCGTTCAATTCACGCGCAGAAAAAGCGAGTTCTTTGGCACGCTGTACTCCCACAATCCTGGGTAAGCTATACAAAACAGCGCAATCGGGCACTAAACCCAAACGCATAAACGACAAACAAAAACGGCTATCCGGTGCGGCCAAAACAATATCAGCCGTGAGCGCCAAGCTAAAACCAGCACCGTACGCAGCGCCCTCAACCGCCGCAATCACAGGCACCTCGAGTCGCAACAAGGTTTCAATCCACGAAAGATAATCAAACCGCATGCGCTCGCGCCCCTCTTGGGCACTTAAGGTTGCCTCTCCCATCGCACTGATATCGCCTCCAGCACAGAAAGTCGCCCCAGCACCCGTGATCACCAAGGCCCGCAAATCACGCTGTTTGGGCATCGTTGCAATTAAATCTCCAAGCTCTTTGCGCATCACAGCATCAATGGCATTTTTACGTTTTGGCCGGTTTAGCGTTAGCGTGCCGACTCCCTGGCTCACTGCATATTCAATCGTTTCCAACTTTTACACCTCTGCAAAATGATTCTAAAAAAAGCCAACCCAAACTCAGGTGGCTTGAGCAAGTGCTGAGCGATAGGTTGTTCTGCATCCAAACACTTGACTCAAGTCATGCGAGCACGCTTAGCGACACGGGGTTGTTGGGCACCAAACCTTTAATCGGGCAACTTGAGTACATGCTTGGCGATGATTTCTTTTTGAATTTCAGTGCTACCGCCGTAAATCGTTGACGGAATCGAATGAAACAAAATCGCCGGAGCATCAAGCCCCTCGGCACCAAAATCAGTGGTCTCGCCCGTCGCACCGTGTTCTTGTGCCGACTCGACTAAAAGCGTGCAAATCCGTTGATAGGTATCTGTGCCCCAAATTTTTAACAACGACACGCTAGGCGGCAAGGTCTCGCCGCGCTTCACCATTTCAGCATAATGCGTGTAGGCCGATACCTGATCCGCCACATCGAGCATTAACTCACCGTAGCGTGCCGCAAAAACAGGATTCGCAAACAGATCAAGGCTCTCGGCCAAGCTTGTCAGTTGGCTTAAGGCATAACGCGACTGCTTGGGGCTACCCAAAAAGATTCGTTCAAAACCTAACAGCGCTTTGGCGATCGTCCAGCCTTCGTTGATCTGCCCGACCAGGTTCTCTGCCGGTACGCGCACGTTGTCAAAAAAGACCTCGCAAAACTCTTTTTGCCCGCTGATATTTTGAATCGGACGAATCGTGATGCCGGGGATGCTTAAGTCGATCAATAAGAAACTAATGCCCGACTGTTTTTTGGCGTCTTTGTCGGTACGCACCAAGGCGAACATATGCGTTGCATCTTGCGCAAGTGTTGTCCAAATTTTTTGACCATTCACCACAAACACATCTCCATCAAGCACGGCCTCGGTGCGCAAGGCAGCCAAGTCTGAACCGGCCCCCGGCTCAGAATACCCTTGGCACCAAACGTGTTCGTTGGCGATGATTTTAGGTAAAAACTTTTGCTGCTGCTCGGGGCTACCCCGTTGAATCAACAGCGGCCCGATCATGACCACGCCCATATCAGGCGCACGCGCCACGCCGTACTGTTCTTGCTCTTCGACGTAAGCGATCATTTTGCCGGGGGGCAGGCCCATGCCACCAAACTTCTTGGGCCACGAGGGCGCAATCCAGCCCTGCTCTGAAAGAACTTTCGTCCAGCCCTTAACTTCGTTGAAACGTAAACGATGGGGCACGTGGCGAAGATTTTCGGGATAATGCTTGGCATAAAAATTTTGCAGCATTTGCCGAAACTCGGGCTCAGGCATGTTTTCCCAATCGGCATCTTTGGCAAAGTTGCTGATTGTTGGCGTGGGCATCGTACCCGCTTCAGACGTTGTCACCGAACGTTGCGCAAAATAACGCTGACGATGAGCGTCGACATTACCGAGCCAACTTGTCAAGGCTAGCGCGCGTTTGAAATAGAGGCCAACGTCACACTCGTCGGTGTAGCCCATGGCACCATGCATTTGAATCGCCATCCGCGTCATCAGCAAGGATGCATGCGAACAGCGCGCCTTGACTCTGCTGGCCAACGCGCTGGCCGGGCCCCCTTGCTCGAGTTGAGTGAGCACATCCGCCAAACAGGCCGACGACAATTCAACCTGAATATAACCATCGACGATGCGATGTTTAAGTGCCTGAAAGCTACCAATAAGCTTACCAAACTGTTTGCGTGTGCCTAAGTACTCAAGGGTGACAGCCAAGGCGCGTCGCATTACTCCCAGCATTTCAGCGGCTTGAATGACGCGGGCCGCATCGTTGGCCTGATCCACTACCGTCAACACCCCTGCGCCATGCATCAACAGATGTGTCTTAGGGACTTGAACATTGTTCAAGGATAAGGTGCACAACATGGCACCATCTACCGCGCGTTGGTCAGTGTGCGTCACGCCTTCAGTCTGCGCCGGCACCCAAATCAACGCGGGTTGCTCAGCGAGCTTTGCCAACACCACCCAACCATCAGCCCCCTTGGCCGGCGTCACAAATTTTTTGACCCCGTTCAGCCGTAACAGGTCACCTTGAGCCGACGCCGTTGTCGCAAGCGTTTGCTGCGCCTGTATTTGACCGAGGGTCTCTTGCCAGGCCACACCTGCAACAAGTTCACCCCCCACCAATTGCTCAAGTAACACCGAGCGCAAGGCGCTTGTGGGGGCACCCGACACCACGGCTGCAAGTTGCACCCCAGAAGCGATTAAGGGTTCGGGCAAGAGTCGTTGACCAATCTCTTCAGCAATCGCTGCCATCTCACGCAGGCCTAAGCCTAGGCCGCCGTCTTGTTCAGAGACCAGCACGCCCAGCCAGCCCGCGTTGGCAATCTCTTGCCAAGCAGAGCGATCAAAGCCGGTGTCTGAGCTTCTTAGTTGGCGCACACGGGCCGTCGTATTGCCGCGTGACAGTAAATCGCGCGCGCTATCCCGAAAGGCTTCGATTGCAGATTCGTTGAGTGTGACGTCGTTCATGTTATTTGCCTCTAAAACTTTTATCGTAAGTGTGTCTAAGTTACCACTTGCAGCGCTGCAATTTCAGACTCACTGTAACCAAGCTTGTGCAAGATGTCGACCGTATGGGCGCCGGTCGCGGCGGGTGCACGAATGGCCGCCGTTGGGGTTTGACTAAATCTTGGTGCCACCGAGGGTTGCAACACCCCTTGAACCTCGCAAAAAGTCTGGCGTGCGACGTTATGGGGATGCAAAGGCGCTTCGGTCATGCTCAGCACTGGGGCGAAGCAGACATCGGTGCCCTCCATCACATCGCACCATTCTTGACGGGTACGCGTGGCAAACACTCGCTCAAAGGTTTGACGCATCGCGGGCCAACTCGCGCGATCACGTTGCTGGGTGTGGTCAATATCCCTCAGACCAGACTTTTCGATCAACAAGGCGTAGAACTGGGGCTCAATTGAGCCAAGCGCAATCCACTTACCGTCTGCACAGCGGTAGGTACCATAAAAGTGCGCGGCACCATCCAACATATTTTGGCCACGCTCATCGCGCCATTGCCCCTCTGCCATCCGCCCGTACATCAAGCCCATCAATAACGCCGAACCATCGGTCATCGCAGCATCAACAACCTGCCCCTTACCCGTGGCCTTCGCGTGCATGGCTGCAGCTAATACACCCGCCACCAGCAACATACCGCCGCCGCCAAAATCCCCGACCAAATTCAAAGGTGGCAAGGGTTGCTCGGGTGTTCCGATCGCGTGCAGGGCGCTGGATAAGGCGATGTAATTGATATCGTGGCCAGCGGTCTGAGCCAAAGGACCTGTTTGTCCCCAGCCCGTCATTCGACCAAACACAAGTTTAGGATTGCGCGCCAGACAGACCTCGGGACTCAAACCGAGCTTTTCCATCACACCGGGGCGAAACCCTTCAATTAAAACGTCAGCAGATTCGATTAAACGTAAGACCACTTCAATTGCCGCGGGTTGCTTCAGGTTCAGCGAAATCGATTGTTTGTTGCGTCGCAGCACTTTGCTATGCACCGAATGCAAGTCGGTCTCTGCCGGCACAATGCGATCTACGCAGATCACCTCTGCGCCCAGATCAGCCAGCAACATTGCGGCGAAAGGTCCGGGACCCAGCCCAGCAAGCTCGATCACTTTAAAGCCCTGCAACGGTCCGGCCATGTCTTGTCCTTTTGTCATGTCGTGTTTTGTCTCTAAAAGCTAGATTTTGTGCTTTGCTCTTTTCTCTCAGGTCGCGACGCGTGTCTGCACCCTAAGATATTCGACTGGATTCGAGCTCGATCTTGTGCGTTGCGCATGTCTCTCGGGGCTCACCTCATATCTGAGCCCTATGATATTCGATTGGATTAAGACACGTGCTTGAGCACGATCAATGAGCGAGGTTACTATCACTCATTGATTATCTTGTCATTACCTTGAGACCTCCCGCCGTGATTCAAACCAGTCAGCAACGAATTGTCGATGAAGCCATTACCTCGCGTCATTCTATGCGTGCTTATTTGCCCACGCCCGTGTCGCGTGAAGATATCGCCAGCATGCTTGCAGTCGCGGCGCGGGCGCCCTCGGGCTCAAATACCCAGCCTTGGAAGGCCTACGTGCTAATGGGCGAAATGAAAGAGCGCCTGACCGCTGAAATTTTAGCGGTTTATCATGACAAAGCTCAATTCGCGGCGCTCACTGAAGACTACCGCTACTACCCAACCGATTGGAGCTCGCCTTACCTAGAGCGCCGGCGCAAAGTTGGCCTTGATCTTTATAAATTATTAGGCTTAGGCCGTGACGACAAAGCCGGCATGCACGCTCAGCATGGGCGCAACTACGCTTTTTTTGGCGCACCCGTTGGTATGATTTTTACAGTCGAGCGCAAAATGAACACCGGCTCATGGCTGGACTTTGGCTGCTTCTTGCAAAGCCTAATGATTGCTGCACGCGGCCGCGGCTTAGACACTTGCGCCCAAGCCGCCTTTAATCGTTTTCATCCAGTGATCAGACGCGTCACGGGCATCCCTGAGCAAGAAGTCGTGATGTGCGGCCTGGCCTTGGGGGTCGCAGACATGAGTCAGATCGAGAATTCACTGATCAGCGAGCGCGAACCACTAGATCGCTTCGCTAAATTTTTAGACTAAATCAGGGTTAGTACTAATTCGCTCGCCCTCAAAACAACCAAGCGACCAAGGCACTGAAACGTTCGCACGTCCACATACCGCGATCGAGCAAAAAAGTCGCTACAAAAGTTTGCAGCAGTGTAAACTTCATCGCACTTGGATGGCTCTTGTTTGAATAAACTTCGCGAGGCGTCTTAAAGTGCGACTTTTCTTTAACCTTATCCACATCATAAAAAAACTATGGACTTCTCCCTCTCGTTACATGAGTTCTGGATCCCTTTGGGTCAGATTCTTTTAGTCAATATCGTGTTGTCAGGCGATAATGCTGTGGTCATTGCTTTGGCTGCGCGGTCTTTGCCACCTAAACAACAAAAGCTCGCTATTTTTTGGGGTTCAGGCGCAGCGATTTTGATGCGAATTGTGCTAACCATTTTTGCCGTTAAGTTACTGACTTTGCCCTATTTGAAGCTGATTGGCGCGGTGCTGCTGGTTTGGATTGGTATCCAGTTACTCAGTGCCGACGAGGGCGAAGAAAATGTGTCTTCAAGCACCAACCTGATGGCCGCGATCAAGACGATTCTGCTCGCGGATTTGGTCATGAGCTTAGATAACGTTCTGGGCGTTGCCGCTGCCGCAAAAGGCAGTATGCCTCTGCTAATTATTGGTTTGGCTGTCAGCATCCCCTTGGTGATTTTTGGCGCCTCACTGCTCTTGAAAGTCATGGAGCGCTTTCCAATCATCATCACAATTGGTGGTGGCTTATTAGGCTGGGTGGCTGGCGAAATGGCGGTGACCGACCCAGCTGTTAGCGGTTGGCTTGAAGCCAATGCGCCTTACATGCATCACATGTATGTCGGCCCAATTATTTGCACAGCACTCGTGCTGATTACGGGCAAAGTGCTCTCAAACAGGCATCACCAAAAATCTGCTTAGCGGTTTCGGGGGTCGCTGCAGTGAAGGCAACCGCCGGATGCTTGTGATGAAAACAGAGCGCCACGGCTAATTTGTCGTGGCGCTTTGTTATGTGTGGTCGTAGCTCTTCAATGCGTGGTCGTAGCTCTTCAATGCGTGGTCGTAGCTCTTCAATGCGTGGTCGTAGCTCTTCAATGCGTGGTCGTAGCTCTTCAATGCGTGGTCGTAGCCCTTCAATGCGTGGTCGTAGCCCTTCAGACCAAGCAATCAAAACTTAATGGTGCGCACTACTTTGCCCCAAGTTTCGTATTCTTGCGCGACAAAGGCACGCATCTCTTGCGGGGTGGTGGGATCAGCGGCCATCGCCGCGCCATTCAGACGTTCAAGCGTTGCCGCATCGTGCAACGAAGCCACAATCGCTTGATTCAGCTTATTTACAACGGCTGCGGGCGTATGCGCAGGTGCGATGAAACCATACCAGTTAGTGGCTTGATATTTGTCAAAACCTTGCTCGGCCATTGTTGGCACGTCGGGTAAAGCGGCTTCACGCTTAGCGCCGGTAACGGCTAAGCCGCGCAACTTACCACCTTTGATTTGCGGTACCGCAGTTGGCGCGCTGGCAAAAACCGCTTGAATATTACCGGCTAGCAGATCGGTCATCACGGGGCCGCCGCCTTTGTAATTAATATGCTCAGCGCTCGTGCCTGCCCTCGACTGCAATAACTCGCCCGCAAGGTGTCCGGCACTGCCTAAGCCAGCCGAACCATAAAACAAAGGCTTGTCTTTATCTTTTGCCGCCGCGATAAAGTCAGCCAGCGTTTTAATCGGCGAGTCAGACCGCACCACCAACACATTACCGAAAGTGACTCCGCCCGAAATCATCTCAAAATCTTTCAAGGGCTGATAGCTTGTACCGCCAGGCATATGAGGGTTGACGGCCATTGAACCAACGTTAGCCAAGCCAATTGTGTAGCCATCTGGCGTCGCTTTGGCGATCGCTTCGCACGCAATGTTGCCTCCGGCCCCCGCGCGGTTTTCAACCACAACAGTTTGACCTAACAAAGCAGAAAGCTTCACCGCGATGGTGCGGGCCGCAGAGTCGGTGCCACCACCGGGCGCAAAACCAACAATCAGTCGAATGGGTTTAGTCGGAAAGCGCTCAGCCGACTCGGTCTGTGCAAGCGCGTTAGAGGCAAAGATCCATGTCACCAAGCAAACGCTTAGCCTGCTACCGAATAGTTTAAACATACTTGCCTTTATATTTTGCTTTTTTAATCGGTGACTAAAAAGGAGGACGACATCATGAGGGAATCTATTATATAAACAAGACCCTCACTCAGCTCGAGGGCGTAGTGTGGTTCAATATTAGCGCACACTCTCTCAAACGCGTTGACTCGCCTACTAGACGAAGATTGGTCGACACCTACGTTTGACGCGCAACATTTGAAGCAATTTTTAAATACTCACAACAGGGTTTGACGCACAATATGTTCAATCGTCTTGCGTTACTCATGATGAAGCTGATGACGGCGATGGGCCTAGCTGGGCTGTGTTTGCCACTTTTCGCCCAGGCGACGTTTCCACACAAGCCCATTACCCTTTTAGTGGGTAGCGCGGCCGGTGGCTCAAACGATATCTTTGCGCGCTCGATTGGTAAGCATCTACAAACGGCGCTAGGCGTTGCCGTGGTTGTCGAAAACAAACCCGCAGCAGGTGGGATCCTTGCGAACGCTCTTTTAGCCAAAGCGCCGGCCGATGGTTATACCTTGGTTGTGCTGTCTTCGACGTTCACCACAGGTGCGGCAATTCGAACCAATTTGCCCTATGACGCACAAACAAGTTTTTCACCGGTCGCTATGTTGGCCAAAGGGCCGTTGCTGATCACCGTAGGCAAACAAACGTCGTTTCAGACTCTTGAAGACCTTATCATTTTTGCAAAAGCCCACCCATCCAAGCTCAATTACGGCACCTCTGGCGTTGGCAGCATCAATCAATTCGCCACAGAAATTTTGGCCGAAGCCGCGCAAATCAAGCTCACACACGTACCTTATAAAGGGATGAGCCCAGCCGTGACAGACCTAATTGGCGGGCAAATCGATTTGCTGATCGCAAGTGCGCCATCGTTACTCGCCCAGGTCAAAGGTGAAAAAATCAGAGCTCTGGCGGTGAGCACCGCGTCGCGCAGCGACGTAGCACCTTCGATTCGTTCTGTGGGCGAAGCGGGCTACGCGCAAAGTGCTGTCGAGCTCTGGTGGGGCATACTCGCACCTGCTCACACTCCGAGCCCCGTCGTGCAGCAACTGAATGCCACCATTAATCAGGTGATCGCCTCTGACGACATGAAAGCCTTCTTTATTAAAGAGGGCGCGAGCCCTGCTCCGATGAGCACAGACGCCTTTGCGCAACATCTTTCAGCTGAACTGGCGCGCTGGAAGCGCGTTGCTCAGGCCGCAGATATCCAACCCGAGTAAATCTGATGACACAAACACCCTCTGCAACACAAGCCTCTGCTCTCCCTCAACGATCCGGTAGTCAGGGTCCTTTATCAGGGGTCCGCGTGATTGATTTATCGGCCTATATCGCTGGGCCTTACGGGTGCTCGCTGCTCGCCGATCAAGGTGCCGAGATCATCAAAATTGAACCCCCTAGCGGCGATAACCTGCGTCGCTATCCTTCCTCCCTGGCCTCAGAAAGTCGCGCTTTTTTAGGCGTTAACCGCAGCAAACTGGCGGCCGTCCTGGATATCAAAGATCCAGACGATCTCGCCACGCTACTGACCTTAATTGAAACCGCTGACGTCTTGGTGCATAACTTCAGACCAAGCGTCGCCCCACGCATCGGAATCGGTTACGAAACGCTAAAAATTTTGAACCCACGGTTGATTTATTGCGCAGTCAGTGGCTATGGCGAATCTGGCCCTTTCAAAGAAAAAGCAGGCTTTGATCAGGTCTTGCAAACCATGACCGGCATGACCGTCCTTCAAGGCAAACCGGGCGGACCACCAGAAATTTTGTACGGCTCGATTGTGGATTACTACACCTCAGCCTTGGTGGCGGGCGCGGTCTCTTCAGCCTTGTTCGAACGCGAACGTTCTGGCCAAGGTCAGTTTGTCGGTGTCTCGTTACTCGCAGCGGCGCTAACACTGCAATCGGCGCGGCTAGTCTGGGCCGAGGGTGAAGGTCGCGAGGTGGGTCGAGACATGCGTTCACTGGGCATTACGGGCATACACCCTACACGCGAAGGCTATCTATATATTTCTGCGAACGTACCGCATTTTTGGACTGCCTTGTGCCAAAAAGTTGGCCTCGAAGAGTTAGCAAAAAACGAGCGCTACGACACCGTACGCAAGCGTGCTCAGCATCAAGACGAGATTGTGCCAACAATACGTGAGGCGCTTCTCAAACATACCGCGTTTGAGTGGGAGGCGATTTTTGGCGAAGAGGTGCCTTGCTCAGCCGCCCTATCGATTGAAGACATGTTTGAGCACCCTCAGGTTGCCAGTCAAGACATGATCACAAACTTTGAACACCCCGTGGTGGGCAAGTACCGCGGGCTTAAGCGTTCAATCAAGTTTAGTCGCACTCCAGGCCCCGACCCCTTTGCCGCACCAACGTTGGGGCAACACACTGACTTGATCCGAACTGAAGCAAAACGCCTGCGCAAAGTGGGTAAAAAAACATGACTCAGCAAGCATCAATGACGGCACCCGCCTTGAAACCCGTGCCAAACTCTGCGGGTGTCAATGCTCCGGTGCTACCAATCCCCTTAAACGCCTGCGATTGTCACTTGCATATTTACGATGCGCGCTTTGCACAATCTGCTGATGCCGCAGCGCTGCCTGAATTGGCCACCGTTAACGAGTATCGGCTTTTACAAAAACGTTTAGGGACTAGCCGAGCAGTGATTGTGACGCCTCGCAATTACGGCGTCGAAAATAACGTCACGCTCGATGCGATTGCGCAACTTGGTTTTGATCGGGCACGCGGAGTGGCCGTCTTACGCAGTGACGTGAGCGATGCAACACTCAAGGCGTTAGACGCCGGCGGTATTCGCGGCGTGCGCTTCTCTCTTTTCACACCCAAACATGCAGCGGCAAGCTTTGACATGGTCGAACCACTTGCTGCACGTATTGCCAAGCTCGGTTGGCACCTGCAATTGCATTGGACCGCAGATCAAATTGTTGAGCACGAAGCGATGCTCAAGCGCTTGCCCACAACAATCGTGTTCGATCACATGACGCGTCTACCGCAACCCCTTGGGCTCAAACACCCAGCCGTCAAAATCGTTGAACACCTGCTGGCGCAAGGTCGCACCTGGATCAAACTCTCAGGTGCGTATTTAGATAGTCAGGTTGGTGAGGCGGGTGAGTTTTTAGATATCGATTCAGTCGCGCGCCACTGGATTGCCCTCGCACCGAAACGCCTGGTGTGGGGCAGTGACTGGCCGCACCCGACTGAAGCGATTAAGCCCAACGACGCCAATATGCTTGACATGCTGGCGCGCTGGACAACCGAGCGCTCAGTGATTGAGCAGATTTTGGTCAGCAATCCGAGCGAGCTTTATGGCTTTCACTAGATGACAACCAAAAAAATCAGCCAGTCTCTTGACGACATCTTGCGAGTCTTTGGATTCTCTATTCGCTCGTCAAACACCATGATTTTAGGCTGAGTTTCAAATACACTCTGCCTCATGACCGCCCAACGCAGAATTGCTCACTTGGATATGGATGCGTTTTTCGCCTCTGTTGAATTGCTGACTTATCCCGAGTTACGCGGTCAGGCCGTCGTGGTGGGCGGGCGCAACGCTAGCGCCCCGGCCACCAATGCTCAAGGCGAAAAACAATTTTCACGCTTGCGAGACTATGCCGGACGCGGCGTGGTGACCACCTCGACGTACGAAGCACGCGCCTTGGGCGTGTTTTCGGGTATGGGCCTCATGAAGTCAGCCGCGCTGGCACCTGAAGCCATTTTGCTGCCTGCAAACTTCGAAGCCTATCGGCACTTTTCACGCCTATTCAAAGAGGCGGTTGCCTCGGTCGTCCCCCATATCGAAGACCGTGGCATTGATGAAATCTATATCGATCTCACAGAGATAGAAGACGAGTCTTTCGCTCTTGCTAAGCGCATCAAGCAAGCGGTTTTCGATGCCACCGGTTTGAGCTGTTCGATCGGCATTACGTCGAACAAGCTTTTATCAAAAATTTGCTCTGACCTTGATAAGCCAGACGGCATCACGATTCTTGCCCCCAGTGAGTTGACCACACGCATTTGGCCGCTAGCCGCAAAAAAAATAAATGGGATTGGGCCTAAAGCAAACGAAAAACTGGCGGCTTTGCGTATTCACACCATCGGTGAACTTGCCGCAGCACCCGCCGAACTGCTGGTGGCACACTTTGGCCGAAGCACCGGTGCGTGGATGACGCAAGTTGCCCAAGGTATCGACGAGCGCCCAGTCGTGACGTGGTCTGAACCAAAATCTATCAGCCGCGAAACCACCTTTGAGCGCGACTTACATGCCAAGCATGATCGTGCAAGGCTCTCTGAGGTTTTTACAAATCTTTGCTTACGCCTGGCCGACGACCTGCAACGCAAAGGCTACGCAAGCCGCACCATTGGGATTAAGTTGAAATTTGCAGATTTTCAAGTTGTCACGCGTGACTTAACCTTACCAGGCGATGTGATTGATGGTCACCAAATTAGGCATGCCGCAACCGAGTGCTTAAAACGCATACCCCTTGAGCAAAAAATTCGTCTACTCGGAGTGCGCGCAGGGAGCCTACGGCCAGTGCAGGCCGCTGAATATGTCGATCGTTCTTCGCAGCCAACGCTACCCTTTGAGTTTGAATAGCAAGCCTGCAACACAGCCAAGCTTGGTACCTGAAATTTGGGTAACTAACGTTTTGAATTTGAGTCGCTCACCGCTCTCATTGGTATCGCCGGTCTCCTGCCTGTGAGTGCTCTACTAGCCTTCGCATAGGCTGTATTGCGAATTTTTGATGATTATTATTGTTATAAGCAAAGAGAAATTATTCTTATAAGCAAAGAGAAATTATTCTTATAAGCAAAGATAAAATCGTTCTTTGACCATGGGCCTGTAAGCCTCTAGCCTTTAGGCTTTGCAATCTACAGAACACACCATGTATCAACCCTCAAGTTTTGACACTGCACGTTTACACGAACGTGCCAACCAACTCGCCGGACAAATTCAACGCAACAAAGAGGGTTTGCTCAGCGACGACCATCTCAAACCGCTGCGTCTGCAAAATGGCTTATATATACAGCGTCATGCGCCCATGCTACGCATTGCGATTGCCTATGGGATGCTCAACAGCGAGCAACTCAGAGCCTTAGGCGAGGTTGCTCGCAAGTATGACCGCGGGTATGGACACCTAACCACGCGTCAGAACATGCAGTTGAACTGGATTTCACTCGACGATACACCCAAGGCCCTATCCGACTTAGCGCAAGTGGGGATACACGGTATTCAGTCTAGCGGTAACTGTTTGCGCAACATCACCAGCGACGCGCTAGCAGGCATTGCGCCCGACGAGATCCTAGACCCACGCCCTTATGCTGAACTGTTGCGGCAATGGAGCACGTTTCACCCTGAGCTTTGTTTTTTACCCCGTAAATTTAAAGTAGCGCTAACCGGTACGCCCGAAGATCGCGCACTCGTCCAGATCCATGACATGGCCTTTGAAGTTGTTCAGGCCACACCGCACGCTGTGTTTCGTGTGCGGGTCGGTGGCGGTTTAGGCCGCACCCCCATCTTAGGCCCGGTGCTACGTGAGCGGTTAGATTGGTTTGATATGTTGACTTACACCCATGCTGTCATGCGCGTGTATAACGAACTCGGACGACGCGACAACCTGACCAAAGCGCGTATCAAAATCTTGGTGCGCAGCGTCGGCATTGAAACATTTAGCGAAATGGTTGAGGCTGAATGGCAAGACTTACGCCATGGCCCGCACAAGCTTGCTCAAACTGAGCTAGACCGCGTGACCAGTGCTTTCGTCGAGCCCGATTGGACAACAGGACAGCCACTCGAGCATCTTGAACACGCAGGCAACGCCAGCGACAAGACGCAGTGGCAGCGGTGGTTGGTACGCAATCGTCTGGCGCACCGCCAACCCGGTTATGCCGCCATACTCGTCCCTTTAAAAGCACCAGGTCGTGCGCCTGGCGACGTCACCAGTGATGAAATGGAGGCGATCGCCGCGATTGCCGATCGGTTTAGTCAAGGATTCATTCGCGTGAGTCACACTCAAGATTTTGTCTTACCTGCGGTACGTGAGGCTGAGCTCCCTGAACTTTATCAAGCCTTACAGGCGTTAAATCTGCATCACGCCGTGGGTGGTCTGATCGGTGCGATGGTGGCTTGCCCCGGGGGCGATTTTTGCGCGCTCGCCAATGCACGTTCGCTGCCGATTGCAGAAGATATCGCCCAGCGCTTCGCCGCACTTGATGCTCAAGAGAATATTGGGCCATTAGATTTGCGTATTTCAGGCTGCATGAATAGCTGCGGCCATCACCACGTAGGTCATATCGGAATTTTGGGGGTTGATAAGGACGGCGCTGCGTTCTACCAAATTCTGCTTGGCGGTCACTCGGGGCATGGCGCACCCGCCGCACTTGGCACCATTATCGGGCGCGCTTTTGCTGAGGATGAAGTTGCTGATGCGGTAGAAGAAATCATCGACGCGTATATTGAACAGCGCGAACCCGGCGAATCATTTAGGCAAACTGTGGCGCGCTTAGGCAAGCCGGTGTTTGCGCAGGCTGCTGAAGTGGCTCGTAAACCTGAGCACAAGCCAAAGCGTTCGACATCAGACGATCAAAACGAGAGAGCCGTATGAAAGTTTGGTTTATCGGCGCAGGGCCCGGCGACCCAGAGCTCATGACACGCAAAGCTTGGCGAATGTTAAGCGCAGCCGATGTGGTGTTGCATGATGCCCTAATGAATATTGAAGGCATGCAAAAGGCGGCGCCAAACGCCCAATGGCTTGAAGTCGGCAAGCGTTCGGGGCGCCCTTCGGTTGAGCAAGCGTTTATCTGCCGAACCCTCGTAACACTTGCAAAGCGCGGTTTGACCGTGGTGCGCCTAAAAGGCGGCGATCCTTCGATTTTTGGGCGCTTGGCCGAAGAGCTTCAAGCCTGCCGCACCGAAAATATTGAAGTTGAAATCATCCCCGGTGTCACTGCAGCCTGCGCCGCAGCCGCCGAATTGCAAACAAGCCTGACCTTGCGGGGAGAATCGCGTAGCGTCGTATTTGTGACGCCTCGACTTGGCAAGCACGAAGCCAACACGCACAGCGAGTGGTTGGCGGCAGCGATGGCAGCACAAACGGCAGTGCTTTACATGGCCGGGGCCCAGGCCAAAGACATTTGCCACGCCCTGATTGAAGCAGGCAAACCCAAACAGACTCCAATCTGTATTGTCGAAAATGCCAGCCGTGTCGGGGCGCGTCTCAAACTCACGTTATTTCAGGTCGCACAACAGGGCTTGCCAAAGCTTGAGGGACCAGTGACCTTGCTCGTTGGGCAGGCGCTGTCGTTAGCGCTGGTACAGCAAACACCTTTAACTGACGATTTTGCAGAGCGAATGCCTGTGCCACCTTCGCAACATGCGGTCGCTTAGGTGGAGCAAGTGACCGCATGAATGAATGACCGACTGAATGAGCATCAGTGATCGATCGCCCAATCGATCGCTCAATTCTTTGATTTTGACGACAAGCCCGCACACCTAAAAAGATTCAACATGAATAGCACACCATCCAGCAATACCCTCTGTATTTTTGATCTCGCGGGGCAGCGAATTACGCACGCGATAACCTTCGATCTGGTACTCGACACTGACACCATCTTTAATCGGTCAGAAGCGGGTACGATCACAACCTATCTAAGACGCGTATTGTCAGCGCAAGACACTCAGCCAACAGCGATTGCTGTTCGGTTTGATAAATTTACCGATGGGCGCTCGTACTCGATTGCCTCGCGCCTTCGCGAAATCGGCTACACCGGTGAGCTTCATGCCTTTGGTGACATCAACCAAGAGCTGATTTTTTTATTGCGTCGCGTGGGGTTTACCCACTTTCATATTCCAGATCCAGGCACGCCCACCCTAGCCCTTGAGATTCTCGAGCCGTTCAATGGCTATTATCAAGCGGGCTCAGATGACACCCGAGCTCAGTGGCAGCTGTAGGCAGGGCCGAGGCGCGCGCGGTATCTGCAATCAGGGTCAAGGCGTACACCATACAACCCATAGCGACTGCGCGATAGAGATACTGCAGATAATGTTTTGTTTGCATAATGACCCGCCTTCAACGACCTGAACCCCTCTCAACACGAGAGACATTTGATACTCAGGCAAGCGTAACAGTTCACAGCACAGTACAAAACAACTATATTCTCATTTGAATATAAGTCATTTAGTTATAACTAAAAGACTCAGCGTAAACTGAAGCGAGCGCGTTCACTTGATTCATTGCGCCCTGCACTTTTCGAGATGCTATTTTTCAGATTCAAGGATATCAAGCATGGCAAATTTTGAAGATTTAGATCTGGTAGGGGTTGCCCAAGGTATTGCGACTAAACAATTTAGCTCGCAAGAGATTACCGCTTGGTCTTTAAACCGTCTCGAAACAATCGGTCGCACCTTCAACGCCGTGTTTCGTATTGACCATGACCAAGCCTTAGCGCGCGCCAAAAAACTAGATGCGCAGCAGGCGCGAGGCGAAGCACTTGCTCCCTTGCACGGCGTGCCACTTGCGCATAAAGATTTGCTCGAAATCGCTGGCCTTGAAATGCACGTGGGCTCAAAGATTTTGCAAGGCAACATCGCTACGCACAACGCTTGGGCGATCAACACGCTTGACGCTGCGGGGCAGGTGAATTTAGGTGCGCTGCATATGGCTGAGTTTGCCATGAGCCCCACGGGCTTTAACGCACACTATGGCCACGGTTTAAATCCCTGGAACCCGGCCTATGCCTGCGGTGGCTCATCTAGCGGCTCGGGGATCGCGGTGGCTGCTCGCCTGGTCTACGGGTCGCTCGGCAGCGACACCGGAGGCTCAATCAGACACCCTGCTGCAATGTGCGGCGTGACCGGCATCAAACCTACCGCGGGGCGTGTCAGTTTTGCTGGCGTCTTTCCGTTATCGCATACCCTGGATTGCGTTGGGCCCTTGGCGCAAACAGCGCGCGATTGTGCACGACTCCTGACGCACATCAGCAGCCCCAATGCGGCTGACCCCTGGTGCACACCGCGTGCGAATGAAGACTTCGAAGCGACGCTAGACGGCAACATCAAAGGTTTGAGAATCGGCGTACCCCAAGCCTATTATCGCGAAAACCTTGATCCTGAAGTCGCAGCTGCGTTAAACACCAGTCTTGAAGTTTTAAAAGCACGGGGCGCACTCTTAGTCGACGTGCAGGTACCCGACATGGCAAAAATCCATAAGATGACCGCTATCGTACTCACCGTTGAAGCTGCCACGGTGCACCATCGCGATATGCAAACTCGCCGAGAAGACTATGGTTCACAAGTACTGGCACGCACCGCGGCAGGTTTTACACACAGTGGCATCACTTACCGCGAAGCGCTTGACGCTCGACAGGGCTTGATTCAAGCCTATCTCGATACCTGCTTTGCGAACTGTGACGTCGTACACCTGCCTGTCTTAATGGTGCAAACGCCCACGATTGCCTCGACCACAACAGGCACACTTGACGAGGTGTTGCAAACAATCAGTGCCCTCTCTGACGCAGGCCGCGCCATTAATTATTTAGGGTTCCCGTCGATAAGCGTGCCTGCGGGCCTATCAAGCATCAAGATGCCATTAGCGTTTCAATTAGTGGGCCGTCACTTTGAAGAGGCTAAACTGCTGCAGGTCGCAGATGCGTTTCAGCGCGATACCAGTTGGCATCGTCAACATCCCGCAGCTTGAACGGTCGGCGTATTTGAAATTCGGGCGGTCTGTCAACGCAGGCTGCCGTGCCTATCGATAGCGAGTGATTATTTTGGCCCGAGAAAAATGAAAATTACCTCAACGCAAAAGATCTTAGGTGCGCAAGTTGAAGGGTTGGATCTTAGCCTTGCCCTGAGCGAAGCACAGGTTGCTTCTTTAATTACGGCACTTGGCACCCACGGTGTTTTAGAATTTACCAATCAGACACTGACCACTGCGCAACTCAAAGCCTTTAGTGAGCGCTTTGGTGAACTCTATGTCAGCCCAGGCGGGCGGGCGCAGGCTGAGGGGTTTCCTGAGGTCATGATCTTGTCAAACATGGTGCAAGACGGCAAACCCCTAGGCATCGGCGATGCGGGGCAATCTTGGCACACCGATATGTCTTACTCAAATATGATCGCCTTTGCCAATGTTTTACATGGCACCGTCATCCCGCAACGCGACGGCAAGCCGTTGGGTGCAACACAGTTTCGTAACACCCAAGCTGTCTACAACGATATCCCTCAAGAATTAAAAGAGCGGCTCGCTAACAAAACCATTACACACGATTTCAACAAGTTTTGGGACATGATGCGCAGTCGACCAGGTAGCGTCCGCCCTGCGCTCAGTGATGAAGAGAAACGCAAACGTCCTCCGGTCGATCACCCTATTTTCTTGACCCATCCGATCACACGCCAAAAAGTGCTGTACGCCAACCCTGGCTATGCCATGAAAATTAACGAACTCAGTCAACAAGAGAGTGACGAGATCCTTGAATATCTTTTTGCATTACAAATGCAAGACAAATATCTTTACACCTATCACTGGGAAAAAGATTCACTGTTGATGTGGGATAACATCGGCACGATGCACAACGCGGTCGCCGATTACGGCCCCGACGAACACCGCTACATCCGACGCTGTCAGGTCATGGCCACACATTTTTATGGGGATCAAGGAACGCTTGCACCAATATTTTTTTAGGCAATCTGACTTCATCTTAAACGTACAAGTGAATTCTTTGCTGTCTGCGCTCAGACGAACAATAAATATAGTCTTCAAGCTTTACCTTCGGCACGAATTGACTATCGGCTTAAACAATTCGTTTCATCAACAGTTGAATGTTTGACTCATTTTCACTTTGACTCGCACATGACCTTTTTACGAATTGCAAGACGGCTTCTGTCG
Source organism: Alcaligenaceae bacterium (assembly GCA_947378965.1). Taxonomy (GTDB): domain Bacteria; phylum Pseudomonadota; class Gammaproteobacteria; order Burkholderiales; family Burkholderiaceae_B; genus Zwartia. The sequence continues at coordinate 1,202 of CANCMG010000061.1, read as the reverse complement.
TGTCTAGCGTTATGCAGCGTAGCAGCGCCCTGCTTCGCGCAGTCAACGACTGCGAACTACCCAACACGGGCGCTGCGCTTACTCATCGCCTACACCCCAGGTGGCGCCACCGACATTGTGGGGCGCTTGCTTGCTCAAGAACTTTCGCTGCAACTCGGACAGGCTGTCATTGTCGAAAATCGTGCGGGTGGCGGCACGCTGCTTGCGACCGAGGCTTTGCGCAAGGCGGTACCTGATGGTTACACCCTGCTGTTTGGGACCAGTGCGTTTGTTATTACTCCGTTGCTGCACGACACCCCAACTTACGATCCAGTCAAAGACTTTGAGCCGATTGCTTTGACAACAATCCAGCCGTTAGGTTTGCTCGTTGCACCACAAACAAAACTCGACTCTACCGAAAAGTTGATTGCGTACGCCAAGCAGAACCCAGGAAAGATCAACTTTGCCTCATCAAGCAACGGTTCTGCGCAACATCTAGCGGGCGAAGCGTTTAGAGTTGCTGCGGATATTGACATTATGCACGTTGCCTACAAAGGAGCCAGCCCTGCCCTAATCGATTTATTAGCGGGCCGCGTCGATATGATGTTTACCTCGTTGGTCGGCAATATGGATCACGTCAAAGATGGCCGACTATTGTTATTAGCCACCACAGGCAGCAAGCCCACCCAAGCCACGCCTACGATCCCAACAGTGGCCCAGGCTGGTTTACCAGGTTTTGAAGCCTACACATGGCAAGGCGTGATCGCACCGGGCGGCACACCAAAGCACATCATTGAACAGCTCAATGCCGCGGTGATCAAAGCGGCTCAGGCACAAAAGATTGTCGAAACACTGGCGGCACAGGGCATGGAGGTCAAAACCTCAACACCCCAAGACATGCGTGCACTGTGGGCTCAAGACAGCGCACAATACAAAACTCTTTTGCAGCGCACCAAAACAAGCATTCAATAGGTCGTCGCTCGAGTAATTTTTAGCGGATTGCAAGAGGAAACCGTTCGAATAATTTTTCGCCACAATCTTAGGTTAATTTTTCGCCTATGATTGCTCCACTTACACGGAGATGTTATGAACGCCTCCCTCCCCCCTGGGGAGTGAGGGTGACAGAAAAGCAGAGAGCCCTCGCTTTACCTAACGGCATCTAAGTGCCAAAGTGGAGTTTCTTAATTCAACCACAAACGGTAATGAGGGCTCGATATGAAGAT
>CANCMG010000060.1 GCA_947378965.1 Alcaligenaceae bacterium | reverse complement strand
CGCGTAAAGGCAAGTAGCCCACCCATGTCGTCTTGCTTTTGCATTTGAACTAAAGGACCGATGATTTCGTGTACATCGCCTCCTGAGCAAAAGTTGCCACCTGCACCGACGATCACAACCGTTTTAACCTGTTCGACATAGGTCAAATTTTGAAATAAATCTCTAAGTTCACCGTATGACTGAAAGGTTAAAGGGTTTTTTCTCTCAGGGCGATTGAGTGTAATCGTCATGACTTTCCCTTGCACTTCCATTTTGAAATGCTTAGGTGTGTAGTTGTTGAAATCGAAACTGGCGGGTCTGAAAAGAGCCTTTGTATCGGACATGTGTCGTTCTCTCTAAAAATTTAAATTGAATGAATGAACTGAAAAGTGCTTAGCCAACCATCGTCAAACCACCGCTCACGCTCATGATTTGAGCTGTGACATAGTTTGACTTGTCAGTTGCAAAAAATAAAATTGCGCTTGCAGTTTCTTCTGGCTTTGCCAGGCGTTTGAAGGGTATAACTTTGAGCAATGCTTCTTTGAGCTTGTCGGGCTGCGCATGAAATAACGGCGTGTCTGTTGGGCCAGGGCAAACGCAGTTCACATGTATTTGGTATCGAGCCATCTCACGAGCAAGTGACTTGGTGAAAGCAATCATTCCGCCTTTCGCCGCGGCATAAACAGTTTCTCCCATGCTTCCAACGCGGCCTGCATCACTGGCGACGTTTACGATTTTTCCAGAACCCGCTTGAATCATGGAGGGCAGCAACGCTTTGGTTAATGTCATTGGCCCCATCAAGTTAATTTGGATGACTTTATCCATGAACTCGGGCGTGTTGTTGACGAAGGGCTCAATACGATCCCATCCGGCGGCATTCACGATGGCATCGACCGAAGTGACTTGATTCAAAATTGTTTGACTTGCCTGCAAGATTGAGTCGCGCTGACTGAGATCCACTTCAACAAAGGTGAAAGCGTCTTTACCGTATTGTTGAACGAATTCGGCCTCTACACGCGCTGCGCCTTGCACATCGATATCGAGTCCAAACACGCGAAATCCCGCTTGTGCAAATGCATTTGCGGTGGCTTTGCCAATGCCAGAAGCGGCTCCGGTGACAACGGCGATTTTCTTTTCAGCGTTCATGAATATCCTTTGAAGGTTGTGTTATTTTTTGGATTTTTTTAAGAACGCACCAATACGCTCACGCGTAGTAGAACGTTTGTATAAGGTTCGAGTTGATTCGATTTCTAACGTAAAACCATTGATATCTGGACTGTTGGCTGCGGCGATGCACTTTTTGCTAAATTCGCTTGCGGATCGATCAAGCTGCGCTAAGCGCTCTGTCAATTCACGTGATTGCAACTCTAATTCACTACGCGGCACAGACCACTGGACCAAGCCAAGCTGTTGAGCCACTTGACCGTTAATAATTTCTGCACTAAGAATAAGGCGCGACGCTGTGCCTTTACCACATAGCTGAGTGAGCCGTTGAGTGCCACCAGCGCCTGGAATCACGCCTAAGCTTGCTTCTGGCAAGCCCAGTTTTGCCTCATTTGCTGCCATACGCAGATCGCACGCCAGCGCAAGTTCTAAGCCACCACCTAGTGCCGCGCCGCTGATCACCGCGATGGTTGTTGCATTCATCGTCTCGATCCGTAAAAAGAGCCTCTGAAATTGCGTAATGATCTCGACCATGCGGTCAGCCCCTTCTGGGGTGTTGATGCATTCTTCAATTTGCGCCAGATCGGCCCCTGCGCAAAAAACTTTTTGATTCGAGACGATTGCGAGAACACCCCAGTCATCACGCAAGTCGAGTTGATCTAACAGGGCGTGAAACTGCGCAATTAAATGATCGTTTAGCGCATTGACGGGTGGGCGCGATAAGGTGATCCACGCGACACGATTTGAAATCGTAAGGTCCAGCAACGACATCTCCTGAGAGGCTTTGGCGCCAAGCGGTTTCTCTTGGCCGCGCCATGCCTTCTAAAATAGTACTTTATCGAATGAACGATCGTTCAGTCAACAAAAAAATGATCAAGGCATCGCGTTGAAGACACGCTTGCCTTTGGTTGTTAGCGTCGCTGCCAAAATCAGCCGCAGGCCGCGATCGACATATTCTTGAACAGACATCAGCGAACGAAAGCGCCAAGCTTTTAGAGCCCAAGCATGCGAAAACATGACAATTTGATATGTCATCATTTCGATGTCGGTATCAGGTCCGAGCAAACCGGTCGCAACGCCTTCTTGGATGCAGTTTGCAATAATTGCGTTTGATTCAAGTTCTTTTTGCTGAATCAGCACACGGCGCTCTTTCCGTAAGGATTTTGTCTCGCGGTACGCCAAGACTGTGGCGTTTACGTTTCCATCAATAATGAGGACGTAAGCGTTGACGGCAGCCACGATTTTTTGCACGGGGCCTTTCGCCTGCGCCACGATAGGCGGGATCTCGTTGATGTATTGATCTAGCACTTGCATCAGTGCCAAAAACAGTATGTCTTCTTTATCTTCGACATATTGATAAATCAAACCAATACTGACACCGGCGGCTTGCGCGATGTCTCGAATGGTGGTGACGTGATAGCCCCGTTGCCCAAAGAGTTCGATCGCTGCATCAATAAACTGTGCACGTCGCCGCTCGATTAATTGTGGCACGTCAACTTTACTTTTTACCAGTGCGGATTTATTTTTTTTGCTTAAGGGCATAACTGCATAAAAATTGAAAGAATAAAGCCGATGGTGGAACAGCAATCGAACGGATCGTAGCACAGCATATTTTGCAGGCGTTGTAAGCGGAGGTGTCGCCAAATACAACGTTAATGAGTATCTCAAGTTTCGCTGTTGACTTAATATTGATTTAGGCAAATAATAATACCAAATAACTGAACGATCGTTCATTCGCTCGGCATCGTCGGGGTGCAGCAGAACGAATCGACAGGAGACTCATGCACATCGGCTTCACACCAGAGCAGTTGCAGCTACAGACAATGCTGCGTCGCGTCGCGAAAGAAAAAGTTGCGCCCCGAGCAAATGATATAGATCGCACAGCTCAATATCCAGAAGACATGTTTAGTTTGCTGTGTGAGCTTGGTCTGTTTGCCTTGCCTTTTCCAGAGGCGCAGGGTGGTACAGGCAGCCTAGTGAGTGCCTGTATGGCCATTGAAGAGCTCGGAACGGTTTGTTACAACACCGCCTATTTACTGGCTGTTCAATGGACGCCCTTTGGTGCAATTCTTGCGGGGGGCACCGACGCTCAGAAGCTGCGCCTATTGCCAGAGTTGGCAAGCGGCAAAGCACGTGCCGCAATTTCAATTACAGAGCCACAAAGCGGTTCTGACGTTAGAGGGATCACAACGCGTGCGCGCAGTGTGAGCGGAGGCTATCGCTTAACTGGCACGAAGGCTTGGTGTACGGGCGCCTCGGTATCTGACTATATTTTTGTTGCGGCCAAGACTGAATCTAGCGACGCCGTATCGGGTGTGAAGCTATTCAGAGTGCCAACCAATGCGCCTGGCTTAAAAATTGGACGCAAAGAGGACAAGACGGGTGCGCGAGGGATCCCCTCTCATCCATTGTTTTTAGATGACGTTCTGGTGCCAGAAGAAGATCTGCTGGGTGGTGAGCACTCAAACGGCTTTAGGCTTGTGATGGATGCGATGAATACCGCTCGTCCGTTACACGCGGCGCGAGGTGTTGGTTTAGCGCAGGGTGCTTTAAATCATTCGATTGATTTTGTTCAGAATCGCCAAGCGTTCGGTGAGTCGGTGCAGAACTTTCAAGGTATTCGCTGGATGCTTGCTGATATGGAAATGCAGACGCAAGCGGCCAGAAGTCTGGTCTATCGGGTAGCTGCACAAGTAGATGAAGGATTAACCGGCAAGGCGCTTGCGCCGATGGCCGCTGCGGCAAAGTGCTTTGCCACCGATGTTGCAATGAAAGTGGCAATCGATGCGGTACAAATTTTCGGTGCCTCAGGCATCAGCGCTGACTGTCCGATTAACAGGTATATGCGTGACGCCAAAGTATTGCAAATTATCGAAGGTACCAATCAAATTCAACGCAATATTATTGCAAACGGTTTGCTCGGCGCTGTCGCGAAAGCGCGTTAGGTGTAAACAAGATCAATATAAGTATTTTGGCTGTGAGCCTTAACAATCTTGGAGAATTTTCATGGAAGTTGTGGGTCTGGGTTTTCATTTTGAAGATTTGCCTGTGGGGCGCCAGTATCGAACGATCGGACGAACCGTGACAGAGGCGGATGTTATTAATTACGTTAATTGCCTCGGCTTAGTCGAAGTTTTGTTTACTAACCAAGAGTTTCGCGAGCATGGCTCTGATTTAAAGGGTCGCATTGCTCCTGGGATGTTGGCGCATGGCTTTATTGAGGGCTTACTCATTCAGGCCACGATGCAAAATACTGCGCTCGCGCTCATGAACATGGAGATCACCATGAAGGCGCCGGTTTTTGTCGGCGACACGATTCATGCTGAGGTTGAAGTCTTAGAGGCGCGCGTCTCAAAGAGTCGCCCAGGTCGTGGTCTAGTTCGCTCGCGAGTCAATATTGTTAAGCAAGATGGATCGATTGCGATTACGTACACGCCGCTGCGCATGGTGAAGTGTCGTGAGGCATAGTCATGGTTGATTACCGCGCGACTGCAACTGGGCCTTTAGCCGGCATCCGGATTCTGGATATGACGCAATTCATTCTTGGCCCGGTCGCGACCCAAATCATGGGCGATATGGGAGCAGACGTCATCAAGGTAGAGTCTCCGTCTGGCGATGCCAATCGTTATATTGGGCCTCGGCAACACGAGGGCATGGCGACCCTTTACCTGGGTATGAATCGCAATAAGCGAAGCGTTGTTCTTGATTTAAGAAACCCCGAAGCACTTGAGGCCTTATATGTCATGGCTGAGCAGTGCGATGTGTTTATGCACAGCATGCGACCCGATGCAGCAACAAAACTGGGAGTAGGTGCTGAGACGATGATGAAACGTAATCCGCGGCTCATCTACGCCACAGCACCTGGCTATCGCTCAGATGGGCCAAAGCGTAACGACCCCGCCTACGACGATGTCATACAAGGAGAAAGCGGCATTGCTGGAATCAACATGAAGGCGTACGGCGAGCCTCGGTATCTTCCAACCGTTCTCGCCGATAAGTTTTGTGGTCATGTTTTAGCCTCTCATATCGGGATGGCGCTTTTTGAACGAGAGCGCAGTGGCTTGGGGCAGTCTGTAGAAGTTCCGATGTTTGAAAGTATGTTGGCATTTAATATGATTGAGCACATGTGGACGGCTCAGCTCGATGATCCCAATGGGACGATCGGCTACCCCAGAGCATTGATGAAAGAGCGCCGCCCATTTAAGACAAAGGACGCCTACATTTGTTTGATGGCAACAACCGATCCTCAGTATGTCAATTTGTTTAAAGCCATACGGCGCCCCGAACTGATCGATGATTCGCGGTTTAACACTGTGACCGCTCGCTCTGAGCGCTTTGTTGAGTTATATGAAATCTTGGGAATTGAGCTCGCGAAAGAGGACACCGCGACTTGGGAGCAGCGGCTGACGGCTGCAAATATTCCGAATGCGCGTGCGCGTATGCTCGATGAGTTGCAAACAGATCCATATATTGTTGGTACTAAATTTTTTCAAACCTTAGAACATCCGGTTGCCGGCAAGACTCACACCACGTCGATTCCGGTTCGTTATTCGCGAACTCCCGCACAGTTGCGTGCTCCTGCGCCTGTGTTAGGTGAGCACACTGAAAGTGTACTGACTGAGTTTGGTTTTACTAAAGATCAGATAACGCGAATGACTACCTCAAAGATTTAAATTTAGAATCATTTAAAAAAATTCAGAAGCTTTCGAAACGCCAGCAAACACCGCATAAAAATTTTGGAGACAAAAATGAATGCCTATATTTTGATAAAGAAAGTCGCTTCTCTTGGTTTGCTGGGCTTGTCGATTGCTGCAGCTAGCGCTCAAGCGCAAAACTATCCCACGAAACCAATTAGATTCTTAGTTGGCTTTGGGCCAGGCGGTCCAACTGACGTGGTTGCTCGTGTTCTTGGTAACGCCATGTCGCAATTGTTGGGTCAGCCGATTGTGGTAGAGAACCGGGCAGGTGCAGATAGCCTAATTGCAACGCAAGCGGTTGCGCGAGCAGATCCTGATGGCTACCTTTTATTGATTGCCTCAGGCAGTCATTCGATTAACGCCAGCCTTTATCCTGAAACAAAGGTTGACCCTGTGAAGGATTTTTCTCACATTGGGATGATTGGGGATGCAGCTAATTTCTTGGTCGTACATCCGTCTGTGCCGGCAAATAACGCCGACGAGTTTCTAAAATTGTTACGCGATAATCCTGGCAAGTACAACAGTGGCACGACAGCGAGCACCACGTTTCTAGCGACGCAATTGTTCCAATCAATGGCTGGTGTAGATACGCAAAATATTCCTTATAAAGGCGCGGGGCCTGGCACTCTTGCTTTAGTTGCTGGCGAAATTCAGATGTCGATTACCAGTCTGGTTGGGATGTTGCCGCAAGTGAAAGCGAACAAAGTGAAGCCTCTTGCTGTGACCAGTGCGACTCGCTCGCCTTTGGCACCAGACGTGCCAACCTTGACCGAAAAAGCCTTGCCCGGCTATGTTGCGAGTACTTGGTACGCGATGTTTGCACCGGCTAATACGCCAGTTGCTATTGTTGACCTATTAAACCAAACCTTGAATAAGGTGATGAGTAATCCTGACATCAAAAAACAACTTCAAGAGCAAGGTATGGTCACGGTACCAATGTCGCCTGCCGAGTTGCAGAAGTTTGTCGCTGAGGACACTTTGAAATGGGCAAAAGTTACCGAACAAGGTAAGAAAAAATGACTTTAAAAGAGACATCGCAACCCATATCTAAGGTTGCGCCTGGCAGAGTGGCTTTGGTTACCGGGGCGACAGCTGGGCTGGGCTATGACATCGTTAAGCGACTTGCTCGAGATGGCTATAGGGTCGTGGCAACAGCGACAAGCCAAACTAACTGCGACCAAATACACGCCAATGCCAAACAAGATGAATTATCTGACGTTCAAGCCATTCACTTGAACGTTACCTCTGAAGACAGTGTGCGCGAGGTGATTAGAGCAATCGACTCGACGTACGGGCGACTGGACGTGCTTGTTAATAATGCGGGTGTTGCCTTACGGGTAAACGGTAAAAAATCTTTGGTTGTCGATACACCTTTAGAAGATTGGCAGCGAACGCTAGATATAAATTTGACGGGCACGTTCTTGATGAGTAAGCACGCGATCCCCTTGATGCAGCGGCATAAGTGGGGTCGGATCATTAATATGAGTTCTCGTGCGGCGCGTACGCGTACGATTTTGGCTGGTTCGCACTATGCGGCATCCAAAGCGGCAATTTTGGGGTTTTCTCGTATCTTGGCTGACGAGGTGGCGGCTTACGGTATTACTGTGAACTGTATTGCGCCAACAAGAATCTCAACACCGATGGCTGCGAGTGTCAGTAATCCAGCAGAAATAGATGCTAAGTTCATTGCAGAGACTCCGGTTGGCCGAATGGGCGTGCCTAAAGATGTGAGCGCGGTAGTGTCATTTCTGGCGTCTGAAGAAGCGAGTTTTTTGACTGGCATTACTGTAGACATTTCGGGTGGGCAGTTTATGCCTTGATAACAGGGATGAAATTCTTTGCTGTACTTCTTACCTACTTACCGCTAACGTCGTTCTCACATTAAGAGAGGGCGAAAGCCCACAGCAACCAGCCTACTAGGCAAAGGTGCTTACGCTTACAGCAGATGTGATCTGACTTGTACTCAGGTAACTAAACCACTAAAGGCCCCTCTTGATGGGGCTTTTCGCATTTCTGGCTCAAACATCTTTGAGGCAATAGGCGAGTGAGTAAGGGGCGGAGTTATCCAAAATTGCCATGCCCGACGTTTGTCGAAATGGCTAAATAGGAGAGCATGTGAGTGCATTGAATTGCAAGGCGGGCGATCGCGATTTTAAAAGAACTGAAATTCTTGCCTGGAGCGATAGCAATATGGCTGGCAGCGAGTGGCGGTGGTCGATCTATTTGACCGAGCGCAAAGACAAGACGTTTTCGCTTGGGGCAAAGTTGGTGATGCTCGACGATCCGGGCTACCGCATCCCAGTTATTTACCCCTTACGCAACGGGGCTCAGCTAAATAAGGCAATCGAAGATCTTTACACAGATGATCAACTGTCAATTGAAGGCATCAATTGGAATTTTCTCATCAAAAACATCAAGAGGTCTTATCCTCGTTTGGCTGAACAAATTCGACAAGCGTTTATCGATGAGGCTAAAGCTGAAAGGCGAGAAGAGGCTGAACTTGAAGCTCAAGAGCTGCGAGATAAACCCGTGAATGATTGGGTAGCCCTTGCAGAGTGGCCACGAAGCACTTTATTCGGCTCAGGTGGCATGGGGCACTCGATTGACAACGGGCGACGTAGAGTTGCAGTTCGTCAATACGCGAAAAACTATCTTGCTGAACACGGTGAACTGCCCGTTGGTGTGCACGTAGTCGATCATTCGGAGCTTCGCGATAAGCCAGGAGTGTATGGGGTGAAGGGTAGTGATTTTGAGTTTGACGTAGTGTTTCGAAGTGGCTAGTTTGAGGGGGCAATTGTGACGTTGTCACAATTGCTAACAGTTCAGTTACCAAAAAGACTTTACTGACGCACTTTTCTTGATAAAAATCGTCATCATGTTGGCTTGAATTATCAAGAGATAAAAATGTATCGAATAGATTATCTATTCTGGAAGTTAGCTTTACGAGCATTTGTTGACAGCGCTTTTGAGTGTATCTACAATGTAGACACATCGGAGGGTTATCATGCAAGCAATTATCAAAAAATGGGGCAATAGTCCCGCACTGCGGCTATCAAGTTCAATCATGGAACTCGCTCATTTAACGTTAGATCAGGCTGTCAATATCAATGTGCTCAAAGGCAAAATTATTATTGAACCGGTTGTGTCCAAAAATACACGACTTGACGATTTATTGGCTGGAATTACGTCTGACAATATTCATGCTGAAGAAGGTTTTGGTGGTCGGGTTGGTAAGGAGATTCTTTAGTGCCTAGAGCTTATATTCCTGAGGCTGGCGACATCGTTTGGCTTGAGTTTGATCCGCAAGCCAGTCACGAACAGGCAGGGCATCGATCTGCATTGGTATTGAGCCCTGCCGTATACAACGACAAAGTTGGCTTGGCAGTTTGTTGCCCACTTTCAACCAAAATCAAAGGTTATCCCTTCGAAGTTGAAGTTGCAGTTGGCAAGACAACAAGCGTAGTTTTGGCAGATCAAGTGAAGTCGCTTGACTGGCGCGAGCGCAAAGCAAAGTTCAAGTCAAAAATCACGCCAGCCCAACTGCGGCGTATTCGTGAAAATATTAAAGCTTTACTTTCGATCGATTAAACGCGCAGATTTCTACCGTTTGATTGATCAGGCGACTTAGCAGCACGCTTGAACTCTTAGGTGACTCGTCAGCAGGGCGTTTCTTACAAAAGGCAATCGCGATACAAACGCAGTGAGATGAAAATCGACGCATCCAGACAGGAGAAATAAAAATTAAGAATAAAAGCGAAAAGGCCAAACGGAGTGATCCGTGGCGCGGCATCAAAAATTATCTGGTCGCTCAGCCGCAAGAAATCTTGATCGATCTATTGCTAGAAGTGGCGCATCGGGATGAGCGGCTTTACCGGTCACTATTGCTCAAGGCCGAACGCACAGGTGATTTCGATAATGTGGTCAAGACGTATCAAATGGTGATCGATGACGCGACGTATATTCACGATTGTATCGATTGGCGCGCGGCGAGTACTTTCGCCGACAATATCGAGCAGATTGTGGAGTCTCTCTCTGAACTTTTAACGACCGAAGCTGCAGCAATCCTAGTAGAGTTGGCCGAATATGCAATCGAACGTGTCGAAAATGCGCTAAGGCAAATCGACGATTCTTATGGCGATGTCGGTGGCAAGGTCGAGGCGTTGGGTGAATTGCATCGCAAGGCTTGTGCCATGGCTCTGCCCGAACCGGTCAGGCTGGCCGAGCGCCTTTTTCTGCTCGAAACTTCGCTGCCGTTCAACGTGTGTAGCTTCGATGTTGTGACTTACCGCGATGTCCTTGGCAATGAAGGGTTGCGGCGATATCGTGAACTTGCCGAAGCTGAGTGGAGCAAGATCAAACCTCATGAAGGCAAAGCTCGCGTAGATGACGATTATGCTAAACGGTTTCAGATTACCCGCATCATGGAGCAAATCGCAGAAGCGAACGGTGATGTAGAGGAGTTGGTCGGGATCAAGTCGCGGGATCTTTCGTCAGCATATCGCTATCTCGCGATTGCCGAAATCTATGCCAAAGCGAGCCAGCCCGAATTGGCACTAGACTGGGCGGAGCTCGGCCTCAAGTCATTTGCCGAGCGCCCTGATAACCGTCTGCGCGATTTTTTGGTAGCAGCTTATCTTGAGCGTAAGCGAAACGACGAAGCACTAGAGCTTGTTTGGCTTCAGTTCGAGGAACGCCCTGTTCTTGAACACTACATCAAGCTGCATGATATTGCAGTTAAGCTCGATGTATGGGCTGCACAGCGAGAACGAGCATTGACATTGATTATGGTCGACGCGATCACTGCCCGCGAGGCTGCGCGAACGAGCCACTTGAAATCAACATCGTCGACTCCGAACCATTCACTTCGCTTGGAGATTGCGTTATGGGAAAATGACCTAGACGCAGCATGGTCGGTCGCACACAAGAGTGCTCATAGCCGGGGGTTGTTGATCTCGCTTGCTGGCAAACTCGAAGCCTCGCGTCCATTTGATGCCGTCAGCCTGTACCATCGCGTCATTCCAACGATCATCGATGAGACTAACAATTTTGCTTACGGCGAAGCGATTAAGCTTATCTGCAAAGTCGGTGACTTGATGAAAAAGCAGAAGCAGCTATTGCAGTTTGAGCACTACCTAGCCGAGCTGCGCTCACAGTTCAAACCAAAGCGTAACTTTATCAAGTTGCTGGATGGTGTGGCAGGAAAAGTGTAACTGGGCGTTATTGCCCAATGTGACTGGTCATTTTGTTTTTTTGCTGGGGTTTAACCGAGGCCGATCTAGACAATATTGCACAAAAGCAAGCGGCTCAGGCTTTGGTGGATGGAAGGCCTGTTTTTTTTAAAATTTATAAAGTCCTTTATCACGGACTTTATTAGCTTTTCTTGTTAAGTATGACCACTATAGGTGACTTTTTAGCAGACTCTGAGAATATGGCTGAGTTTGGTTACAGACTACGTGCAAGGCGGCTTGCGCGCAACTTAACAACCGAGCTGCTTGCCGCGCGCACCGGTCTTAATCGTAAAACGATTATGGATCTTGAGGCGGGGCGCGATGTGCGCCTGAGTACTGTCATGAAGGTGTTTCGTACACTGCAATTGCTGGGCGCGTTAAATACAGCGTTGCCCGATGTGCTGCCCAGCGGCGAGGCGCTGTCAGCTCGTGGCCAACCTCGGCTGCGCGCTTACCGCCCAGCCTCTTCAAAAATCTAATATAAATGGCGTTGCCCTTTCGGTGCCTTTGGTGCAGAGAGGGCAGGCTGCAGCTAAAAATTAGTAACAATTTGTAAACAGCAAAAAATTATTGCCCAAGTCGCGTTGACCATGTTGAAGACGTCCGTAGAATTCTCTTTGTTCAACAAAGAGGGCTCACGATGCAATTGCGCGTCACCAAACTCGAAGCAGTCATGGCAACCGTAGCAACGCGTGAGGACCTTGCTCGGCTTGAAGTGAAGTTGCATCAGGAAATTTCAGCAATTCAACGCGATGTTTCAGGTATTCGCCGCGACATTAACCGTATCCACCAAGCCGTAAACGCGCAAACCTGGAAGATCCTTTTAACCTTGATCTACACATCAACGTTACTGGTCAGTGTGACGTATTACTTCGCAAAAAATGTGGGGTAGTCCGCTATGACACTTTTTAATCCGCTGTCTTACGTGGTTGAGCTAGAAGCCGCTGGAGTTTCAAGACAGCAAGCTCAGGTACACGCTCAGACACTGCAACAGGTTTATCACGAAGAGCATCGTCAATACGCCACTAAAGCTGATTTGTTGCAAGTCAGTGCCACGCTCGAGGCCAAAATTTCAACAGAAATTTCAGGCGTTAAAGTTCTGATCGATGACTGCAAAAAAGACTTTATTGAGTTTCGGGCACACGTCTCTAGCCTAAAAACCTCGAATAAATACCTTATCTGGATAGGAGGGGGTATTGCAACGTTATCGGCTAGCGCAATTGCGATGTGCTTATCGATGTACGGCAAACCTTACCTTTTTTTAATAATGGCATCAGAGTCGCCGGTGATCGCCTGAATAATGAAAAGTCGCAGACGTTCGAGGCGCCCCAAACGAATCATGTCGAGAGGTGACACATCGCCGAGCAGCGGGTTGCGTGCTTTAAACCATGAAGCGGTTTTTGTTGCGTCTCTGTCAAATTGTTTGGCGACTAAGTTGATTGTGGCAGCGATCTCTTCTAAGCGAACCCGTACTTGTTCTGGGATGTGATTGTCATAACGAACTGAGGTTTAACTGACCGCTGAAATTCTGCCAACATCAGATTTTTTGAGGGACAGAAATTGAGCTGCTTTCTTAGCATCGAAGCCTTGGCCGTGGCCAAACTGTAGGATATCTTCGGGCGCGGCGTTGAAAAGACCAACGCTAACTATGCGGGCTACTGAATGCGCTGCTGCGGGTGATCTCATATTAATTTTCTCTGAATCTTTTAACACTAAGCACGATCAAACTATGTTTAAACCGCTTTTTAAATATCTTTCTACACGAAGAATCTCTTTTACGACGTCCAGCCTGAGTCTGAGGCCTGCGAGTTGTAACTCAATTTATGCGCAAGTTGCAATTGCTAACAATTCAGTAACCAAAAAGGCGTAATAGAAATACTTTTCTTGATAGAAATCGTCATGATATTGGCTTGCATTATCAAGAGATAAAAATGTATCGAGTAGGTCTCGCGTTCTGGAAACTAGCTGCCCGTCTCGGTGTCCCGTTATCGCTCAGGATTCAGATCATGCACGATGACGAGGCTGACGTGTATATCGCAACAAGTACAGATTTGGCAGGGTTAGTCACCGAGGCCCCTAGTCTCGTTGAACTAATGTTTAGTGTTTGTAATTGTTCGGAGATGCTGATTGAACATGCGCTGCACAGGCCGCTCAAACGCACCGCTACGGTGGTGTGGGATGGCACTGTAGAACGAACCATTAATTTTGTGACGCCATGAATCTATGTGAAATCTGTGCGCTAGTGCAAAGCCGTCGAGAACAACTTGGGTTAACTCAGCTTCAATTGACGCGATTGGCAGGGCTTTCGCGTGAGACGGTTAGTCAGTTTGAGGAGGGCACGCTCAAAGAACTTGGTGTCAATAAGCTGTTGATTCTCTTTGACCTGTTAGGTCTAGACTTGGTTTCTGGGCAGCCTAAGCAGTTGCGTCATGCTCTGCATATGGCCAGTCAATCAGCCAGCGTGAGTTACAAAACGGTGATGCAACCTAAAGAGCTGCAAACGGCTTTAGTGTCGGGGGTTGTGCCGGTTAGTCTGATTGCTCACATTGCAACATTTTTAGACGAAGCGCCGCTTGCGCTTTTAGTCGCAGCGGTTCAAGAAGCCGCGCAACGCGGGCGAGTGTCAATGAATTTGATCTGGCGGCATCTTGAGCAGTGGGCAATTGAGTTTCAGTCTCCCCGCGTAGTGTGGGCTAAATAATTGAAGCTAAATTTAAGCGTGCTAAGTTCCAAGAAATTGTTAAGTGGCTAAAAGTTAATTATGAAAGAAATCATCAAAAAATGGGGTAATAGCGCCGCGTTGCGACTGCCTAGTTCAGTCATGGAGCTCGCCCAGTTAACGCTAGGTGAAGAGTTTTCTGAAGAAGATTGGAGTGCTATTCAAGAAACTTCGTATTTGTTAGCAATTCCCGGTATGCGTGAGTCGATTAAAGACGCGATGGCTCAGCCGCTTGAATAACCAACCAATCCATTGACAATAAAGGCATTGTCCCCCTGTCTCGTCTGATGAGCCACCAACGCGCGCATACTGGTGCTGTGTCATCCACACGAACAGCCTAAGGGGCGAGTATGAACACCGCATTGAAAATTATTTTCGCAGTGTCGGCAGTCGTGGCCTCAAGCGCGTCTCTGGCGTGCACCGGCTACTCTGGCCCAGGCGGGCCTTGCTATACGGGTCCGGGCGGTGGTCTCTACACCGGCCCCGGAGGCGGCGCTTATAGGGGCCCAGGTGGCGGAGCCTACACAGGCCCTGGAGGTGGTGCGTACACGGGGCCAGGAGGCGGGGCTTATACCGGACCAGGTGGTGGTTTGTACACGGGCCCGGGCGGTGGTGCTTACACAGGACCAGGTGGCGGTGCATATACTGGGCCTGGTGGTGGTGCATCGACTGCTCCGGGTGGTGGGTGCTACAGCGGGCCTGGTGGTGGCGGCACCGATAAATGGAATCGGCCTAATCCTAATTGCTAGCTAATTAGATCGTATCGACATCGAATTTACCTGACACTCATACCTCGCTAAACGGTGAGGTCGCCCAGCTTGCTTGTTGCTAGCAAATTTACGAACTCAAACTCTTAAGTGTCAAAATTAATTGATCGATCTCTGTCGCGGGATTGATGCTGCCGGTCGCTTGGCAGTGCTTGCGAAGTTGAGTTGCGTGGTTGAGTGCATCGGTCAATTTGTCCTTCAAGTGGGTGTAAATACCTGTCTGCCCCTTACTATATTTTTCAAATCCTGACTTGGCTTTAAGTGCGGTGACTACTTGGTCACCCACAGATTTTTTTCCTGCGTGATGAAATGGTTGATCGGTATACCCAAAATGAAGCAGCAGCCACACTTCAAAGCATGGCGTAGAGGTAATGGCGACCAGCGGCTTGGCTGCAGCATTCAAATCTTTGGTACGTTGCACCGCTGCCTCAAAGGTGGTGTGCCTATCTCGATCAAAGACGCAGTAAACCGTGTCATAAGCATCGCCACTCAGCGCATCATCTTCATATAACGCTAACGCGTGTGCGACCACACGATCTGGTGACGCGCCGTCATTGCGGGCGATACGAACCGCTTGCTGACGAATCTGAAGATCATCCAATAACTCGCGAAAGTAATACGGCTCTGTTTTGGTACCCTCGCATACGATCAAATACCGTTTGTTTCGCGCACGCTCGAGTCTTTGTCGGTGTAACGCTGCGCCACTACGCGCCTTGCGCTTACGAAACAAGTCCTCAGAGCCCATAAAAATCTAAATCCTTCAAGAACGGAATACCACCATAGCGTCCATTGAGATAGCCGCGTTCAACGGCCTCATTATCTCGCGGACTGAAATCCGATAGTGGATAAAGTCGTGTCGCGCTGTTGGCATCTTTTTCCATGAACCAGACCTGATCACGTCGCAGTAGCTTTTGACTGAGTAAGGTCGTGTCATGCGTGGTGAAAATGATCTGCGCTTTGGTGCCTTCGTGATGCAAACGCTTGACTAGGTGATGAACGAGTAGCGGATGTAGGCTGCTGTCTAACTCGTCAACAACCAAGACGCGCTCGTTTTCGATCACATCTAGCCAAGGGCCGGCAAAAGCAAAGAGGGCAAGCGTGCCAGCAGATTCTTCTTTTTCTTCAAACTCAACAGATTCTTGTGTATCAACATCACGATGAAAGAAGCGTGGTTCGATAAACTTCTTGCCAGCAATGTCTTTTAACAACTCGTCTTTGATAACGGCAGGCAGGCCCCTTGGTAAAGTGTCTGCTGAAAATGCCGTTTCTTTAAGCTGGATGTCTAAAATTGAAAGGTCAGCCGAATTCATGAATCCTACTACCCGTTTGCGCTCTTCGTCGTTGCGGCAGAGGCTCAAGGTATAGCTAGGGCTGAGGCCTCGCACAGAATCGAGCACTCGCAAGCGCAATTTGAACCAGTCAAAGGCAGGCTTGAGTTGTTCGTTATTGAGCTGAATGGCCGTAGAAAAGAAAAGCGCGTTTTGGCGCGTTTGCGCAACCCAAGTTTGGCGTTGTCGGCCACCCAGAAAGGCAGTGCTGAACTTATAAGTATCTTTGCCGGTTTCGGTATTAAAGACTCGGTGAAACCATTTTTGTGCCCGGCCAAGGGGGTAGGCAATGAGCCACTCTTCTGTAAAGCGCTCGCGATTGCAGCAAAAGCCATATTCGTAGCGCACGCCTTGCTCGACAAAGGTAACCTCAAATTCGCTATCTGCAGCGCGCGAGTCTGCCGTTAATTTGAAGGGTGTCACGTCAATAGGGTCGCCTGCCTGACTCTCTTTTTGTGAATTCAGTACCTGTTCTTGTACAAAACTCAACGCTTGAATAAAGGCGCTCTTGCCCGACGCATTTGGACCATAAAGAACTGTTGAGCGCAGCAACCGAGGTAAGCCATCGTCAAGCTCAGGCATAAAGGTGTTTGAAGCTTCGAGCTCTTTAAAGTAAGAGGACGCAGCCATGTTGAGCGTCTGGCGCCCTAAGATCGACCGGCAGTTGGTAACTGAAAATTGAATAAGCATGGTGATATATTACATCTTTGATTAATTTTTTGCTTAATAAGTGCAAAAAATTGATTCTATTTTATTATTTTATGTGATCAGACTCGTTTCAAGGGGTGGCTTCAGGGCCGGGTGGCGGGGCATATACCGGGCCGGGCGGTGGTGCATCGACTGCTCCGGGTGGTGGGTGCTACAGCGGGCCTGGTGGCGGTGGCACGGATAAATGGAATCGGCCTAATCCTAATTGCTAGTTAGACCTATGCGTGGTCTTGCGCGACCCTTGCCGCGAAACTTTGAAGTCGATCGCTCTCGTTCCGTGCCTCGGCAAGAAGCTGATCCCAGTCGTCTGGCGGATGCCCACTTTCTAGCATCTTGCGAAAGACACGGTAGGTATTGTCGCTGCTTTCGTAGGCGCGCTTGGTGTCGTCGTCGTTGACCCACGCGTAAACAATCACTTTGCTGGACGCGTGATAGCGAAAGAACAGTCGGTACTGCTGAAAGAACTTGGCGCGAAACCAGTGCTTGTGTTCGTCACCTAGCGTGTTGCCTTGCCGATATTCGGCGCGCGCCGGATCTTGTGGGATGACTTCAAACGCGAGTTTGGCAATTGCTGCCAGTCGCTTGGTCGCATTTTTTTTGGTGTAACCGATTGGGTCTTTATGCTTCAGTCGTTCAACTTGCTGAGCGAGTACGTCAACCTCGGCAAGGAATAGGGGGTGGGCAAAGAGCACCCAGTCGTTGATTAAAAAAGGAGCAGGTTGACTCAAGCTTACTCATCTTCTGGCGAAAGCGCAGAATTGAGATCGACCTCGATGCCACCGACCAACGAACGAATACGTTGTACCAAGTTGGCGTCAATGGTTTGAAGCCGTTCTGGATGTTGGGCAAAGTCGTTAGAAAGAAAGCTCAAAAACTGCCCGAGTATAGGATCGTCTTTCTCAGTGATTTCTGCGCGCGAAAGTACGACCTCACCGCTGGGGAGGACGGTGTAATGAATCTTGTCTCGCTTGCCTAGTTTTAAGGCTCGCCGAACTGTCTCAGGGATCGTGGTTTGGTAGCGGTCGGTCAAGGTTGATTCAACTTCAAGGATGGCAGCCATTGCGCGCTCCGATGAGGGGGTCAATAGCATGAATGGTAATGCAATCGCCTTGTCTAGTCAATGCAGATGCATTACCTTATTCTGCGAATGCCCCTGTCACATTTGTAACCAACGCACCCAATATGCGTCGCTAGGTCGGTTGTATTGCGTAAAATCCATACTGTTAAATCCAATGAGATTCTTAGCCACGATCGGCTTGGCAGTCACCTATATAACATAATATATGCACGATAACATTACATATGTTATCGTGCAAAAAATAATGTTAGACAAGTCTGCCATGAACAATATGCTCCAACAGCACCTAACTGACGTACTGGGTTCTGAGGCATCAGAACTAGGTGCTTGCGCCCGCGCGGCTCTATTGCCATATTTTTTGCAAGATAGCTTTTCGTTTCTACAACTTAATCTCGCAGGCCACGATGTCGCGCTCGCCATCCCTAAAGCTAGCGCAGGCGTTTCGCTAAAAGGTATTCGGGCGCAACTTGAGGCGGCAGTGAATCTTCTGCAAATGCCCGTGGTTTTTTGCCCAGCTTCGCTTGCCTCTTATGAGCGTCGTAACTTGATCGAGCAAAAGGTGTCGTTCATCGTGCCCAGCAAGCAGATGTACTTGCCCAACCTAGGCATTGATCTTCGTGAAAACGTTAGCCAGGCGGTTCACAAAAAAACACCTTTGCTTAGCCCTGCGACACAAGCTTTACTGCTTTGGTATTTGTTGAACGAGAAGGTAGCAGAGCGCTGGCACCCAAGCGACATCGGTAACGCGTTGGGCTATACCCCAATGACGGTTAGCCGTGCCGTGTCGGAGTTGGTGTCCTTTGGGCTCGCAGAGTCGGTGACAGTTGGTCGTAGTAAATGGCTGCAAATGCAAAACGCTAAGGCTGACATCTGGGCGCATGCCAAGCCTTATCTTCGCTCACCCGTCAAACGCGTGGTGTGGGGGCTTACCTCAATACAACTTCGGCCTTCCGAGATTCGCTTAGCGGGTATTTCCGCTTTGGCTCAATTATCGATGCTGTCAGACCCATCAACGCAGTGTTTAGCCATTACCTTAAATCAATACAACGAGGCGATCGCGGCCGGTGCACAGGTGTTTCCGCAGCCTATGCCCGATACAAACGAATGGCAAATTTGGTCTTACAACCCCGCGATGGTCGCAAAAAGTAAAACCGTTGACGTGTTGTCTCTGTGGCTCAGCCTGAAAGACAACTCAAGTGAGCGGGTTCAAATGGCTTTAGACGAATTACAGGATAAGTTTGAATGGTGAAAGGATTAGAGATTTTTAGAGTTTGGTTTAAAGACTATGCGGATCAATACGTTCTAATCGGTGGTACAGCAGCATCAATTGCGATGCAGGCAGCAGGGTTAGATTTCAGAGCAACTAAAGACTTAGATGTCGTACTGCACTTAGAGGCCTTGACCGCAGCCTTCGGTCGACGATTCTGGGGGTTTATCGAGGCGGGGCGCTATAACATTCGTCAATCTGCAACGAGCGGCAAACCCCAGTTATATCGCTTTCAAAAGCCGGCCGAAGAATCGTTTCCTTTCATGATTGAACTATTTGCTCGAGCGCCCTTGGGTATCGACTTAGCGCCTGAGAGCCATCTGACTCCCATCCCCTTGGATGAATTGGTTTCTAGTTTGTCGGCAATCTTGCTAGACGATACCTATTACGATTTCATCATGGGCGGACGTAAAAACCAAAATGGCCTGCCGTGGGTTGGTGAAGACCGACTGATACCGCTCAAGGCGTTGGCTTGGTTGTCACTGACGCAAGAAAAATCGACTGGTGGTCAGGTAGATAGCAAAAACATCAAGAAGCATCTAAGTGACATCGTCGCGCTAACGACGCTGCTTAGCCCTGCAATGAAGATTTCAATTGACGCAAAGATTGCAACAGATTTGAAGCGCTTCATTGCAGCAGTGAGCGGATCGACGCCTGTCAACAATGAGGCAACACGCGCACTTGATCGTTTAACTACTGCTTACGGCTTGCAATAGTTCGGGGCTGACATAGGATTAGCGTTGAAACATCCTTGTAAATTGAACACGTCGTGACGAATTTACAAGGATAATTTTCGTTGAATAGTTCGCTAACTGAGCATTGACGCGCGTTTGATATCCGTGTAGCCTAAAACTAGCGAAATCCTCCTATCGAAGGATCGCCGTAGTGAAAGCTTCAGAAGGTCACTCGTGCAAGTTTTATCAACTTGACTTGTCCTTTCTCTGTTTTCTCTTCAATAACAATATATTTCAGGAGACACCACTTGCGACACCTCTATGCGATTACAACCCTTGCACTTGCCTTGACAACACTTTGCGCGGCGCCCGTTCAGGCGCAGCAAGGCGAAACCGTCAAAATCGGGATGATGCTGCCGCTGTCTGGCCCCTTTGCTGCGCAGGGCCAAAATTACCTCAAGAGCTGGCAGTTCATTGCGCAAAAGTACTCGGGCGCTGCCAATCCTGCCGGGGTCAAGTTTGAAATCGTTAGTTTCGATAACAAGGGTTCTCCGCAAGAAACTTTAAACGCGTTGAAGGCCGCAGCGGATCAAGGTTTGCGGTATGTGACACAACAAAACGGCTCTGGCGCAGCCCTCGCACTGTCTGACGCGGTCACTAAGTTCAATGACAGAAACCCAGGCCGTGAGATTCTCAACATCAGCTCAGATGCCCAAGATCCGTCCCTGACAAATGATAAGTGCAGCTTCTGGTATTTCAGGCTCGACCCGGACACGGGCATGAAGATGGAGGCGCTGACGTCTTTCATGAAAGAGCAGCCCAAGATCAAGCGTGTGTATGTGATTAATCAAGACTATGCGCACGGACATCAGGTGTCCAAAGGCTTCAAAGACGCAATCGGCAGAAATCGACCTGACGTGGTCATCGTCGGAGACGAGCTGCACCCCTTGGGTCAGGTTAAAGACTTTGCGCCCTACGCGGCAAAGATTAAGCAATCGGGCGCCGATACGATCGTGACCGGCAGCTGGGGGCAAGACCTGACTCTGTTGGTCAAGGCCCTGAACGATGCCGGCGTGAAATTGCCGATGTATACGTACTACGCCAATGTCACCGGAACCCCGACGGCGATTGCCGGAAGCGGCGACGCAGAAGTCTTTGTGATTACCTACGCGCATCCTAATCTTTCGGGTGAGCTTGCTGGGCTCACAAAAGAGTTTAAGGATAAGTTCAATGATGACTACTATCACGTCGCTTCGTTGAACGGTATGAAACTGCTTTCTGGGGCCATTGCAAAAGCTAAAAGTACGGATCCCGTAAAAGTTGCGCAAGCGATGGAGGGTTTGTCTGCAGACAGTTTTGCAGGTGTCGTCACGATGCGCAAGAGCGACCATCAACTGCAGCAGTCAATGTTTGTCACCAAGTGGCAGAAGGCTAAACCGGGCGAGTACAGTGTCGAAAACACCGGCTTCACGTTCGTTCCGATCAAGCAGATTGATTTGGCAGTGTCTACCACGCCAACGACCTGTCAGATGAAGCGTCCAGCCGGCGCTTCTTGATCAAGCAGTCTCAGGTCGGGTAGCGTCAGCCGCCCGGCTTTTTCTTTGGTGCGCCCAGTATGGGCGCACCCGTGCGGGTGCAAGTCCCGCAGTAAGTTGATCACAGCGAACGAAGCGAAACGCAACTGACTCAACTTGACGCAACTTGACGCAACTTGACGCAACTGACGCAACTGACGCGATGCCCACCACAACTAAAAGCAAATAATATCGCATGGAATTTTTCACTATCTCGCTTTTGAATGGGGTCAGCTACGGGCTGTTGCTGTTTATGCTGAGCTCGGGCCTCACGCTGATCTTTAGCATGATGGGTGTTCTGAACTTCGCGCACGCTAGCTTCTATATGTTGGGCGCCTATTTTGCATACAGCACGACACAGCTGGTGGGCTACTGGCCGGCGCTGTTTCTTGCACCGCTGTTGGTCGCCGTGCTGGGCGCTGCGTTCGAGAAGTTTTGCTTGCGGCGCGTGCACAAGTTTGGCCATGTGCCCGAGTTGCTGATCACGTTCGGCTTGTCGTTTCTGATCGTAGAGATGGTGCAGCTAGTATGGGGTACGAGCTCGGTCGATTATCGCGTGCCTGCAGAGTTAAGCGGCCCGCTGTTTACAATCTTTGGTACCCAGTTTCCAACCTATCGGGGTTTCATGATGCTGGTTGCTTTGTCGATGCTTCTCTCGATTTGGCTGCTGCTCACTCGCACCCGTATTGGCCTGATCATTCAGGCGGCGTTGACTCACCCCGAAATGGCGCAAGCCCTTGGCCATAACGTGCCGCGCGTGTTTATGCTGGTGTTTGGCGGCGGCGCGGCGCTCGCCGGCTTGGCAGGCGTGATTGGCGGCAACGCCTTCGTGACTGAGCCGGGCATGGCGGCCACGGTCGGGTCGGTGATTTTTGTGGTGGTGGTAGTGGGCGGCATGGGCTCGCTCTCGGGCGCCTTTGTTGCGTCGCTATTGATCGGTATCATCCAGACCTTTGCGGTAGGGGTTGACAGCTCGCTCATGAGCGCGGCATCGACGCTTGGCCTAAACATCACGCCGCAAACGTTTGGCTTTGCGCTTTGGAAGCTCAAGATCAGCCAGATCGCACCGATCTTGCCGTACCTGTTCTTGGTGTTGATTCTCATCTTCAGACCCAAGGGTCTGCTTGGCACGCGGGAAGGTTGAGATGAGTACTTACCAAACGTCGCAGGCTCGTCACGCGGGAGGGTTGAAATGATTTTTCACCCAAAGTCGCGAGCTCTCAACGCGGGAGGGTTGAAATGAGCCTCCACCAAAAGTCGCAATCGCACAAGGTGAGTCGCACTGTTATCTGGGCTAGCTTCGCCGTTATCCTGTTGCTAGCACCGCTACTGTTCACAAGCAGCTTGTCACACACCATGCTCAGCCAGATGGGCATCGCGATCATCGTTTGCCTGTCTTACAACATATTGCTGGGGCAGGGCGGCATGCTCAGTTTCGGGCACGCGGTGTATTCGGGCATGGGGGGCTTTCTTGCGATTCACACGCTCAATCTGGTCAGCGACGGTAAGCTGCCGCTTCCAGTGAGCCTGATCCCGATCGTAGGCGGTCTTTCAGCCCTGTTGATTGCAATTGTGCTGGGCTGGGTGACCACCAAGAAATCAGCGACGCCGTTCGCGATGATTACGCTGGGTATTGGCGAGCTGGTGTGGTCGATGTCGTTGATGTTTCCAGAGTTCTTTGGCGGCGAGGGCGGTATCTCGGGTGATCGAGTCACGGGTGCTAAACCCTTCGGCATCACACTTGGCCCGCAGATCCAGATTTACTACTTGATCGCGATCTATACCTTCCTTTGTACCGCGGCAATGTTCGCGTTTACAAGAACTCCGCTGGGACGCATGCTGAACGCGGTGCGTGACAACGCCGAGCGCGTCGAGTTTGTTGGCTTTGATCCGCGCAGGGTGCGCTACCTCTCGTTCATCGTTGCGGCCTTTTTTGCGGGCATCTCTGGCGGGCTGGCGGCGCTCAATTTTGAAATCGCAACCTCCGAGATCGTTAGCGGTGCCCGTTCAGGCGCCTACCTGTTGTTTACTTTTCTAGGTGGCGCCACCTTCTTTTTTGGTCCGATCATCGGTGCCGTACTGATGGTGCTGGCGTTTGTACTGCTGTCAGAGCTTACCAAGGCGTGGCTGCTATACCTTGGCTTCGTGTTTTTATTCATGGTCATGTATGCACCCGGTGGCATCGCCAGTCTGATTGCAATGAACCTGCGCGTCGCTGCGTTCGGGCGCTTGCGCGAGCTTTGGCTAAGCTACCTTGCGCTCGCGGTGACGTCTACAGTTGTGATGTTTGGCGCGGCCGGAATGATTGAAATGACCTACCACCTTAAGCTCAACGAGGCGCTTGGCCCCAAGCTCGTCTACCTCGGTATGTCGCTTGACGCAAAGGGCACCAGCAGTTGGGTTGGCTGTGCTCTCGTCATGCTTGTGGGTCTCGTATCCTTTGACGTCGTGCGTCGACGGTTCGTTAAAAAATGGGGCGCGATCCAAGAGTTTATCGCCACTGAAATCCAACGTCGGGAGGCTCTGTAATGTACGCCCTCGAACTTAAGGATCTGCGTAAGACCTTTGATAAGACCAAGATTCTTCGTCGGGAGGCTCTGTAATGTACGCCCTCGAACTCAAGGATCTGCGTAAGACCTTCGGCAAAACCGAGATCATTCGCGGGGTTAGCTTGGCCGTCGCACAAGGCGAACGCGTTGCGGTGATCGGCCCCAACGGTGCTGGCAAGTCGACGCTGTTTAATTTGATCAGCGGCCGCTTCGCACCAACCAGTGGCGAAGTGTTACTGAACGGGCAACGCATTGAGGGCAAGAAGCCCTACGAGATTAATCGACTGGGCTTGTCGCGCAGCTTTCAGATTACGAACATTTTTCCTAACCTGAGCGTGTTTGAGAACCTGCGCTGCGGAGTGCTCTGGAGCCTGGGGTATCGGTATACCTTTCTTAAGTTTCTGGCGAACCTGCACGATGCTAACGAGCGCGCTGAGCAGTTGATGCACAAGATTAAGCTCGACCGCAAACACGACGTGCTGGCCGTTAACCTCACCTACGCCGAGCAGCGCGCACTTGAGGTCGGTATCACGATAGCTGGGGGCGCTAACGTGATCCTGCTAGACGAGCCAACCGCGGGTATGAGTCGAAGCGAAACGCAGCGCTTCATCGAGCTGATTAGAGAAGTGACCGAAGGCAAAACGCTGCTCACTGTTGAGCACGACATGGATGTGGTGTTTGGGTTGGCCGAGAAGATAGCGGTGGTGGTGTATGGCGAGGTGATCGCGTTTGATACACCCGAAAAGATACGCGCCAACGCTCGTGTGCAAGAGGCCTACTTGGGGGCTCAGCCCGAGCAAGCACAGTCTGACAGAGGCGACTGATCATGCTAAAAATTGAGAACCTTCAGGCCTACTATGGCAAGAGCCATGTGCTGCACGGCGTAGAGTTTGAGGTCCATCCCGGCGAGATTGTTGCCCTGCTGGGGCGCAACGGCTCGGGTCGTTCGACAACCGCCAAAGCCATCATGGGGATGGTCGACTGCACTGGCACGGTCAATTGGAAAGGGCAGCAGGTGCTTGGGCGAAAGTCTTACGAGATTGCTCACCTTGGGATTGGTTACGTACCCGAGAACCGCGATATTTTCCCGAAACTCACCGTGCACCAAAATTTAATGCTGGGCGAGAAGCGCGGAGCCCGCGCGGGTCGTTGGAGCTTTGACGACATGTACGGCATGTTTCCGCGACTCAAAGAGCGGCAACACGTCGAGGCCGGGGTGCTTTCGGGGGGCGAGCAACAGATGCTTACGCTGTGCCGCACGCTGATGGGCGACCCAGACCTGATCATCATCGATGAGCCAACCGAGGGGCTAGCGCCAAAGATTGTAGAACTTGTGGGGCAGTACCTGCGAGAACTCAAAGCCCGCGGTATCGCCGTATTGTTGATCGAGCAGAAACTGACCATCGCGATGGCGATCTCGGATCGGGTCTTGGTGATGGGACATGGCGCCGTCGTGTTCAACGGTACGCGTGAAGAGCTGAAGCAGAACGCGAGTATTCGGCAAGAGTGGCTTCAGGTATAGGGTCGAACCCTATAGCCGCACGCTTATTGATCATTAGCGCATCTGGCCGGGAGGGGTTTGCTGGCTCAGAGATGGCGGAATTTGAATTTACCAGCGAAGATCTCACTCGGTGAGTCACTGGGTGCGGCATACTGTCGCAATATCAATATTCATTGCAAAGGCGGTAATCAAACATGCACGACATCATTTGCCCACATTGCTCAAAAGCCTTCAAAATCGACGAGTCTGGCTATGCGGATATCGTCAAGCAAGTGCGTGACAGCGAGTTCAACGAGCAGTTGCACGAGCGGCTTGAGCTCGCTGAACAGGGCAAACAAAATGCTGTTGAGTTAGCCAAATCGCAAGCGGCTGGCGATTTACATCGTTCAGAAGCCGCGAAAGATGCCGTCATCCAAGAGCTAAACGCCAAGCTCGCTGCAGCCGACGCTGCTCGTCAGATCGCCCTGACGCAAGCTTTAAGCGGTGTCGAAAAAGAGCGCGACGAGTTGGCTAACAAACTGCAGCAGGCAAAGCTAGAAAATCAAGCTGCTGTCGCGTTGGCTGAGGCAAAACTGGTCAGCGAATTACAAAGCACTGCGGCGATAAAAGATGCAGAGATTCAAGGCCTAAAAGCGAAGCTTGATGGGATTGAAGTGAAGCAGAAGCTTGCAATGACCGAGGCGGTAAGTGCCGTTGCACAAGAGCGCGACGAGGCCAAGCATAACCTTGTGAGTGTTGAGCTTGCCAAGCAACAGGCTGAACAAGCCCTCAAAGATAAATACGAAACGCAGATCAAAGATCGCGAAGACACGATCGAGCGCCTTAAAGATATGAAGGCACGCTTATCCACCAAAATGGTGGGCGAAACCCTTGAGCAGCATTGCGAGACTGAGTTCGATCGTATTCGTGCGACCGCGTTTCCGAAAGCGTATTTTGAAAAAGACAACAATGCGCGCAGTGGCAGCAAGGGTGACTATATCTTTAAGGATAAAGACGACGCCGGCACTGAGATTGTTTCAATTATGTTTGAAATGAAAAACGAGAGCGATCACACTGCAACCAAGAGTAAAAACGAAGATTTTTTGAAAGAGCTTGATAAAGATCGTAACGAGAAGGGCTGCGAGTATGCGGTGCTGGTGTCGTTGCTTGA
>CANCMG010000059.1 GCA_947378965.1 Alcaligenaceae bacterium | reverse complement strand
TGGTCTAGTGAGCCAGAAGATAATTTTCTGATGAATGCAAACTTTTTGCTCATCAGTATGTTGCATCTCGATCCTGAGTTTCGACGCCGTAAACATGAAAATTTGGTGCACTGGGCTGAACTTGAAATTCGCGCAGACGAACTGACCGCTGCGGGTGTGCGCCTCAATGGGGGACACCCAGAGCCTGAACCGCTTGTGAACGCGCTGGTGGCATGCATTCAAAAGCGTGGCGTGACGCGTGCCGCAAGCGAGCTTGCGGAGCGTCTGCGCTCTATGTCGACGATTCATCTTTGTAACTTGCGTGCCTTGAATCGTTATCGGGCTAGACCCTGCCCGCGCCAAAGCGAAATCAAGACTCTCTTGCTGCGTAGCCGCACTGGCTGTGCGACTTCAGCCTCTGTCTATAACCCTTCTTATCTGGTAAGCGTGCAGAAGCGGCCCGGTGCGATGAATTCTTATTTTGAAGCCTGGTCCGGCTTCATCCCTGGGTTAATTACGCGACTGGTCAGAGGAGATAATCACTTTGACTTGCTCAGTGACGCTGAAGCAGTCCAGGATGTGTCAGATATTGTGCATCACGCTTTGTCTGGGCGAGGTCCGGGGCCCGTTCCTCCGGCACCGGCGCCAACAACGTGCAAAGCAGACCTGTCGGTCAAAGCCTGCAGTGCTGTTGACGCCCAACGCCTTGCCACTCCAAGTTCGCAGTCGATCGCGGTCCTCGCCGAACAAGATAGGTTGTCAGGCGAAGCCGCCAAGACTGTTGAAGCTGATAAGTTGCCTAGCGAAGCCTCCACGGCTGTTGACGCAAAGCACCTTGCTTCTGCTTCTTTGCAGTCGATCGCGGTGATTGGCATGTCAGGCAGATTTCCAGGTGGAGAGACGGCTGAGCAATTTTTTCAGTTATTGATGGGCCAGCAATCAGCTCTCGTGCCGCTGGTACAGGATCGCGACTGGGTGCTGAATGGTTGTCGGGTCACGCACGGTGGTTTTTTATCGGACATCGATCAGTTTGATCCTGTGTTTTTTCGGATACCACCTAACGAAGCGCAAATGATGGAGCCTGCTGAGCGCCTGTTTCTGATGGAAGGATTTAGAGCGATTGAAGACGCGGGCGTCGATCCCATGAGTCTTGGCGGCTCAAACTGGGGCGTATTTTGCGGCGGGGGTGGTGATTACACGTTAAGAATTCAGGCGCTCACAGGAATCTCACCTCATGTGACGCAATCGGCGATTCCCGGTCGTTTAGCTTATAGCCTGAATCTGACTGGACCTTGCGTCGCTGTGGATGCCGGCTGCGCCTCCTCGTTGCTCGCTGTTGCACAAGCTTGCGATCACTTGCTGTTGAATAAGTGCGAGGTGGCGATTGCAGGCGGAGTGATGATTCAGTCGACTGCCAATCTGCTTCGTGCTGCCGATAGTAGTGGCGTGCTGTCAGAGGCGGCAAGAGTGTACGCGCTGGATCAACGTGCGGCCGGTATGTTGCCAGCCGAGGGCGTGGGTGTTCTGGTGCTCAAGCCTCTTGCAACTGCCTTGCGCGATGGTGATCGTATATATGGCATGATCGAAGGTTGGGGAAACAACCATAGCGGCAAGACAAACGGTGTCGCTGCGCCAAGCGCACAGGCACAAAAAAATTTGATGCACGACGTTTATCAGCAGTTTGCAATTGACCCTACGGGTATCGATCTGATTGAGGCGAATGCGACAGGCACGGCGCTCGGTGATGCGCTCGAGCTTGAAGCCTTGACCGACTTCTTCGCAACCAGTCAGACGCGTCGCTCTTCTTGCCTGGTGGGTAGCGTTGAAAATCATATCGGCCATGCTTATCAAGCTTCGGGTGTTGCGCATTTGTTCAAGGTATTGCTTGCGCTTAAACATGAGGTGATTCCAGGCACTTTGAATGTCGAACAGCCGCTTTCTGCGTTGGCGGCAAACCCCGCTGGGCTGTATGTGACGCCTCAAGCGACGCCGTGGCCCTCGGTTCCTAATCGACTCAGGCGGGCCGCACTGAACAGTTTTGGTGCGACCGGCACGAATGTGCATATGGTCATCGCGCAGGCGCCTCAGCGTCTTGAAAGCGCGCGAACGCAGAGGCAACCACTCGTACCGCGCCCCTTTACGCTGCGTCGCTGCTGGCTAGAGACTCCAGCGAGTGAGAGGCCCACTCAGTTGGCTGCTGAAGAGTCGGTGAGCAAGCGGCTTCATGGCATCGTCCGTAGCGTAACTGGCTACGCAGAGGGCGATATTGATGTGCATACACACTTAAGCCACTATGGAATGGATTCGCTAATGAGTATGCGGCTGCTGGCCGGCATCAATACTCAGTTTGGAAGTTCGTTGCAACTGGTGGATTTGCTGGTCAATAATACCGTTCACAGCCTGGCACAACTGTTGCGAGGCGCGGCTGCCTCAGAGGCAGAGCAGGGTGACTCACTGGCCCAAGCGCGTCAAATTTTGTCAGCAGCTGATCGTCAAGCGGCAGGTTGGTTAGGTCAAAGGTTGAGTGGCCTGTCTGATCAATATTGTGTTGTTCAGAAGGTCAGCGCACCTGTAGAGGAGGTTGCCTCGCTGTCTGTGTGTCTGCCCGCGCTTGAACGGCTCGCAGCTCAGGGTATCGCGGTTCTGCACATCGGGAGCAGTCTTTATTTTATTGCGCACAAAACTGTTGATATGACGGCTTGTCTTTCTGAATCAGATCAAAGCACACTTTCATTCTTGCCTCAAGCCACACTCTATCTGCTCAGTTCGCAAGAGCAGACACGTAATTTGTATCACACAGAAGTCTTACGCAGTTCAGCCTGGAATCTTCAGCATATATTTTCTTCGGCTCGCTCTGTACTGAATGAAGACCGACTCGTGCGTGCTGCAACCCTGCTTGCTCAAAAATACGATGTGTTGAGAACTTGTTTTGTAACGTTGAATTCTACGCCACCTAGATGGCTGCAGGTGGTGCAGCACGAGTCGCCCTCAATGTTAAAAATCGTACAAGTCAGTGCTTCGAAGACGCTTCAGTCGATGCTCAATGACGCGCAGGCTTCGCTGTTGCCGATTGATACGTTGCCAATATGCCGGATCTGGGCCGCTTTATCCGAGGGACAATGGAAGTTTGGTTTTATTATGCATCATGCTTTGGCAGATGCGTTTACAGGCCCTTTGTTGTTTGCCTCGCTCATGGAGCTTTACGACAGTCTGTCATTGAATGATGAGATCTCCGCATCCCCAGTTGTAGCAGCCCAGGCAGACCAGTACTGGCAGTACACGCTCACGCAGTTCGGTCAAAGCAAGAGAGCAGACTTGGCAAGTCAACAATACTGGCAAGAGCAACTGGCGGGTCTGGAGGGGGGAATGCGCCTGCCGTATAGTCGCCAACGTGGGGCAGAGGCCGATTTGCCAGAGGCCTCAGATCATTATGCAGTGATGGTGGCACCGGAGTTTGTTGAGAAGATCACTCGGTTCGGTCAAGAAAGAGGGATCACGTTTACGCAGTTATTTACCGCTGCAATTGCCTGCGTTCTGGTTCATGGCATGGGCAATGCTCGCGCGCTGGTTCGCTATATTTATAGCAAGAGAGATCGTTCTGAATTTTTAAATACACCGGGCGAATTCACAAATGTACTGTTCTTGCCACTGGATGCACCTGCGAGCCTGAGCAATAGCGACTATCTTTACCATACGCGTCAGCAGACCTTTGAGGCTTTGCGACATAGCGGTTTGGATTTTGAGGCCTTGCTCAAATTTGTGGGTAACAAAGATCTGGCTGATTATTATCGGCAACGTACCGATGTGATGATTGACAGTGTTGATTTAGATAGCGGCGCGCCAGCTAGAGCCGAAGACTCGCCAAAAAAACCTCGATTCGTGAGCGGTGCTGCGGGTCAAGGAGACGCTGTTGCCACACTGTTCTACCAGTTGCTCAAGGTCAATGGACAGCTTTATATTTCGACCGTATTTCGAAAGTCACTGTTCGCAGAGCCTGAAATACGGCAGTTGACTGCATTGATCATCGACCTGGCAGGCAAGATGATGGCCAACCCAGAGCAGCCGCTTGGCGAACTACTGGCTCTGGCTCATGAACCGCTTGAACAGATTAAGCAATGGACGGATCGCTTTTCGTCTTCTTTAGCACAACAGAGTCAAGTGCAAAGCCTGTCCGCTCTACCTTCACACGACTCAATAGCCAGTCGCACTTTACCCCTAGCTGTGACAGAATTATCAAGCAAGGCAGCAGTGTCGGCTGTTAAAGAATTATCAAGCAAGACAGCAGTGCCAGTCTTTACAGAATGTCAGCGCGTCAATCCCATTCAGGTAGGCCGTCCCGTTTTTTGGGTGCACGGCGCTTTCGGTGATGCGTCAGTGTATTTGCAATTGGCCCAAAGCATTGAACGCCCGTTTTATGGGCTACAGGCGCGTGGCTTGTTTGACGACAAAGAACCCCTAGTTGGCGTTAAAAATATCGCTGCCTTTTATGTTGAGCTGATTCGAGCGATTCAACCGCAAGGGCCCTATGATCTGGGTGGCTACTCAATTGGTGGGACACTCGCGTATGAAATCGCCAGCCAATTGCAGAGGGGCGGCGAGTCAATCAATAGCCTGACGCTTGCCGATCCCTTGTTCCCTCGGCATCACCGCTTGTTAGGGGGCGACTTATACGATCTCTACGACTTCCTTGTGGGCGGCTTGCTTGACGTACCTATTCGTACCAGCGTCCATCACCTTGAGATCTCGAAGGTTGGCGTCATTGAAAAACCTTCCAGAGCGCTACAAGATCAGCCCGAGCGATTGCTGATTAGTTTTGTCGACTATTGCCAGAGAATGGGGATGACCAAACACGCCGATTGGATCGCAAGCTATCTGAAAAAAATGGCGGAGATTCAGATTGGTTATCGAGTCGCCGACTACATGCCTGAACCTCTGAGCCACAACATCGCACACGTGCGCTATTTTAAAAATAAGACAGGGTTGTTTTTTACCGCCTCAGAAAACCGAGCAGAGCAAGAGCGTGATCCACTGTTGGGTGTGGATTATTGGTCTGAGTGGCGGACGTTGCTCCCGGGCATTGAATTTGAAGACATTGATATCGAGAGCCATCTTGCTTTGTTCAAAAGCGTCTCGGCACGTAGCGTCATTGGCGAATACTGCCAGCGTGTCTACGCACTGCATGCGAGCGCAGGTCTGCCCAAACCTTTGAAATTAGTCACTGATCCGACCGCCGTGACGACTCACAAGAGCAAGGTAACCCCACAGCACAATAACGCGTTAACCCCGCAGCAGGCTAACGAGGCAACCCAGCAGCACGCTAACGAAGCAACCCCACAGCACACTCACGAGGCCACCTCCCAGCAGACAAGCTTGCGTGAATTACTGGCAAAGTTGCTATACCTGCCGGCGCATGAAATTGCTGAGCAGGTACAGCTAACCGACTATGGCATGGACTCTATGTTGAGCGCGCGGCTTGTGCAGCACTTGCGTCTTGATTTTGGGGTAGATCTTGATTTGGTGACCTTAGCGACACTTCAGACCTATCAGCAGCTTGCTCAGTTTGTAGACTCTCAGGTGGCCGCTCAGTCGCGTGAGAAAAATGATCTGTCCTCTGAGGCTGTACCTGAGGCACCCAACCTGCTCGCCCTATATAGGCGCTTTCCAGAGCTAATCGCTTTAAATCGCGGACAGGGCAGACCAGTATTCTGGTTTCACGGTGGTTTGGGCTCCGTAGAGTCTTACCGAACCATTGCTCAACAAGTTAGTCGACCGTTTTATGGTATTCAGGCTCGGGGTTTCATGACTGAGCGTCAACCACTGCGCGGTGTAGAGGCAATGGCAGCCTATTATGTGCAGATTATTTTGGGTGTTCAACCTGTGGGGCCCTACGATTTAGGGGGTTATTCGCTGGGTGGCACGCTAGCGTACGAGGTGACACGTCAGCTGCAAGAGTTGGGTGAGCAGGTACAGACCATCGTCATGATCGATAGTTATGCTGTGGTTGACTCTGCGGTCAACCCCTTATTTGAAAAGCGTCTCATGTTGGGTGTAGTGAATATGGCACTGCAGTCAAACACCGAGCAGCCAGGTGCAGGGTTAGAGAGGTTGCTTCACCGAGACGACCTCGATCTTTCGCAAGACGACGCTGTGTTTTGGCAGCAGCTACTCGCACTTGCGCGTAGCCGTGGACTGGCAAAGAGCGAGGAGCAGTTGCGTACCCAGTTGCTACAGATGAGCAAATTTGGACATTCACTTCAAGCGGATAGCTTTCAAGTGTCTGCGCTCACGCAGCCTGAAGCGCTACGCGGTTATTACTTCAAAAATGCTAGTGGCAGTTTTTACGGTGCCTTAGAACCCTATTTTGTCGTAGGAGCACTGGAGCCATGTTTTGCCGACAATATCCAATACTGGGAGGCCTGGCAAAAGAACATTCCCTTGCTTAAAATCGTGGCTGTGCCTTCTAGCAATCATGTGTCTCTACTTTCAGATGCCACAAGTTTTGCAACGATTGCACAGCATTGCCGCAATCTCTACCTGACCGGTTAGCGCAATAACGGCTGGCGGTGTCCGTGATCGGACCCAAATAATCAAGCACCCTGCGCCGTTCACTCGATCTGTGCCAGACAATCAAGCGCCCTGCGCCGTTCAATCGATCTGTGCCAGACAATCAAGCACCCTACACCGTTCAATCAATCTGTTCCAAATAATCAAGCACCCCGTGCTGGTCGATTGCCTGACTGAGTCCCTGGTATGTGGCCTCCCAAAAAGAGATGCCTTTTCTTTTTTCGTCACTCTCCCACCAGGCCAGAATCGGTGCAATATCAGGGGCTGCGAGGGCACTAAGAAAATAGATGGCGATTCTTGCAATGCTGATGCGATAGCTGCCCCAGAGTGTTTCGAGGGGGTAGTCTGTCACCCCGTTCGCAACAAGCTGCGCATGGTAATTTTCTACCATCGACTGCTCACAGCTTTCACGCTGTTCAGGACGCAGTCCGGTCATCAGCAGATAGGCCAGATCATAGGCGCCACTATCACGCGAAGCCATTTGCCAGTCTATGATTCGGATTGCTCCATCGTCTTTACACGGAAACAGAATTTGATCGCGATGCAAATCCCCATGACAAAGCGTCTGAGGCTTTTGTTGTTCATAGGCGATCAATCGGTGGGCCTTCGTTATCCATTGCTCAAGTAACGCGATTAAGGTTTCACCAATTTCAGCCCTGTAGCGCTGCCGGATATTGGTCAGTGCGAGATCGAGTTTTGCCAGGATCGGGTCAACAATGAAGCTCTCTTGTCCTTGGCAGAGCACTGCAAGTTTCGCAGACTGATTCCACCAGCGTGCGTGAAAAGGGGCGAGTTGATCCAGTACAGCTTGAATATCTTGACTGTGCCCGTCATACACACTGGTGACTCGGGTGTCTTCGATATATTCGAGTAGTAGGCCAGCCTGGTTCGTGACAGGGTCATAATGGGCCCAGTAACAAAAAGGGATCGATAGTCCTGACTGATCACTATAATTCTTGTAAAAATTAAACTCTCTCTGAAACCCACGATTTGCCGCTAAAGCCTCTTGCGCTTGCGGATGGTTCGACGAAAACTTGGCAATCAGGTGGCTGGGATTTGGGTGCGTGTTTTGTTTAGCCAGCGTCTGTTCGGCGAACGTGAGCTCAAGGATGTGCACCGTTGAGGTCATGCCCTGTTTAGGAGTAGGCCTCGTAGAAAAGTCGATGAGCTTTGCCTTGAGCGCGGGACGGTGTCGTTGCAAACAAGTCTCGAGCCAGGCAAGCGTAATGTCGCTGGCCTGCTTTGGCACGAATTTACTTTGGTTGTGTGTCATCTTTGAATATTTTCGCAAAGTCGTGTTTCATGCTGACCTTGCGCAGGTGCGTGATGTCAGCGACCCCACCCGCGTAGACGTATTCGCGAGCGCCATCATCGTGGTCGAGCCACAGTGCCATGCTTCGATGAGTCTTGTTTGAGAGTGCGTAGGCCAGCATTTCGTTGTCGCCACTTGTATTCCCAAAGGCGAAAATAGGCTTGGCCCCAGTGGCGTAGTGAATGGTGATGGGTTTGCCAATGCCGACGGTAGCGTCAGTCAGAAATTGAGTGCCCAGTAAAAAGTCATTGTCAGAAAATAATAGTTCGCGCTTTAAACCATGAAGTTCTGTCATCGGAATAGCGGTAGCTGGGTGAACCATGCAGCGCACAAAAAATTGTTCTGAGCCAGAGACGATCAACACTCTGAAGCCGTTTTCTCGTAAGTAGCTGATTAATTCAAGCATTGGCTCATAAAAGAGTTCGCCGAAGGCGCGATTGAATTTTGGGTGTTTGACGGTTTTGCCGAAGGCGTGAACCTGTTGACAGTATTGATTGGTCGAAAGACCTTTTCCTGCTTCGATGGCCTCAAGCACAAGATTTTTATCAAGAAAATCTAAATCTCCTTTTCGCACTGCTTCAAAGGGTTCAACCTTCAGATTTGGATTATCTTGAGCGAGTCTTTTAAGATAGAACAGATTGAACTCTCGGATGACGGGTCTGGGTTGCTCAATCAAAATCGTGCCATCCATATCAAAGCTTGCAATTCTCAATTCAGGCGGGACGTAGTCTTTAGAATTTTTGTCGGTGACCGCCTGCACAAAGTCAAGGATGGCTTGCTTGTTCGGGCCAGCGTTCCAGGAGGGCAGTGGATTGGT
Organism: Alcaligenaceae bacterium; assembly: GCA_947378965.1. Taxonomy (GTDB): domain Bacteria; phylum Pseudomonadota; class Gammaproteobacteria; order Burkholderiales; family Burkholderiaceae_B; genus Zwartia. Next base: position 18,121 of record CANCMG010000059.1, on the reverse strand, counting down.
GGTGGCGGCCTGAACAGAGCTCAGCACCAAGAAGGTCAAAAAAACAGCATGTACTATTTTGATTAAGTAAGACGCGCGATCAACAACCATGAATGATTCTCCTGTATGGGTTTATCGGTCGATCGCTTGGGTATGCCATTTGATCGGTTAGCGGTGGGTATTTTGTTTAGTCGTCAGATCGGCCAGTCGATTGCGATCGCGGGAGCCTGTTCGCGGATCACACGTATCAGTTTGCTGAGTACCTCCCCAGGCCCCACTTCTCGAAATTCATTGATCCCTGCGCCCAGCATGACCTGTATGGTTTCCGTCCATTTGACAGGATGGGTGAGCTGCAAGGAGAGCAGAGCCTGAATCTGGTCGGGCAGATAAGGTCGAGCCTGAACGTTTGAGATGACTGGGATTTTTGGTGCTGCAAAGACGAATTGCTGCATGAACGCTTCGAACTCATCGCGCGCAGCTTGCATATAGCGAGAGTGAAACGCGCCGCTGACCATCAGTGGGATGTACGTGCACCCAGGCATCTCGGCAAAGAGTTTGGCCGCACTGCGCACATCTTGTTCGAGTCCGGACACCACTGTTTGGAGAGGTGAGTTTTCGTTGGCGACATCAAGAGTCGTGACGCCCGAATGTCTAAGCACCTCAGTGACTTCATCCGCGGCAAGGCCAATGACTGCAGCCATGCCACCTCCTTTGATGCGCGACATGATTTCACCGCGTTTTTGTACAAGCTTCAGACCCGTGGTGAAGTCAACAACGCCGGCTGCATGCAAGGCGTTGTATTCGCCGAGGCTGTGTCCTGCCAGCAGGTCTCCTCCTTGGCCTGAGCTTGCCACTGCGTCACGATAGGCCATGGCGTTGACCGTGAAGAGTGCTGGTTGCGTGAATTGGGTCTGACCAAGCTGACGCAAAGGGTCTTTTAGGCAGAGTTCGCGAATTGAGTAGCCGAGCACGGCATTGGCTTGCGCTTCGATTGCAGGGTAACGATCAAACAAGCCATCACCCATACCGACGCGTTGCGATCCTTGTCCAGGGAAAACATAGGCGATCGAATTCAGTTTCATCATTATGTTGTTATTCCTTTTGAAGTCTCAAAGCCGTACCGATTGACTCTGTGAAGATATTATCACCGGGGCCCCAACGCCAGTCGAATAAATTCGACTGGCGTTGCGAATCAGTCGCGATGAGTCCTTCCTGTGGTTGTAATCGCTGAAAAGCTTGCCCGGATTGTTCAAACATCGTTGAGCGCGCGAGCGAAAAGCAGTTGTGAAGGCTGACTTAAGAAAGCGAGCTGCAAGTCAACTCGTAAAATTGATGATCTGCTCGATTGGCAGCACCACCTTCGTGCGTCTCGGATGTACCAGAGCAAAGGACAGCTGTGGCGAGCTCAGTGAAATGAATCGATATTGAGAAAAGTTTTCAAACTCCCCTGACCAGGCGCGTCTGTTTGGGATAGGATCTGCCCGGAGCTTTAAAACAGAGAAGGGCGTTGTGAGTCCACATTGTAAAATTTTGCTCAGCGACTCTTTGACCGTCCAGACGCGGATGTAACGCTCTACTTCTGAGGCACAGAGCTCGGTAGGCGGCAGTTCAGGGGATTCAACGTGCTGTTTGAGGGTTTCCAGGACTGCATTGTCGTGCCACTCAATATCAATCCCCAATGGGTGACCTGTCGGAAAAGCGATTGCAGCCGCAAAGGTGCCACTATGCGTGATACAGGCCGAGAGCTCCTCGCAGCCTCGACCGATGACCACCGGCTGCTGAAACACACCTGGCCTGATATGAATGTCAGGGGCAGAGGGCGTCGGTGAAAGATACAGAAGCGCTCGTTTTGCCGCATAGCGACCCAGCAGGTAGTCTGTTTTTCGCTTCAACGCACTCAGAGAGTGAAAATATTTCAGCTCTTCAGGGTGCAGGACTGACTCAGGTTGACCCGAAAGCACAGCATACTTTGATGCGTGGACCAAGAGCAGGCAGGCTGTTTGGCGCCCCGACTCACGCTCTAGCTCTAGCCTGAGAAGTAATTCTTGAGCCCCAGTGCGGCTGATCTCGGACAAACACGGAGGGGCTTGTTCATGCATGGGGTACGCTAAGGCTGTTGTAAGACAAGTCAAGAAATTTTTGACGGCCGCAGTTAATCGTGCATACTATACGCTGTAGAATGCAAATGATCGACTGGAATATCTTACAGATTCGCACGTTTAAGAGGTCCGGCAGGCATGATATTGGGTTTACCTAAAAAAATAAGGCAACTCACGTTGGGGTGGTGTCGACGTCACATCGTCCTGCTAATGATCCTCTCGGTGGTTGCGGCAACGAGCGTAGTGTTGCTGTTTAAACGTATCGTGGTGGTGATCCCGGCAGGTAGTGTCGGGGTGATCTACCGACCGTTTTCCGACGGTATTGACGTGCGGCAGGTCTATCGCGAGGGTTTGAATCTGAATCTGCCCTGGAACACTGTGACTCAATACAGTGCGCGGGTCAACGTTGAAACACTTGAACTCACGTTATTGACTGCTGACTTACTTGAAACCCAGGTCACAGTGGCTTTTCAGTATGAAATCAACCGCCTGACGGTGCCCTTGCTACACAAGTATGCAGGCACTGATTTTCTGAAAAAAATTATTGTGCCGCAGGTGATCTCTGCGGTGCGTGAACTGGTTGCCAAGCACAGCTCTAAAGAGGTGTTTACTGATGAAATCCAGCGCGTCATCAAACGGATTGCGATCGTCGCAGATGATTCTATCGTCGACCAACTGAGTCCGCCTGGCCGCACAAATGTCAAATTGGTCAATATCAGTGCCGTACAGCTTATTTCGGTAACTTATCCAGAAGAAGTGAGGGCAGCAATCCGCCAAAAGATGGTCGCTGCGCAAAATGCAGATGCGTTTAAGTACAACATTAGTATTTCTGAACAGGAAGCCCAGCGTAAGGTCATCGAGGCTCAAGGCATTAAAAACTTCCAGGATATTGCGTTCGGTGGTGTGATGGCGGATTATCTTCGCTATCGCGGCATCGAGGCAAGCGAAGCCTTGGCTAAGTCTGAAAATGCTAAGGTGTTGCTGTTTGGGTCAGGATCCAGTGGCCTGCCCCTGGTGCTTGACTCAGCTGATACAAGCCCCGTTAAACTTTCAAAATAATTGAGTTTGAAAAATGATTCTTAGACTTATTTTGACTGTTTTGATCGCTGCTTGTTCAGGCATTGGTTTTGCTCAAGTACCAGAAGCGTCTCAGAAGCCTTTGCAACAAGCGACTGGGGTAGCCCCCAAGCAAACGCCTGAGCCTGAAACTCGCGTTTTTTATGAAAAATATAGTTCGACATGCATGATTTTTGCTGTGGATCGTACTTGGTTTCATGTCACTCTGCATTTTTTGTCAACACTTGACCTGAACCGATGTGACGATAAGCGTTTTGCAGCAATGACCAACGACTCGGCACGGGCCCAGCTTTTGCTGTTGTATCCAAGCGCTGAGTTTCGCCTGCATGGGCCTTATTTTCAGCTGGCAGATCTCGACGTCACAAGCGCAAGCCATAGCTATGTCGACGTTGGTAAACTAAAATTTTCACTGATCGGTGAAGCAAAATTCAATATTTTAGATCTACTCAAGGATGTCTCTGTTTATCAGCAGGTCAGAAATGGAAACTACACCTACTTGCCCTTTCGAACAGTCGGGACGGTGAATCTCTTATGGTTTGAGGGTTCAACTCTCTATGAATTGATTGCACCAAACGGCATGCACTACACCATGATGGCGGGTTCTCACATTTTAAGAAATGATAAATTTGGAATCAATCTCAATAATCTGGGTGGCTTTTTGAATTTGCCCAAAGGTTGGCGTTTTGAAAAACGTACCTCAGACAAGATATTTCGAGTCTTTCGGACAGAACTCGGCGGCCGAGAGCAGACGACTGTCATTGATGAACTCGGCAACCTCTATATTTACAACGAACACTTCAGGTCTGAAAATATTTCGAAGTGAGTCAAGCAGGGATATCGCTAGTGTCATCGGTGAGCGCACTGAATCAAGGTGTCAAGGTCAGTCTCTTCGGCCTGATCAAAAGACGCGATATCAGTCTCTTAGGCCTGATCAAACGACGCTAGATCCTGCGAATCGGAAAATTAAACGCATAGCCTACGCCATAAATAGTCGAAAGAGGAAACTCCGTCACACCTGATTTTTCGACCTTATTTCGTAGACGCCTGACTAATATCTCTAGTCTGCGTAGGTCATAGTGTGCCGGGTTGTAGCCTAGCGATTGAATAATGGCGTCACGGTTGATCGTGATGCCTGATTGATCGATAAATTTTGAAAGAAGATTTAACTCGCTGCGCGTGAGTGGTACGCTCGCACCTGAAGGCGCTTTGAGTTGCCAGCGGACGGTATCCAGAATCCAAGTTGTCTGGTTGTGCGTGTCTGAGCTAATTCTGCGGGATAGTCGCCTGAGGATTGCAATTAACTCTTCGGTGACGATAGGTTTGACGAGATAATAATCTGCATCAGCAGACATGCCTGCTATCTTGTCTGCGGTTTGGCCTTCACAGGTAATAATCGTGGCTGGCGTCGAATCAGTCTGGCGATGTTCTCTTAACAGATCTAGTCCGTCGCCGTCTGGCAAGATTCGATCGAGTACCAGCAAATCGCATGACTCAGTCTGACGCCAGGCTCTGTACTCTGAGATTGAGCCGACCCCTCGCGCAGAGAATCCCTCAAGATTAAGGATCGCACAGAGTGCCTCACGCAGATCGCTTTCATCTTCGACTACTAGAACTTTTACGCTCATGCGGGATTTTTTAAGGGATTACCGTGCGTTAAACAAAATTTGTTGTTAGCATTGCAACAGATGGGTATGTTTTTTGCAATACCCGAGTACCGACAATTTTTATGTATTTTCTTGGGGGCTTCATGAGTCAAAATAATCAAGCAAATGGAGCCGAAGACGTGTCGGCAACTGACATGTTCGAGCATGAAGGAACAAAAACTTTTTCTGTCGAACCGCCCATTGTCGACAAAACAGTTGAAGTCGGTTCAAAAAACTATCGCAATCTACTGGCCAGGCACACGGTTAAAAGCTGGTCAACTTGGGCTGCGACTGCAGGCCTGATACCTGTGCCCGGTTTTGATCTTGCGGCAATTGGTAGCCTGCAGGTGAAGATGATATATGACCTGTGCAAGGTCTACGATATCCCTTACAAAAAAGAGACGGTGCAGTCTTTGCTCGGCGGTCTGGCGGGCAGTACACTGACGGTGCTGGCCTCGGGGTACCTGAGCACGCGTTTGTTTCGGTTCGTTCCTTATGCGGGCCCGGTGTTGTCTCTTGTGATCCAACCTGGTTTGGCCTTTGCTTCGACCTTCGTGCTGGGGCACATCTTTATCAGGCAGTTTGAGTCTGGTCAGTCGCTCGTAGGATTGACGGCAGAAACGGTGAGCTCGGCCTATCGTGAGCAGCTCGCAAAAACAAAATCTTTGTTTAAGAAGGCAGATAAGGAAAGCGTAGTCGAAGTGCTCGATCCTGAGCTGCATCCGGTTCAGTCGTCTTGATCTTATCGCTGCATAAAATAACTTTCCCTACCTTGCAGACAATAACCAGACTATTTTCCTAAGTGATCCATGCGTCGCTATCTAAAATTTGATTTGATAGAGTTTCTCGCCAGGGGAAGCCATCAAGAATTAAAGAATGTAGCGATCCTGTCGTTATTTGCGGGTATCTCTAATACGGCGCTGATTTCGCTCATTAACTATTCCTCTCACCGAGTGTCTGAGCATCTCAGTGTCACGTGGCACTTTTTTATCTTTGCTGCGCTACTACTTGGTTTTATGTACGGAACAGCTAAGGTCTCCAGATCTAACGTGATCGGTGCCCAAGCCTTGATTCATAAATTCAAAATCAAGATCATGGGGCAGGTGTTCAAGTCTCAATTAATCAAGGTCAATGAAATTGGACGTGGTGAGATTCTTCAGTTACTGGCACGAGATGCGCATGTAGTGTCGCAGGGCAGTTTCATGTTGATCGGAGTGAGTCAGGCGATTGCGACGGTCGTGTTTTTGACCTTTTATATGGCCTTCATTTCTTGGCTCGCATTTGTCATGATCCTGGCCTCGACGGTGCTATTTTTTGTGGTGAGTCTGATCGGTATGCGCACGTCGAGCAGCGAACTCGCGCAGACCGTTGTAAAAGAGAAGTATGTCAATTCACTATTTGATGATTTTCTGAGTGGTTATCAAGAAGTGAAAATGGATTCGCGCCGCGCCAGAGATATCACCCGTCAAATGATTGAAAAATCGCGTGAGAGCTCACAGTTTAAGGGCGAGGTGCTAAGTGACGTGCTGCAATTCTTTAACTATATGCAAGTGTTGATGTTTGTTGTCGTTGGCCTGTTGATCTATTTAGTGCCAGAGTTATCCCCTGATTTTTCTGAGCAAGTTCTGCAGGCTACAACCACCTCGCTGTTTCTTGTGTCCTCTTTGACGGTTGTGGTGCAGACAATGCCTTCGCTGACGCAGGCAAATCTGTCTGCACGCTCATTGATGGATCTTGAACGGCGTTTGTCTGATGAAGAGGCTGAAACGGCCTCCAGACAACGTGAAATTTATTCTGAATTCAAGTCTTTGACGTTTCAGGACATCTGTTTTGACTATACAAATGGCAAGGCAGAGACTCAATTCAAACTTGGGCCAATCAGCTATCAGTTTGAGGCAGGTAAGGTCTACTTTATTCGAGGTCGCAACGGCTCGGGCAAGACGACTATGATTCGTTTGCTGACAGGGCTGTACACGCCTGAGTCGGGTCAAATCAAGGTCAATGGCGAACAGGTTGTTTCTCAACCGTCGACCGCAGATTATCGCGACTTGTTTGCCGTGGTATTTAGTGATTTTCATTTGTTTAAGAAAACCTTCGGTCTGAATCAGATCGGCGATCAAGAGGTGACTGAACTGCTTAAACAATTTGAGATCGAGGCCCATGTTCAGGTCCGGGATGGGGAGTTTTCGACCGTAAAGCTTTCGAGTGGACAGCGCAAGCGATTGGCTTTGGTTGTCGCTTTGCTTTGTAAAAAACCCATTATGGTTCTGGATGAGTGGGCCGCCGATCAGGACCCGCAGTTCAGAAAAGAGTTCTACGACATCATTATTCCTCGCCTGCGTGCAATGGGTAAGACGGTTATTGCCATCACCCATGATGACCAGTACTACAGCGCCGCCGACAAGGTCTTGAGCGTCAGTGACGGAATGCTGGTTGAAGAGGCCTTGTGATAGTGAGCGCGTTCGAGACCTCTGAGGATGTCAAGCACGCGCCTGTGACTAAGCGTCGCAAGCGCCATCTCGTGCCACTGTTGGTTGCGATGATTTTGCTCGTGACTGGCATCGTGCTGTTATGGCAACGAATAGTCATTGTCGTCCCAGGTGGAAGCGTTGGCGTGTTGTATCGCCCTTTTTCAGGAGGTGTTCAGCTTGATCGAGTCTTAAATGAAGGTCTCCATATCATTTGGCCACTCAATTACGTGACGCAATACAGCACGCGCGTCAATGTTCAAGAGCTAGAATTAAATTTACTGACTACTGACCTTCTGGAGGCAGACGTTAAAGTCGTGTTTCAGTATGAGATCAACCGTCACACAGTCCCCCTATTGCATCGGTATGCAGGGCCCGAGTTTTTGAAAAAAATCATCACCCCGCAGATCGTCGCGGCTCTGCGTGATCAGGTTTCCAAATACAGTTCGAAAAATGCTTTCACAACAGATTTAAGAGAGTTGCTGACTAACATCACGATCAGCGCAGATGATTTGATTTTGGATGATCTGAGCCCGCCGGGGCTCATTAACGTCAGGTTAGTCAAACTCAGCGCAATCGAGATTCTTTCTGTGAGCTATCCAAAAGCAGTTCGCGATGCGATTCACCAAAAAATGGTCGAGGCTCAGCATGCCGAGGCTTATTCCTACGTTGTAGATATTGCGAGACAAGAGTCTGAAAGAAAAGTCATCGAAGCAAGAGGCATAAAAAATTTTCTGGATCTCGCCTTTAACGGCGTCAATGCAGACTACCTTCGTTATCGGGGCGTAGAAGCCAGTGAAGCTATGGCAAAGTCTGCCAATGCAAAAGTCCTGCTTTTTGGTTCTGGTGCAAGTGGTCTGCCCCTGATGCTCAGCGATCAGGTTGTTCAGCAGGCCTTGCCTGTAAAGTGACCAAGCGGATGAACGGATGATCGATCCGATCCTGCACGTTCATGGGTTGGGTGCGTGGATGACGCCTGTATCAATTGGCTGTCTGAGCGCTTTGGTGCTCCATCATGTCTTAAGGTATTTCGAGTGTCGAGATAAGAGCTTTCTGCTCTTTACCGGGCTTGCCTCGGCCACTTGCCTGGCAACACTCATTGCAAATGATTTTACAAAACTGTCTGTGTGGTTGCCTTCGAGTCGCTGGGAGCAGTCTGCCCCGCTGGCGATTCTGTCTCTGGGTGCAGTAGTAAATTTAATGTTTAGTAGAGTTTTTTTGAAGACGCGACAACTCGTACCAAAGATTGATGCTGCCATGCGTCTTCTCGTTGGTGTCGTCGCGCTGTTAAATTTTTTACTTGTGTTATCTGTGTACTTTCTTTCCGTGAGTACGTGGTTTGTTGAAACGTTATTGTTGCTTATTTTGCTTTCGACAGCCCTGATACTGTATGCCACCTTTCAGTTCATACGCACTGACCAGACAGAGGGCTATTATTTTTTGCTGGCGCAGTCCTTGGTCTTGCTGGGAGTTTTTGCGTTAGCCTTCAGGCATCTTGGCTGGTTGTCGGTGCAGTCTGTCAGTTTTTATGTCATACAGATCGGTCCAGCGTTTGAAATGTTGTTTTTTTCGCTTGCCCTGTCTGTTCGGATTCAGAACAACAGAAACTGTAGTGAAGCGGTTCTGCTTGATACGACCCGGGCGCACTGCGTGGCACTCGAAGCTAGCAGAGACACTGAGGCGCGTCTGGCCAGCACTAGGCTCGATCGAACGCGCGAGTTAGAAATCTTGCTAAAAAATGAAAAAAAACACAGGGAACAGTATGACCGCTTCGGCGCCATGATCTCTCACGAATTTCGAAACCCTTTAGGGATTATCGAAAGTCAGGCTGCGCTACTCAAGCGAGAGGATAGCGTTGGCGTAAATAATATTGCAAAGCGAATTAATGCCATCTCTAGCGCGACGCATCGCCTGGCGCTTCTTTTTGAAAAGTGGTTGCAACACGATCGCCTGAGTTACTCTCCTGACTCAGTGCGAGTCAAGCTGATTGATTTGTCGAACTGGATTTCTAATCTAATCGAAAAATGCAGGGTATATCAAAACAACCACAGCTTCGAATTAGTGCTCTCACCTGAGGCCCAGCACATATTCGCTGATGAGCAGTTGTTAGACATTTTATTATTAAATTTGATTGATAACGCCTGTAAATACTCTCCTGTTGAGAGTAAAGTTCGAATCGAAACTCGTCATCGTTCTGGCATGACCGGGGTTGCAGTGATTGATCAAGGTTGTGGTGTGGCAACGCAATTTCATCAAGATATTTTTCTTGAGTATTTTCGAGTCGATCCAGAGAGCAAGGTGCGTGGTGTTGGCCTAGGTTTATCCTTTGTCAAGCGCATCGTCTTACTGCACGGCGGTGAAATTGAGTTAATCAGCGATGTCGGGCAGGGCAGTTCTTTTTGCGTGTGGTTTCCAACGTTACAGCCCCCCAATACGCCCAACATTCATTAAGGTTTCGGGTAATCATTGCAACCTCGCTTGTGTCTGAACGAGGGGCGCCAGTACAATCTCCGCATGGCTACGCGCACGCTTAAAACGCTTTCAGTCCGCACGCTCGATCGTGCAAAAATTTTGCTCTTTGCTGCGGGCTTGTATCCGCTTTTGCGTTGGGTGTGGCTGGGCCTGCAAAACGACTTGACAGCGAATCCGGTTGAGTTTTTATCTCGTTCGTCGGGCACCTGGACGTTAGTGTGCCTGCTCCTGACGCTGTCGGTGTCGCCGTTGCGCCAATGGTTGAATCAACCCGCGCTGCTGCGCTGGCGCCGAATGTGCGGTCTCTTCACTTTTTTTTATGCAAGCTTGCACGCGTTAACGTGGGCTTGGTGGGATCAAGGTTTTGAGTGGACGCCGATGCTGTCTGATGTCTGGAAGAGACCTTTCATTATGGTGGGGATGGCGGCCTTTTTGACGATGTCGTTGCTAGCCGTGACGTCAACCCACGGGTGGATGCGCCGGCTTGGGCGGCGCTGGCAGCACTTGCACCAATCGATTTATGCAATTACCTTGCTTGGCTTATTGCATTATTACTGGCACAAGGCTGGTAAAAATGATTTCACAACCGTAGCGATCTACGCGGCAGTGACAGCGCTACTGTTGGGCTGGCGCTTGTGGCGTTTTCAAAAACGTCGAGCGCTAAAGCCCTGACCCATTGGTGGGCAAGGCGCGCAATCTGGCTGCCGTTTGAGCATCGGGCTTGCTGTTGACGAGCTCAGGCCGATAGTGCATTTGAAACGCGGCAATGGTGTGCAGGGTATTCGCGTCAAAGTAATTAGATTCGGGCACGCTATAGCCCACGCGTTTTAATTGCTTTTGAAACCAGCCGGCGTCTGGTGGGCCGTTGCGTACATATTCAGCTTGATATTTGGCAGCAGCGGCCTCATCAAACCAGCGGCCAACCCCGGCCTGCGCAAGCTTTTTCCAGGGAAATGCGGGCCCTGGGTCTTGCTTGCGCAGGGGTGCAACGTCACTATGGCCAACGATGTTCTCAGGGGCGACACCATGGCGCTGCGCCACGGCACGCGTCAGAGCGATCACCGCATCGATTTGTGCGGCAGGAAACAAAGGGCCGACATTACCGCTGCTGTTGCGTGCCCAGCCCGGATGCACAATTTCAATCCCGATTGACCGAGGGTTGATGAAGGTGCGGCCGTACCAGCTACTGTCGCCGGCGTGCCAGGCACTTAGATTCTCGTCAACCAACTTATAAACGACTGGTTTGCTATCGTCAGACACAACATAATGTGCACTGACCTCGCGATTGGTGAGGGTGAGCAACGCGCTTGGCTTGGTAGAGGCCGTGTAGTGCAGCACGATGATGTCGATACGGCTATTTTTGCCGTTGGCCTTGAGTGACTCATCCAGTTGGTAAGGGCCACCACTCTGTTGCGACGCACAGCCCGCTAACGCCAACAACAGCAAAACGACTAACAGCGACCGACAGCGAGCGAGTGTTGCGAACGCCTGATCTCGCACGAGGGTGATGAGCCGCTGTTGTTGGTTGTGTTGAGTGCCTAAATGATGTTGCGGAAAAAAAATCTCAGTCATTAAAAATCTCAGTCATTAAAAATCTCAGTCGTAAAAAAATCTCAGTCGTAAAAAATCTCAGTCATTAAAAATCTCAGTCGTTATAAACTTTAGTCATGCACGCTCAGTCACCCGCCCGCTCGCGCAGAAGCTTGCGCTACGCAGCTTGAAACAAAAACAGAGTCGGGTGCTTGTCGAGCTCGGGCTTGGGTTGGGATTTCCATTGTGTCACTGTGAGCGTACGTACCCATTCAGCTTGGGTGGTGAGTGAGCGCGCGACACACAGCCTGGTGTTGCCCTTGAGATGTTCAAGCAAGCTGTTGAACATCGCCAGATTACGGTAGGGCGTTTCGATCAGCAATTGGGTTTGCTTTTGTTTGCCTGACGTTTGCTCCCAAACTTGTAGTTGTCGGCTGCGGTCGGTGGCGTCGACCGGCGCATAGCCATGAAACACAAACCGTTGTCCGTCAAGCCCGCTTGCCATCAAGCCTAATAGGATTGAAGACGGCCCCACCCAAGGCTTGACTGTGACACCCCAGTTGTGCGCAATGGTGACCGCACGCGCGCCTGGGTCGGCGACCGCGGGGCAGCCCGCCTCAGAGACGAGGCCGATATCAACGCCAGCGCGCAGCGGCTGCAGCCAACTCTGCAGCTGCGCGTCATCAACGCGCGGGCTTAATTCGTGAATGGTGACGTCTTGCAAGGGGCGAGCGAGCGCCACCAGCTTTAAAAATGCTCGGGCAGTTTTGGCGTTTTCTGCGATGTAGCAACTGAGCAAGCCGGCTTGCGCTTGCGCAGCCGTTGGGAGCCACTGCTCGATTGGGGCCAGGCCCAAACCTACCGGCATCAAATGCAAGGTGCCGCGTGCTGCAGGAGAACTCGATGTTGTTGTCATGTGCGTGTGTCTGAAATTGAAATCGGTGCGGTTGTGGTGTCTTCGAGTGGATCAAGCCCAACCTGGGCGAGCATCCGTGTCAATTCAATCAGCGGTAACCCAATGATTGAAGTCGGATCGCTACTATGCATGCTTTGCATCAGTGCAATCCCCAGACACTCGGCTTTAGCGCTGCCTGCCGTGTCAAAGGGTTGATCGATGGCAATGTAACGTGCGATTGCAGCGTCAGACAGCTGACGAAACACGCAATGTGTGGGCACCACTGTGCTTTGTACCTGCGAGCCCAGTACCACGGCCATTGCGCTAAAAAAAGAGACGGTTTGGCCTGACAATTGCTGCAACTGCGCCTGTGCGGCCTCGGCATGCCCTGGCTTACCTAAAGGCCGACCGTGCAGTGAGGCGACTTGATCGGCGCCAATGACAACGTGGTTGGGGTAAGCCTGCGCAATGTGCTGTGCTTTAGCAATCGCCAGTCTTAAGGCAAGTTGCTCGGGCTGTTCGCCAGACAAGGGCGTTTCGTCGATCTCCGGTGAGATCGAAAGAAAAGGAATTTTTAGCCTAGAAAGGAGTTCTTGGCGGTATTTGGAGCTTGAGGCAAGGATTAAATGAGGGGTCACGAGGGTATTTTGCAGTTCAGGCGAGGATTAAACGAAGAGTCACGAGGGTATTTTGCACTTCAGGCAAGGATTAAACGAGGAGTCATGAGGGTCAGGTGGTGTTGGTTTGTCTATTGACGTTGAGGGGGTAAACACGCTATTATCTCTTGCTTTGCTGCTTTCGTAGCGGCTCATAAGCTTGCACAGGGATACCGCGCAGCGGTTCTGTTCTAAAGCATAAAAGGCTGCAAGGATAAGAGGATGTCAAAAGATCTTAGTCCAGGCTTTAGATTAGGGGTACCGCCAGTCGTTGACGCCTTTGAGTTTGCGCGCCGCGGTCAGTTGATAGAAGGGGTGTTTTCGGTCAATCGGCTAGAACGCTTGCTCGAAGATGTGCCAGAACAGCCCTTTGCAGAGTTGGTCGTTCTTGAGCAACCCCCGCAACATCCCGGATTGGTAAAATATTTGCTGCAGGGGCGGCGCAGTAAAGTCGGTAAATTGCAGTTGGTCGTAAAAATTCAGGCGTTGCTGTTGCTTGAGTGCCAAAGATGCTTGGGGGATTTGATGTTCCCGGTTGATCGGCAAACAGTATTTGAATTAGTGGTGCGCGAGTCTGACCTCGATCAAGGTGATCTTGAGGATACAGATTTAGACGCACCTGAAAAGATAATGGGATCTCCAACATTTAATTTGTTGGAGCTTGTTGAAGACGAAATGATTTTAGAAGTGCCCTATGTGCCCAGACATGAGACATGTCCTGAGCCCTTAGGTGGGGCAGAAACTGAGGCGCAAGCTGCAGATTCGGCCGCCGATGTGCAGCGTCCCTCGCCATTTGCAGTATTGGGGCAGCTTAAGATTAAAGGTCAGTAGTTATTATTAAGATGGTTGGCGTACAATTCGCCGATCCACAGGAGTTGTCATGGCTGTTCAGCAAAATAAAAAATCCCCATCAAAGCGCGGTATGCACCGTTCGCATGATTTTTTGGTTAATCCCTCTACTGCGGTCGAGCCTAATACTGGCGAGCAGCATTTGCGTCACCACATCAGCCCAACCGGGGTGTATCGTGGCCGTAAGATCCTCAAGACCAAGACTGACGAATAAAGCGGGTTGACGGGCTACAGGCCCCCACGCTCGCTGCTGCATCCTCACGTGTCTGCCGTGATTCGTATCGCGATTGATTGCATGGGTGGTGACTCTGGGCTTCCAGTCACAATCCCTGCAGCGTTCGCTTTCGCTCAACGCTTTCCGGATACTCATCTGTTGTTGGTTGGGCTCTCTGAGCCAATCAAGCAGGCCGTTGCTGAGCACGCTAAACATTACCCAGACGTGTCGCCAGGCCGCATGACAATTGTTGCGGCGACCGAGGTCGTCCATATGGATGACTCTGTTGAAATCGCATTGCGACGCAAAAAAGACTCTTCAATGCGGGTTGCTGCACAGGCTGTTAAAGACAATCAGGCAGATGCCTGTGTCTCGGCGGGTAACACTGGCGCCTGGATGGGGATTTCAAAATACGTCTTAAAAACACTAGACGGCATCGACCGACCAGCGATCGCGTCCGTCTTGCCGAATCAACTCGGTGGCACGACCATCATGCTTGATTTAGGTGCTAACGTCGATTGTTCGGCGCAGCATTTATTGCAGTTTGCCATCATGGGTACTGCCTTTGCTCAGGTTGGTAAGCAAAACCCTAATCCTTCAATCGGCTTGCTGAATATCGGCGAAGAGGCGATTAAAGGCAACGAGGTTGTGAAGCAGGCGGGCGAACTGCTTCGTCAAAGTTCACTAAATTTCTACGGTAATGTCGAGGGTGACGATATTTTTAAAGGTACCGTTGACGTTGTCGTGTGCGATGGCTTTGTTGGCAACGTTGCACTCAAAACGGCAGAAGGTGTTGTGCGCATGATGTCGCAGATGCTGCGCGAAGCCTTTACGCGCAATCTAGGCGCGAAGTTGCTCGGCATTGTGGCTTTGCCCGTGCTCAGGCGCTTTCGTGCGCAAGCGGATAATCGTCGTTACAACGGCGCCGCGTTGCTTGGCCTGCGTGGCGTTGTGATTAAAAGCCATGGCTCGGCTGATGCGATTGCCTTTGGGTTTGCGCTAGACTGCGCTCGCGCCTCGGTGGCAAATCATTTACTCTCGCGCACGACGGCGGCCATTGCGCAATTGACGCAAACCCAGTCCCTCGCCGCCAATGGCGGTACCGGAGACCCCGCATGACACAGGCACTGCCTTATGCGCGAATCGTAGGTTCGGGTAGTTTTTTACCTCCGCGCTGCGTCAGTAACGACGAGTTGGCTGCAGACCTTGCGTCACGAAACATCGAAACCTCCGATCAGTGGATCTTTGAGCGCACCGGGATTCGACAGCGTTACCTTGCTGAGCGTGGTGTCAAGACGAGTGCACTAGCGACTGAAGCCGCACGCCGCGCACTTGCTGATGCCCAGATCGATGCAGGCGAAGTGGATCTGATTATTTTGGCAACCTCAACCCCAGATTTTGTGTTTCCAAGTACCGCCTGTTTAGTGCAGGCCAACATAGGCAACAAAGGAGCGGCCGCGTTTGATGTGCAGGCTGTTTGTAGCGGCTTTGTGTATGCGCTGACCACGGCCGAGGCTTTTATTCGTGCTGGTCGGGCCCGCTGCGCTTTAGTGATCGGCGCCGAAGTGTTTTCAAGTATCCTCGACTGGAATGACCGCGGTACCTGTGTGTTGTTCGGTGATGGTGCTGGTGCGGTAGTGGTCAAAGCCAGTACCGAGCCCGGAATCTTGTCGGCTGAATTACACGCCGATGGTAGTCAGATGGGTATTTTGTCGGCTGCGGGTAACGTTGCCTATGGTGCGGTGACGGGTGATCCGTTTTTGCGTATGGATGGGCAGGCTGTATTTAAACAAGCTGTGACGGTGCTTGACCGCTCTGCTCGCGAGGTTGTGGCTCAGGCGGGCCTGCAGTTGTCACAGGTTGATTGGTTGATTCCGCATCAGGCTAATCTACGCATTTTGACTTTTCTGGCACGCAAGCTTGATATCGCACTCGAGAAAGTTGTCGTGACGGTTGATCAGCATGCTAATACATCGGCGGCAAGCATCCCCTTGGCGCTGGATGTTGCGCGGCGTGACGGGCGTATTCAGCCAGGCCAGTTGGTGCTGCTACAAGGAGTCGGCGGCGGTTTCACTTGGGGCTCAGTTTTAGTCAAAATGTGAAAATACGGATGGGCGTTTAGTGCTAAGTGTGCAGAGAGACCCTCAACTGAACATCAAGCGCCAAACTGAATCACTAAGTCGAGTCACTACATACTGAACCATCGAAAACAGAAATCCGAATACACAGCATAAAACTCTAAATACATTAACGATTAAACGCTATGAAATTTGCTTTCGTTTTTCCGGGCCAAGGCTCGCAGTCAGTTGGGATGATGGATGCCTGGTCAGGTCATCCTGCCGCCATGCACGTCATTGCGCAGGCTAGCGCTGCCCTGGGTGAAGACCTAGGCGCCTTGATGGCGCAAGGCCCAGCCGAGCAATTAAGCCTCACCACGAATACCCAGCCTGCGATGTTGACGGCCGGTGTGGCCATGTACGAGGCCTGGTGTGCAGCAGGCGGCCCTCAAGCAAGCCTAATGGCTGGTCATAGCTTAGGCGAGTACGCCGCACTGACGGCTGCTGGTGCGTTGACGTTGGCAGATGCCGTGCGCGTGGTGCGAATCCGCGCCGATGCGATGCAGGCTGCCGTACCGGTCGGTACTGGCGCCATGGCTGCGGTGTTGGGTCTTGACGATCACTTGGTCAAACAAGCGTGCCTTGACGCCTCAGAAGGCGAGGTGGTTGAGGCCGTAAACTTTAATGCACCGTCGCAAGTTGTGATTGCAGGTCACGCCACGGCGGTCCAACGCGCGATCGTCACTGCAAAGGCTGCGGGTGCTAAGCGCGCCATGCTCTTGCCAGTTTCGGCGCCATTTCACTCAAGTTTGCTTAAGCCCGCCGCCGAGGTATTGGCCGGCGCGTTGGCCAAGATCAACGTGTCAACCCCTGCGATTGCTGTCGTAAATAATGTGGATGTGGCGATCGAACAGGCGCCCGATGCCATCCGTGATGCCTTGGTGCGGCAGGCCTGGCACGCAGTGCGCTGGGTTGAGGTGATCCAAGCCATGAAGGCGCAAGGGATCACGCACATTATTGAGTGTGGGCCCGGTAAGGTCTTATCAGGCATGGTCAAACGTATTGATCCTGAGCTGGTTGCGCTGTCGATCACTGACCCCGAATCCATGCAAGCCGCAATCGATGCACTGGCAGCAGCCTAAGGATAACGCTATGGATCTGAAAGATAAAATTGCTTTAGTCACAGGTGCTTCACGCGGCATTGGCAAAGCGATCGCTCTAGAGCTCGCTGCACGCGGTGCAGTCGTAGTGGGTACGGCTACCACCGAAGCGGGCGCTGCAGGGATTACAGAGGCTCTAGCGGGTCATGGCGGTCGTGGCGTTGTGCTCAACGTCACTGACGCTGCCGCCTGCGATGCGTTAACCAACGCCCTAGCCAAAGAGTCGGGCGGGCCGCACATCCTGGTCAATAATGCCGGGATTACCCGCGATAATCTTGCGATGCGCATGAAAGACGATGATTGGGACGCTGTGCTGCACACCAACCTCACCTCGGTATTTCGACTGTCGCGAGCCGTGATGCGCGGCATGATGAAGGCACGCTGGGGTCGTATCATCAACATTACTTCTGTGGTTGGCTCAATGGGTAACCCTGGGCAGGTCAATTACGCTGCCGCAAAAGCGGGTGTCGCTGGCATGAGCCGTGCACTGGCCCGAGAGCTGGGTAGCAGAGGCGTGACCGTTAACTGTATCGCTCCCGGTTTTATCGCCACCGACATGACTAGCGGCCTCGACGAAGGTCAAACCGCGGCACTTTTAACCCAAATTCCCCTTGGACGCCTTGGGTCTGCAGCTGATATTGCTCATGCTGCAGCCTTCTTGGCGTCTCCTCAAGCCGGTTACATTACAGGCACGACAGTCCATGTGAATGGCGGCATGTACATGTAACAGGTTTTTTTTCTGCCGGTTCGCTATAATTCGGCGAACTTTTCCCCCCTTTGGAGATATGAATGGAAAGCATCGAACAGCGCGTTAAGAAGATCGTCGCTGAACAACTCGGCGTAAACGAAGCCGAGATCAAGAACGCATCCTCCTTTCTTGACGACCTCGGTGCCGATTCACTCGACATGGTCGAGCTAGTCATGGCACTCGAAGACGAGTTCGAAACCGAAATCCCCGACGAAGAAGCTGAAAAAATCACGACTGTGCAACAGGCCGTTGATTACATCAATTCGCGTTCTAA
>CANCMG010000058.1 GCA_947378965.1 Alcaligenaceae bacterium | reverse complement strand
AGTTCAAAATCTGGGTGTTCTGCCAAAAACCGCTCTGCTTGAGCCTGATTTTCTTCAACCAGAACGCTGCACGTGGCATACACCAACCGCCCACCTGGGGCAACACAACGCGAAGCGCTGGCCAAAATACGCGCCTGTAAAGCCGTCAGTTCTTGCAAGCTTTGTACCGACTGGCGCCACTTTAGGTCAGGATTACGTCGAAGCGTACCCACACCACTGCAAGGCGCATCTACCAAAACACGCTGCGCCTTACCCGCCAAGCGTCGCACTCGCGTGTCGTTTTCGTGCTCAAGCACCACCGGCACAATATTTGATAAACCACTGCGGGCAAACCGCGGCTTAGCCTTAGCCAAGCGGGTGGCTGAAACATCCAACGCATAGAGGCGCCCGGTCGAGCGCATCAACGCCCCCAACAGCAAGGTTTTACCACCAGCACCCGCACAAAAATCAATCACCATCTCGCCACGCTTAGGGCCCACCAACAAGGCCAACAGCTGGCTACCCTCGTCTTGCACCTCGATCAAGCCGTGCTCAAACTGATGCCACTTATTCATTGTGGGGCGCCCCGTCAAACGAATCCCCCAAGGCGAGTAAGGCGTGGCGACAGGCGCATGACGCACGGCGTTGCCGCGTGTCAAATCCGCGAGCATCTCGTCGCGTTCAGCCTTCATGGGATTGACACGAATATCAAGCGCCGCGGGCTGATTCAGTGCGTGCGCTAGTTGCTCAAGATTAGGCAAGTACTGCAAGCGTTCATACAGCCAGTCAGGCAAACTGGTGCGGACTTCAACCGCTAAGGATTGCTCGTCGATTTGGGCAATACGATCTAACCAAGCAATTTCGCCTGGATCAAGCACTTCGCGCACGCGACCATTGTCAATCATGACAATCGCCCCTTGAATGGCTAAACGCCGCACCGCATTGCCCACTCCGCTTTCAGCGAGTTGTCGATAGCGCCGAAGGTTACGTAACACGTCGTAAACCACTTCGGCCACTTCGGCGCGATCACGCACCCCCAACTTTGGATGCGCCCGAAACCAGTGCGACACCACAGAGTCTGCCGCAAAGCGCCAAGTTAGCACCTCGTCGAGCACTTGCCGAATTTGGTCTAAACGAATCGTCATCATTGGTAAACGAGGCTTGACGCGACCGGTATAAGTCGACTGCTGCGGTTCGCCGCGGGCACCAGCAGGCCGCTCGCCGTTGTAACTGCCGCCTGGCCGTGGTGCGCCTGCGCGTGGCGCAAAAGGCGTGGCGTTCATGAGCCTTTCAGTCGCAGACCCTTTGCGCGGCAGCGCATTACCCGCTGCACGCGCAGCCTCGCGCGCGGCCTCTTTGGTGCCCACACGAGAGGCACCGACTACGCCACCCGTGTCACGCTTGGCCCGGTTCTCTTGACCCTCAGCGCGGCCCTGCGCAAATGATTGAATTGAACGCTGTGGCCCAGTTGAGCCCGTACGACGACCTGCTTTTTTAGAATCAATCATTGCGCATGCTCCGATACAAATAAGCGACTGGGTACACCTTCAACCTGTACGCGCTGATCAGGCATGATTTTTACGCGCGACTGCGCAAGCCAAGTGGCAACTGCAGGATAAACACGATGCTCAACTGTGAGCACACGTGCAGCAAGCGTAGCTGGGGTGTCGTCAGCCCTCACAGGGACGACCCCCTGAGCGATAATCGGCCCATGGTCAAGCACCGGCGTGACAAAATGCACAGTACAACCATGACTTTGCACCCCCAGCGCCAAGGCCTGCTCGTGTGTGTGCATGCCCGGAAACGCCGGCAACAAAGACGGATGAATATTGACCAAGCGCGCAGCGTAGCGTTCGACAAACGCTGGGGTCAAAATTCGCATAAATCCAGCTAATAAGACATAGTCGGGTAAATAACGGTCAATCACCGCAGCCAAAGCCTGATCAAACGCTTCACGCGAAGCAAAATCGCGATGCGCAACGACCTCTGTGGCAATACCCTGCCCCTGCGCCCACTGCACGCCACCAGCCTGCGCGCGGTTAGAAACCACCGCCACAACCTCACCTGGGCATGCCTTTGACTGACACGCCTGCACAAGCGCCTGCATGTTCGACCCCTGGCCAGAGATCAAAATAACGAAGCGGCAGGGCAAAATTTCGGGTTCAGACATGGTTTTTCGCAAACAAGGTAGTCCGAAATTGTAAACTGTTGCTCGTGAACACCTCTTTCAGCATTTTTCGTCAGGCCTCGGCCCCCCTGTTGCGACGACCCACCGCGCTCTCTATCGGCAATTTTGATGGGGTGCATTTAGGGCATCTGGCCATGCTCAGTCAAGTGACTGAGGCCGCCCACGCACGCGCGTTGGTGCCAACCGTCTTGACCTTTGCCCCGCACCCGCGACAGTTTTTCGCCGAAAAAAATCGACGACCCGAGCTCTCGCCTCCACAAATCAATGGGCTACGTGACAAACTCAGTGCACTCGGCCAGGCCAGCATCGAACAAGTGATGCTCGCGCGATTTAATCAAGACTTTGCCGAAATGTCGGCACAAGACTTTATTGAAAAGCTCTTGGTCAAAGGCCTAAACGCGCGCTGGCTGATCGTCGGCGAAGACTTTCGCTTCGGTCGGCAGCGCTCGGGGGATGTGGCCTTACTCAAACAGATGGGCCCGCAGCATGGGCTCGAAGTGCACACACTCTCTGAGGTCAAAGACCAACAAGGCCATCGTGTTTCAAGCTCTGAGGTGCGTGCCGCGCTGGCAGTCGGCGATCTGACACAAGCCCAAAGCCTGCTCGGGCGCCCTTACGCCATGACTGGTCACGTCGTGCACGGTAAAAAACTAGGCCGCACTTTAAATATGCCCACCTTAAACATGCGCGTCACCCCAAGGTGTGCGGCTCGCTCAGGCATCTATGTTGTGCGGGTACACGGTTTAGCACCAGAGGCCTTGCCAGGGGTTGCCAGCCTCGGTGTGCGTCCAACCGTCGAAGACGATGGCCGGATTTTGCTCGAGACCCATCTTTTCGATGTCAACATCGATGCGTACGGTAAACTCATCCGCGTAGAGCTTCTCAAACATCTTCGAGACGAAGAGAAGTTTCCTGATCTCCCAACCTTGACTGCCGCCATGCATGCCGATGCACAGCATGCGCGGGCTTATTTTGCGCCCCATGGACTATAAACAAACACTCAATCTGCCCGACACGCCGTTTCCGATGCGTGGCGATTTACCGCGCCGTGAGCCCCTCTGGGTTGCACAATGGCAAGAAAAACGCGTCTATCAAGCGATTCGCGAGGCAAGCAAGGGCCGCCCAACGTTTTTGCTACACGATGGCCCACCCTACGCAAACGGTGACATCCACATCGGACACGCGGTCAATAAAATCCTAAAAGATATCATTGTCAAAAGTCGCAATATGGCCGGCTTTGATGCGGCCTATGTACCGGGCTGGGATTGCCACGGCATGCCCATTGAGATCCAGATTGAGAAGAAATACGGCAAACATTTGCCTGTGGCTGAAGTGCAGGCTAAAGCTCGCGCCTACGCGCTTGAGCAAATCGATCGCCAGAAAAAGGATTTTGAACGGCTCGGTGTGTTGGGCGACTGGAACCGCCCCTACCTGACCATGAACTTCAGCAACGAGGCCAACGAGATTCGTGCGCTGGGTCGAATCCTCGACAAGGGCTATGTCTTCAGGGGCCTCAAGCCCGTGAACTGGTGCTTTGATTGTGGTTCGGCGCTCGCTGAGGCTGAGGTTGAATACGCCGATCGCAAAGATCCAGCGGTCCACGTTGCCTTCCCGTTTATCGACCGCCCCGCACTCGCTAAAGCCTTTGGTCTGCACGAGGTTGAGCCTGGCGCCATTGTGATCTGGACAACGACCCCCTGGACGATTCCCTCAAACCAGGCATTAAACCTGCACCCTGAGTTCGAGTATGCGTTGGTTCGCGTCAGCCCAGCACCCGCCACGGGCGCGCTCTTGCTCCTTGCCGTCGATCGCGTCCAAGCTTGCCTCAAAGAATGGAACCTTCAAGGCGAAGTCATTGCCCGTTGCCTGGGTCAAGCGTTAAACAAACTCGAGTTTGAGCATCCCTTGGCGCGCTTTGACGCCGGCTACCAACGCACAGCGCCCATTTATTTGGGCGATTACGTCACGCTTGATACGGGTACTGGTGTGGTGCACTCGGCTCCCGCCTACGGTATCGAAGACTTTTTATCGTGCAAGGCCAACGGCATGAAAGATGCCGACATCATCAGCCCTGTCATGGGTGATGGCAAGTTCGTGCCCAGTTTGCCTGGCTTCGGTGGCTTAAGTATTTGGGCGGCTAATCCAAAAATCGTTGAAGCCCTGACACAAGCCGGCACCCTGCTCAAGCAAGAACCGCACGCGCACAGCTATATGCACTGCTGGCGGCACAAAACACCCATCATTTATCGCGCAACCAGTCAATGGTTTGCTGGGATGGATGTGCATCCCAAGGATGACGCGCCCACACTGCGCGCCAGCGCGCTGGCCGCAATCGAGGCCACAGCGTTTTACCCAGCCTGGGGTCGCGCACGTCTGCACGCCATGATTGCCAATCGACCTGATTGGACCTTATCACGGCAACGGCAATGGGGCGTCCCCATGGCCTTCTTTCTTCACAAAGAAACCGGCGCCTTGCACCCTGATACCCCAGCCTTGCTTGAGGCGGTAGCCAAACTTGTTGAGCAACGTGGCATCGAAGCCTGGCAAGCGGTTGAACCGGCTGACTTGCTTGGGCCAGAGGCCGATCAATACGAGAAAAATCGCGACACGCTCGATGTCTGGTTTGACTCTGGCACCACCCACGCGACAGTGTTAGGCGGTTTAAACAATGCCCAGCAAGGCTCGCATGGCGAGTTGCCGTGGCCTGCAGATATGTACCTCGAAGGCTCAGATCAACATCGTGGCTGGTTTCATTCGTCGCTCTTAACTGGCTGCATGCTCGAAGGGCGCGCCCCGTACAACAGCTTGTTGACACACGGCTTTGTGGTTGACGGCCAAGGTCGCAAGATGAGTAAGTCAGTGGGCAATGTGATCGCGCCCCAAAAAATCTCTGATAGCTTGGGCGCCGAGATCTTGCGTTTGTGGGTCGCTAGTACCGATTACTCTGGCGAACTCTCCATCTCTGACGAGATTCTCAAGCGCGTGGTCGAAAGCTATCGCCGTATTCGTAACACCTTGCGCTTTTTACTCGCGAATCTGGCCGACTTTGATGCGGCAAAAGACGCGGTGCTGCCTGACAGCATGCTTGAAATCGATCGTTATGCACTGGCGATGACCGCACAGATGCAAGCCGAGGTACTCAAAAGCTTTGAGCAATACGAGTTTCAACCGGCAATGTCCAGGTTGCAACACTTTTGCTCTGAGGATTTAGGCTCGTTTTATCTTGATGTTTTAAAAGACCGCTTATATACCTCAGCACCTAAGAGTCAGGCACGTCGCTCGGCACAAACGGCGTTGCTGCACATTACCCAGACTTTGCTCAAACTGATGGCGCCGATTCTGTCCTTCACCGCCGAAGAAGCGTGGGGCATTTTGGGCGCGTCTACCTTGGCCAATCAACCTGACACCAGTCGCCTCACGATTTTCACCGAGTGCTATCACTCAGTGCCGACCATCGCCGAAGCTGACACACTGCAACAGCGCTGGTCTCGTTTGCGTGAAATCCGTGCGCTTGTGACACGCAAACTCGAAGAGCTTCGTACGGCGGGCAGCATTGGCTCATCACTACAAGGCGAAGTCGACCTCACCGCACAAGGCGCTGATCTCGCTTTGTTACAAAGCGTTGCAGAGCAACTGCCTTTCATCTTGATTGTGTCCAGAGTGGGCGTTCATGCCTCGACAGCAGCCGAGCAAACTGAACTCTTGATCAGCATTGCGCCCTCGCAACATAAAAAATGTGAGCGGTGCTGGCATTGGCGAGACGATATCGGCCACGACGCCGAGCAACCCGATATTTGCGGGCGTTGCGTGAGCAACCTCACCGAAGCTAAGGCAAACGGCTAAGCGACTATGAACAGTCACTCACGAGCACACGCGAACGGTGAACTCAGCATAAGCGTCAACTCACGAGCACACGCAAACGGCTAAGTCACAATGAGTGTCAACCCTCAAGCACACCCGCAGGTTCAGCCCTCGCCACCGCTCACCCGCTGGCTGGTTCTAGCTGCGTGTTTGTTGATCGTCGATCAACTCACCAAACTTTGGTTTGATTCAGCCTTTCGCTATGGCGAGCGGCTGCAAGTCTTGCCCTTCTTTGACTTCACACTGCTCTATAACCCTGGCGCAGCGTTTAGTTTTTTAGCCGACCAGGCGGGATGGCAACGCTGGTTCTTTACGGTATTGGGCCTAGGTGCAGCGGTGTTTATGCTTTGGATGATGCATACCAATCGCACCCAGCGGCGCCTGTTGCTGGCGCTGGCTTTGATTTTAAGTGGGGCCCTCGGCAACGTCATCGACCGAGTTGCCTACGGCCATGTGATTGATTTTTTGTTGTTCTATTGGCAAAACTGGTACTACCCTGCCTTTAATGTCGCCGACAGCTGTATCACGCTGGGTGCTATCCTGTTAATTCTGGATGAAATTCTTCGTCTGCGAGGTCGCCATGCAAGAGCTACTCAATAAACGCATCGTGTTGGGTTTAAGTGGTGGCATCGCCTGCTACAAGTCGGCCGAACTCGTGCGCCGACTCGTCGAACAAGGTGCCACTGTTGACGTCATCATGACAGATGCCGCTACGCATTTCATTACAGCAGTCACCATGCAAGCGTTGAGCGGGCGCCCGGTGTTTACCGATGCCTGGGATCCGCGTATCCCAAACAACATGGCACATATTGATCTGAGTCGAGGTGCCGATGCAATTTTGATCGCTCCCGCTTCGGCCGACTTCATGGCTAAGCTGGTACAAGGCCGTGCCGACGACTTGCTGTCAACCTTGTGTCTCGCCAGAGCCTGCCCGCTGCTTGTGGCTCCTGCCATGAATCGCGAAATGTGGTCCGCTGCGCCGACTCAACGTAATGTTGCGCAACTCGCTCGGGATGGCGTCAAAGTCTTGGGCCCAGGGGCGGGGCAACAAGCTTGTGGTGAAACTGGCGACGGCCGCATGCTTGAGGCCTTGCAACTCTTGGCCGAGATGGTGGCTTTTTTTCAACCGAAGTTGTTACAAAATAAACGCGTACTGATCACCGCTGGCCCCACGGTCGAGCCAATTGATCCTGTGCGTGTGATCACCAATCGCTCTTCAGGCAAAACCGGCTATGCCCTAGCGCGCGCTGCCTTTGAAGCGGGCGCTCAGGTCACATTGATTTCGGGCCCAACCGCCCTGCCCGAGCCCTATGGTATCCCCTGCATTCAAGTACAAACCGCACAACAAATGCATGACGCGGTGCTCGCGCATGTCAACCAGCAAGATGTGTTCATCTCGGTTGCTGCGGTGGCTGACTGGCGCGTCGCCAACGTGGCAAACGACAAGATCAAAAAAGACGCAACGTCAAAAACCCCGCAGGCACCTCACTTAGAGTTTGCCCTAAACCCTGACATTCTTGCCACGGTTGCGGCCTTGCCAAATGCTCCGTGGTGCGTAGGCTTTGCTGCCGAAACCGAACGTCTGTCTGAGTACGCGCACGACAAACGCAAGCGGAAAGGGATTCCGATGCTCGTCGGCAACCTCGCCCAACACGTCATGGATGCAGACCACACGACTGTCAGCATTTTTGACGAGCACGGCGAACACCCTCTTGCGACCAGCGCAAAGCAAGACATCGCACGTCAGTTGATTGCTGCGATTGCAACACGCCTTCCTGGCAACTTGTAAACACCGCTCATCATGGAAGCGTTGATCACACAGGCGGGGCAATTTATTCAAACCTACCAGGCTTGGGCCGGGCCAATCATTTTTTTAATGACTTTTGGCGAATCACTGTTTGTCATCGGGATCTTTTTACCCGCAACCGTGTTATTAATGATGAGTGGAGGCTTAGTCGGCAGCGGCACACTCCCTGCGCTACCCATTTTTCTCTGGGGTGTCGCCGGCGCCGTGCTCGGTGATGCGCTGTCCTATTGGTTCGGTAAATGGTGTGGCCCCCGCGTCTTACGAACGACATTACTGAAAACGCGTCGCAGCACGGTGGCGCGCGCGCGTTTATTATGTTTTCGGTATGGGTTTTTAGCGGTCTTGCTAGGGCGCTTTTTGGGCCCATTACGCTCTTTGATACCGACCGTTGCAGGCGTCATGGGTATGCCTGAAAAAAAGTTTCAGCTTGCCAATATTTTGTCAGGCGTCTTATGGGTGCCAGCCTTACTGGCCCCGGGGTATTTGACCGCAATTAGCCTCGACGCCGCCAGACACTCACGCGAGTCGTTGATTTACTCGGCCCTAGGGTGCTCGGTGCTGATCGGTATCGCGGTACTGATCTGGGCCACCCGCAGCGCGCACCAAAAAAAACGGCGCAACCCCACTCTACAAAAATGACCTCAGTAAACGGACGTCGTGTCACCTAAAAATCCTCGTACCTCATGCTGCAGGGCCTCTAAGCGCTCAAGATCAACAGCAAGGCCACAGCGCCGTCAAGATGACTTGAACAAAGACCCATCCCAACCTTAAGGAGCTCACCTTGAAAGCTGTCGAATTAAAAATTTTAGATCCAAGGATGCGCGAACATATTCCCGCCTATGCCACGGCTGGTTCGGCGGGCTTAGACTTAAGAGCATGTCTTGAGGCCCCCTTAGTGCTTGAACCGGGCGCAACGCATCTGATCCCCACAGGGCTGTCGCTACACGTTGCTGACCCAGGCTATGCCGCAGTGATTTTGCCACGCTCTGGGCTTGGCCATAAGCATGGCATCGTACTAGGCAATCTGGTTGGTTTGATTGATTCTGATTATCAAGGCCCGCTGATGGTGTCGGCCTGGAATCGCAGCCAAACCGCTTACACCCTTGAACCGCTCGAGCGCTTAGCGCAACTGGTGGTCTTACCCATCGCCCAAGTCGAGTTCACCATTGTCGAAGAATTCGAGCAAAGCACGCGCGGTGCTGGAGGCTTTGGTAGTACCGGCAAAAGCTAGCAAGCAAAGCCTTGCAAAGATGGCAAGCCAAGCCTTGCAGAGATGACAAGCAAAGCCTTGCAGAGATGGCAAGCTCACCCAGGTGAGGTGAGCTTGGGTTCGGGCTTGCTGTTAGCCCGGTGTCTGAGCCTGAGTACATTGCGCGTCCGCAGGCGCACTACGCGATACCAACGCTTGCGCGATTTGCGCAGACAACAATTGGGTATTTTTTTGCTGTCCCAAGACAAGCGCCGTCACGCCGATCTCGACGTTTTGCTTCAGTCGTGTAAAACAGGTTAAGACCAACCCGCCCTGCCTAAAACGTAACCGCCACAACGCATCCAGAGCCACGTACTGCCCAGGCACCAGTTCAAAGCGTTGCACATCGACTTGCACTTGCGTCGCATCGCCTTGTGTCACGCTCTGATTAATATTTTGCACGGGTGGCATGCCCAACGCAGCAGTCAGCTCTAACCCCAACGCGCTTTGCAAGTGCGAGGATAAGGTGGCCGTCCAACGGTCATCGCTTAACGGCACCAGACGCCCTTTCGGCTCGCGAGTGACCAAGGCAGTGTTGTCGACCTCAGCGGGTACCGTGACCGGGCTCAGCGAGTACGCGCCAACAGGCTGCCCCAAGTCCACAGAGGCGCGCGTACCTTCAGGACTCAGGGTGTAGTAATGAGGTGCGGGTGTCGAGCAAGCGGTCAGCCCCGCCACAAACATCATCAGCAATCGTTTTGTCATTGTGCAGGCGCTTTTCATTGTGCGGGAGCCCCAAGCGTTTCGCGTGAATAGGGTTTAGGATTGCGGCCGGTGATTAACGAATCGGGCTGCGTCTGTAACGAGTCGGTCAGCCCGCGTAACGAACGCAAACTACGCCTGAGGTCTTCAAGCATGGCCTCGGTGCTAGCGGTCATTGGGCTACCCGGTGCAATTAACCCGTTCAGATTTTTGACGGCAAGCTCAACCTGCGTCAGCGTCGAAGCAAGTTTAGGCACCACCGATTTATCGAGCGTCACAGTCAGCACTTTGATCTGCTTGATCATCTCGTTGACTTCGGTACCAATCGACTCGAAAGGTATTTTGTCGAGTTTATTGACGATACTGGTCACCTGCTGTTGCAGTTTGTCTAGATCATCTGAGGCGACCGTTGGCATCTTAAAGGGCACCTCTGCTTTGGGCGGATCAATCTTCGGTGCATTCGGAAAATCTTCAAGCACGATATAGAGCTGGCCTGTCAAGATATTGGCTGTGCGCAACTGCGCACGCATCCCGCGCTTAGTCATGAGCGCCAAAGAGCCTGTGAGCTGCTCGACCGAGCGTCGTGACATATTCATTTCTCGGTACACTGTCCCCAAACGTTCTGGATACAGGGTGGCATTGACCGAGGTAAAGAACCTGCCCGACGTGATATCAACGTCAAGCGCGACCGAATTCACGATGCCGATGTCTACCCCATGAAAGTCGACGGCTGCACCAGCCTTAAGCCCTCGCGTTGTCTGCTCGAAGCGCATGTAAATAGGGACGGCAACACCTTGCGGCTCAATCTCAGCGGCTCGGCGGTTTTCGTACAGCTTAAACATCCGATCGACTTCAGCGATATCACGCGGCTTACCAAACGAACCAAAAGACACCCCGCCCGCAATTAAGGACACGAGCGATTGAGTATTAATTTGCATCCCGTCAGGTGAAAGCGTGACATCGACACCGCTTTCATTCCAGAAGCGCGTGCTGCCGTCTACATAACGATCGTAGGGAGCGTCAATGAACACTTCTATTTCAATAAACTTGCCTTCGGGTTCGAGCTTGTAGCTTGAGATCATCCCGACTTGCAGGCGGCGCATATACACCGGCGCGCCAACCCCTAACGAACCCAAGTCATCACTACGCAAGATAAAACGCTTACCAGGGCGGTCGCTGGTAATCGGCGGAGGCTCTTCCAGACCAATAAATTGCTTTTGCGTGACCTTACCGAGCGCACCATGTTTGGTATCAGTTTCAATGTAAGCGCCCGACATCAGCGTCGTTAGACCAGAGACACCGCTGATACCGATACGGGGCTTGACCACCCAAAATTGTGTCGCTTCGTTCGCCATCCCCGCGGCATCTTTATTGAGTTCGGCCTGCACCACGACCTTATCGCGCATCTCGGTTAGACGAATCTCTTTGACCAGACCAACGACCACGTCGCGATAACGCAGTTGCGTCTTGCCCGCCTCTAAGCCAGTCGCCGACTGAAAGGTAATGAAGATACGAGGGCCTTGTTGAGACCAGCTGTGATATAGGATAGAAAGACCCACTAGCGCTGCCACAAGCGGAATCAGCCATACCCAGCCAAGGTTACGCTTTGGGCGCTGACTGACACGCGGCAGCCCAGGTGTTTGGTTGGTCATCGACTGCTCCGGCATGCCGGACTCCTTGGTCAACATAAAACGGTAATGGCCTCAAGACCAAAAGCGGTAAGAGGTAATGCTATGGGGCCCAAAACAAGCACAATCGCTTGCAGACTCACTTCAGGACGGCATTTTCGCAGACTCTGGCAAAAAATGCCTGCGGTGACCGGCACGCCGCCACGCCAACCGAGGATCGAACCCCAGCGCGGCTAACATCGTCAAAATCACCACGCCAGCAAAGGCCGCAGCCCCGCCCCCGGGGTCAATCGTCAATAAAGCGCCAAAGCGGCCTAGCGCCGAGAGCAAAATCACCACAAACACGTCAAGCATCGACCACTGACCGATAAACTCGACCACTCCGTATAAATGCGTACGGGTTCTGAGACCGCCTAGCGCACGCCTTTGGGCGAGATACACCAGCACCGACAAACAGACCAGCTTGAACAAAGGCACGATGACGCTGGCGATAAAGACCACTGCGGCAATACTGTAAGACCCCATCGCAACCAGCTCAATCACGCCACCTAAAATGGTGTGTGCTGAGTTGCCTGCGATCGAATTAATTTGCATGATCGGCAACAGGTTTGCGGGGATATAGAGTAGAGCTGCCGCGACGATGAGCGCCCAGGTTCGATTAAACAATGCAGGGGACGGTGCTTTGGGCAATGCCTCGAATGGCGCAGGCAACCCAATGTCATGTGCCAGGCAGCGAATCTTTTGAGCAGACAATCGCGTCAACGCGGTCACAAAAATAGCTGAAGCCGCCGTTGCAAAGAGCCCCACGCCCGCCACCAACGATGCTAGCCCCACAAGTTTGACCACTGACACCAAGATGCCCATCAAAAACACCGGCACCATACACCAGGGCTTGAGTAAATCGACTAGGCTAATCAATTCTTCAAACCGCAACGGCAAGCGCCCAAGCGAGAGCGCTAAAAAGACCCAGAGCAAGAGAAGCAATTGCACAAACGGCAGCAAGAACCCAGCGGCAAACGACACGACCGCAACCTCGGGGTAGCCTGCTTGCCAGGTAATGATAATGGCATCGAAAAACGATGCGGCTTGCGATTGACCTGAGATTAAAAGGGTCGCGATCGGATAGGCGTTAGCTAACGCAAAACAGAGTAATGCCGCCAAGATCACAGCCAGCCACGCGCCCGGGGTAAAAGTCGAATATGTCTCTAGCACGTGATCGCAACGTTCACATTGCGCCCATTGCCCCGGTTCGAGTACGGGGCGCTGGTAGGCCGCGCCACAATGATGACAGGCCAGCATTAAGCTAGACGAGGACATACTTAAGGCGCCAAGATCGGTTGGTGTTTCATCAAAGCATCATCGCGCCTGACTAAGTCAAGGGGCTATCCCACGTAAATGGGACAGCACAAAAGAGCCTCAATGCGTCAACTCTGTTTCTTGATCAGACCCTGACACCGACTTTTGAGACTTATCGGCTCGCGGGCCGAACGTCAACGCCACTTTACCGTCAGCATCAATATCTACGATGACCGAGCCACCATCGACGAGTTTGCCAAACAAGAGCTCGTCAGCCAAGGCACGGCGAATCGTGTCTTGAATCAAACGCTGCATAGGTCGAGCGCCCATCAAGGGGTCAAAACCGTTTTTACCCAGGTGCGCCCGCAAAGCATCGGTAAAGCTAGCCTCGACGCGCTTGTCGTGCAACTGGTCTTCGAGCTGCATCAAGAACTTATCCACGACACGCAAGATAACAGCCTGATCCAACTGTGCAAACGGCACGATCGCATCTAAACGGTTACGGAATTCGGGCGAGAACAAACGCTTGATATCACCCATTTCATCGCCACTGGCGCGAGTGTTTGAAAAGCCAATGTTCGGCTTATTCAAAGCCTCAGCCCCAGCGTTGGTCGTCATCACCAAAATCACATTACGAAAATCGGCTTTCCGACCGTTGTTGTCAGTGAGCGTGCCGTGATCCATCACCTGCAGCAAAATATTAAACACATCTGGATGCGCTTTTTCAATCTCGTCGAGCAACAGAACACAGTGAGGCTGTTTGGTGATGGCTTCGGTCAGCAAACCACCCTGATCAAAACCAACATAACCCGGAGGTGCACCGATCAGGCGCGACACGGTGTGGCGCTCCATGTACTCTGACATATCAAAGCGCAGCAGTTCGATCCCGAGTGTAAAGGCGAGTTGGCGCGCCACTTCGGTCTTACCAACGCCTGTTGGCCCTGAGAACAGAAAGGCGCCAATCGGTTTCTCGGGGCGACCGAGCCCTGAGCGGGCCATTTTGATCGCAGATGAAAGCACTTCAATCGCGCCATCTTGCCCGTACACCACTGTTTTTAAATCACGTTCAAGTGTGGCCAACTTACTGCGGTCGTCACTTGATACGGTTTGAGGCGGGATACGCGCAATTTTAGAAACGATCGATTCAATTTCGGTTTTACCGATCACTTTCTTCTGCTTTGAACGAGGCAACAGGCGTTGTGCCGCCCCTGCCTCGTCGATCACGTCAATTGCCTTATCAGGTAAATGCCGGTCATTGATGTGGCGCGCCGATAATTCGGCAGCCGCGGTCAACGCAGCACTTGAATATTTCACGCCATGATGCTCTTCGAAACGGCCTTTCAGCCCGCGCAAAATTTGGATGGTCTGTGCAACACTGGGCTCAGGCACATCGACTTTTTGAAAACGTCTTGAGAGCGCAGCATCTTTTTCAAAGACCCCGCGAAACTCGGTATAGGTGGTGGCGCCGATGCAGCGCAACTGCCCAGAAGACAGTGCTGGCTTGAGCAAGTTAGAAGCATCTAACGTACCGCCTGAGGCTGAGCCTGCACCGATCAAGGTGTGGATTTCATCGATAAATAAAATCGCCTGAGGGTTATTGCGCAACTGCTTGAGCACGCCTTTCAGGCGTTGTTCAAAGTCGCCGCGGTATTTGGTGCCGGCTAAGAGTGCGCCCATATCCAACGAAAACACCTGCGCGTCTTGCAAGACCTCGGGCACTTCACCACGTGTAATGCGGTAAGCCAAGCCTTCAGCAATCGCTGTCTTACCGACGCCGGCTTCACCGACCAACAGAGGATTGTTTTTACGGCGACGGCAGAGCGTTTGAATCACGCGCTCAACTTCATGCTCGCGTCCGATCAAGGGATCGATGCGCCCAGCATTGGCGGCAGCGTTTAAGTCTTGCGCATAGAGATCAAGCGGTGACTGACGAGCCTCGGCGCCCTGCTCTTCACCATTGCCAGGCTGCTCTTTAGGGGTAGGTGCTTCGGCAGACGCCTTACTGATGCCATGCGACAAAAAGTTCACGACATCCAAACGCGAAATCCCTTGTTGCTGCAGGTAATACACGGCGTGCGATTCTTTTTCACCAAAGATCGCGACCAACACATTGGCACCCGTGACCGGTTTTTTAGAGGCACCGCCCGCTGACACATGCATAATCGCGCGCTGAATCACGCGTTGAAAGCCCAGCGTGGGCTGGGTATCCACTTCAGTACCCGCTGGAATCACAGGCGTGTTATCCGTCACAAACTTACGCAGATGACTGCGCAGTTCGTCTAGATTGGCCACACAGGCTTTGAGCACTTCGATGGCCGCTGCATTATCAAGCAGCGACAGCAGCAAGTGTTCTACCGTAATAAATTCGTGGCGAGCTGAACGTGCCTCGACAAACGCCATATGTAGGCTTACTTCAAGCTCTTGCGAAATCACAATTCCTCCGTCCTTCTTTCAGTCAGTGACACCGTTGATTCATATTCTATGCTTTCCACGGCGTAAGCGTTACAACTAGTAAAAAACCTTTTCAAACTGTATTTTTTTTGCTCATTTTCGAACCCATCCTTAGGCGTCATCGGCGGGTTCGAGTACGCATTGCAGCGGATGCTGGCGTGCTCGCGCATACTGGGCGACCTGAGCCACGCGACTCGAGGCAATATCGTAAGGATAAACACCGCAAACCCCCTTGCCCTCGTGATGGACTTGCAACATGACTCTAAAGGCGTCTTCTGAAGACTTGCCAAAGAACTTTTCAAGAATGTGCACCACGAACTCCATGGGCGTGTAATCATCATTAAGCAAAATCACCTTAAACATGGGCGGTGGCGCCGTTTTTGCGGTGAGTTTCTCAACAACGAGATCTGGTGGTAGCGAAGTACGTGTAGACATAATCAGAGAGCAACATCCCGGCTAAAACGTTCGATTTTGTGACAACTTTGGCACTTTCGTATCCTGTATTACCCTTGGTTTAGGCTAAGGGGCTTGACGTCTTGCACAAATCTGCTCAATATCTCGCCATACTCAAGAATGTTTGGGTATAGAAACGCCGAAAGAATCATGATAATAAGTCAAAAATCATCGTTTCTTCGTTCAGGTTATACATTGCATAAAGAGGCAGGCGGAATGTCGGATTCAGCTACAAACAATGGCCCTAAGGTCACCGGTACAGTGAAATGGTTTAACGATGCAAAGGGCTTCGGCTTTGTCACACCAGACGACGGCGGCGAAGATCTTTTTGCTCATTTTTCAGCCATTGAGATGAATGGCTTTAAAACCCTGAAAGAAGGCCAAAAAGTGGCTTTTCAAGTAACTCAGGGCCCAAAGGGCAAGCAAGCAACAAATATAACCGCGGCTTAAACTATTGGGGTGAATAACCCCTTGGATAGTAAAGATGCGAAAGATGCTCATGCTTTTGAAGCAGCGCAGCCGTATGGCTGCGCTGTTTGTTTTGGCGACTAGCGCGCTAGCCTATCTTCCGGCGGCTGTTTGCCAGACTGCCCCGGCAGGCCCAGCCCTGCCTGTTAAAACACTTACGGCTGGCATGCACAGGATTCAAGCCGAAGTTGCTGCCACAGACGCGAGCCGCTCGCGTGGACTGATGTTTCGCAAAGAGCTTGCACCGAACCACGGCATGCTCTTCGTCTTTGAGCAAACCAATGTGCAATGCTTTTGGATGCGCAACACCCCGTTACCCTTATCGATCGCTTTTATTCTGGATGACGGCACAATTACCAATATTGCCGACATGGCGCCCCTGACCGAAAATTCGCATTGCTCGACAGCGCCTGTGCGCTATACCCTCGAGATGGAACAGGGCTGGTTTGCCAAGCGGGGCATCACGGCTGGCAAAAAGATTACCGGCATCCAGTAGCGCATTTCAATAGCTGACGCATCGGCATCACCCTAGGTTACAACAGCATCAACTGAGGTTGATGCTAACAACATTGCAATCGAATAGCGTTGGCTGCTCAGGCCGAGCCACAACCGAAGACTGAGCAGCAACTCATGACGCGCTATCAGACACGCTCAACGATCATGGCAATGCCCTGCCCGACCCCAATGCACATTGTGCATAAAGCGTAACGCCCACCAGTGGCCTCCAGTTGATGCACGGCTGTCATGACCAGACGAGCGCCACTCGCCCCCAGTGGATGCCCCAAGGCAATCGCGCCGCCATTTGGATTGACACGTGGATCGTTGTCTGCAAGCCCCAGCATACGTGTCACGGCTAGGCCTTGCGCCGCGAAGGCCTCGTTCAATTCAATCACATCCATCTGCTCAATGGTCAGACCAGCCAACGCCAACACTTTTTGCGTAGCCGGAGCCGGACCAATCCCCATAATGCGAGGCTCAACACCGGCTGTGGCCATTGCGACCACTCGAGCGCGCGGGGTTAAGCCATGGCGCTTGGCCGCAGCTTCGTTGGCCAACAACATCGCCACAGCACCGTCATTGACACCAGAGGCATTGCCCGCTGTGACTGAACCACCTTCACGCACCACGCCTTTTAATTTTGCTAAGGCTTCAAGACTCGTTTGACGAGGGTGCTCGTCACGACTGACCAAAAGTGGATCGCCTTTTTTTTGTGCGATTGAAACCACTGCGATTTCAGTGTCAAAAAAACCTGCTTTTTGCGCGGCGGCTGTTTTCTCTTGGCTGGACATCGCAAACACATCTTGATCTTCGCGCGAAACCTTGAACTGATCGGCCACGTTTTCTGCGGTTTCAGGCATTGAGTCAACGCCGTACTTGGCTTTCATTAAGCGATTCACAAAGCGCCAGCCAATCGTGGTGTCAAAGATTGCAGCGTTACGTGAAAACGCCGTGTCTGCCTTGCCCATCACAAACGGGGCACGCGACATGCTCTCGACTCCGCCAGCTAGCATCAGCGAGGCGTCGCCTGAGCGGATTGCACGTGCCGCAGTGCCGACCGCGTCCATGCCCGAGCCGCACAGACGGTTGATGGTGCCACCTGGAACCAAGACAGGCAATCCTGCCAGCAGGGTGGCCATGCGCGCCACATTGCGGTTATCTTCACCCGCTTGGTTGGCACAACCCATCAGCGCATCATCAAGCTCTGCCCAGTTGATGTTGGCATTGCGCTCGGCCAACGCGCGGATTGGCACCGCGAGCAAGTCATCAGGACGCACTGGGGCAAGTGCGCCAGCATAGCGACCAAAAGGAGTCCGTAACGCGTCACAAATAAAAGCCTGGTTAGCCATGGCAAAAATCCTTGTATCAATCTGTTTGGGTTATTGTTTTTGAGGTTATTGTTCTTACCGCTACTTTAGCCCAAAAAAAACCGACCCTCAGGTCGGCTTTTTTTAAGCATGGTTCAACTTAACCGAGGTTTTTAGCAGCAAAGGCCCAGTTAGCCAATGTCCAAAAACTTTCAAGGTACTTAGGACGCGCATTGCGGTAGTCGATGTAATAGGCGTGTTCCCAAACGTCACAGGTCAGCAAAGGCACATCAGTCGTTGTGAGCGGTGTTGCAGCGTTGCTGGTGTTCACGATATCCAGTGAGCCGTCAGGCTTTTTGACCAGCCATGTCCAACCCGAACCAAAATTGCCAGCGGCTGACTTGTTAAAGGCCTCTTTAAAGGCGGCCACACTGCCCCACTTTGCATTGATCGCGTCAGCAAGTTTACCGGTTGGCTCAGCACCTGCAGCTGGTGCCAGCGAGTTCCAGTAAAAGGTGTGGTTCCAGATTTGGGCTGCGTTGTTAAACACACCACCTGAAGATTTTTTCACAATCTCTTCTAGTGAAGCGGTTTCAAACTCCGTGCCTGGGATCAGATTGTTGAGGTTTGTCACATAGGTTTGATGATGCTTACCATAGTGAAATTCGAGTGTTTCTTTTGAAATGGTAGGTGCCAAAGCGTCGAGGGCATAAGGCAAAGCTGGGAGCGTATGGGCCATTGCTGCAAAATCCTTTTTGTATGTGGGTCAGACAACTAACAACCGTTATTGTATCGAACGCTCAGCGCAGGGCAAGCCAAGCCTTGTCACAAGCAGGGTTAAAGGCCACTTTCAGCCACGGTCGCGTTGAGTACGCCCTCGGCCAACGTCACCTCGAGTGTTTGACCAATTTGTGCGTCAACTGCTTTTCTTAAGATTTTTTTATCTTGGGTGCGAACGATGGCATAGCCACGTGCAAGCGTGTGCTCGGGGCTCAGAGCCCTCAATTGTGCCGCGACGCTCTCAAGTCTTGTTTGCTGGCGCACCAACAAACGCCGCTGACCTGCAAGCAGTTCAGCATCCGCGTGCACCAGACGCGCACGTAAGGCGCTCAAATCTGGCAGCAGGCTTTTGTAACGCACCTGCGTTTGGGCGTGTCTTGCACGACTGCGTTGAAACTGTTTATCAAACGCCGCAGCCATGCGGTATCCCAGGCCGGCGACCTTTTCAAGCTGATGCGCCAGGCGCTGGCTTGGGGGGACAAGGCCTAAAGTGGCTCGGTCTACCCGCTGTGCCAGACGTTCGAGCTGACGCCGTAGCAGCTGTTCTGTCCACTGCGCCGCCCCCAACACGCGCTCGAGCTGTGACTGACGCGTCGCACACACTAGTTCAGCCGCCGCGGTTGGCGTGGGTGCACGCATGTCGGCTACAAAATCTGCGATGGTGAAGTCGGTTTCATGCCCGACCCCCGACAC
Source organism: Alcaligenaceae bacterium (assembly GCA_947378965.1). Classification (GTDB taxonomy): domain Bacteria; phylum Pseudomonadota; class Gammaproteobacteria; order Burkholderiales; family Burkholderiaceae_B; genus Zwartia. The sequence goes on along the minus strand of CANCMG010000058.1, from coordinate 7,494 downwards.
CACCGGGATCACGCTGGCCGCGATATCGCGCGCTAACGCTTCGTCGTTGAAACTAAACAGATCTTCTAGACTGCCGCCGCCTCGCACCAGCAACAGGGTATCAACCTCTTGGCGCTCGTTGGCCAGCGCCAGCGCTTGGCGTAACTGTAGCGCGGCACCTGCGCCCTGCACCAGCGACGGATAAATCACCACAGGTACGTGTGGCGCGCGGCGCGCCAAGGCGGTTAAGACGTCGTGCAAAGCAGCCGCCCCCAGCGAAGTAATCACACCAATCGCCCTTGGATAGGGTACCAGCGCACGTTTGTTTTCAGCGTCAAATAACCCCTCAGCGGAAAGTTTGTTTTTCAAAGCCACAAAAGCCTCAAACAACGTACCCAAGCCAGCTCGGCGCAAGTGCTCAACTTGCAGCTGGTATTCACCCCGAGCCTCGTAAAGCGTCACGCGCGCCTTGAGCTCGACCGAATCACCTGCCTTAGGGGTAAACCCCGTCGTGGCGGCCCGACCGCGAAACATCACGGCTCGCACCGAAGCTGAGTCATCCTTTAGTGTGAAGTACCAATGCCCAGACGAGGCGTTGGTGAAATTAGAAATTTCGCCGCAAACCCAACAGGCATCGAAGCTGTCTTCAAGCAAATGGCTTACCGCTTGGTTTAACTGCGCCACCGTCAAGATATCGCGCGTCATTACGGCATTTGTGTCGTGACTTCTAATTGTCATAAGGCTTCCGGCTTGGTTTCTATCCACAGAACGAGTAAACGCGATTTAAGTCTTTATGAAATAACAATTTATTTAAATACGTGTAGTTTTAAGTCAATTTCTCTTTGTAAGCCTATGTTTTTAAAGTATATTTAAAAAAATGACAAAATGATGATCGTTTTTTGAGCAAAGCGCTGAGCGCTACTATTTTCGGCGCTCTTGGAAGATGCACACAGAATTATCCACAACTCCTGTGGATAGTTTTATCCGGTCTAAATCGACTTGCCAAGCGCCTTGAATGGCTCGTACGATGATACCCCGTGAAACAACGCTGACCGCTCAGTCATCGTGTATTCTGCCCCCTCCACACGCGAGGTTTGTTTTGTTATCGATCGTTACTCAGGCTGGTTGGCCAATTTGGCCCCTTTTAGCTCTTTCTGTGGCAGCACTGGCCATCATCTTCGAACGTCTGCTTAGCCTGCAAACACGCAGAATCGCCCCACCCGAGCTCACCACCCAGGTGATGCAGCTGGTTCGCGCGCAGGCCGCTGACGCACAAGCCCTCGCTAAACTCAAAGCCTCGTCTCCACTCGGGCGAATTCTTGCGCAGCTTTTGCTGCACAGAGACCTGCCCGATGCCGAACTCAGGCGCAGCGTCGAAGACGTCGCCCAAGACGTCGCCTATTCACTGAACCGTTATCTACCGACGTTGGCGATGATTGCCACCGTCGCGCCACTGATGGGGCTCTTTGGCACCGTCGTCGGCATGATCGAAATTTTTGCGGCCTATCGCCCCGATGGCTCTGACCCGACAGAACTTGCGCGCGGCATCTCAATTGCGCTTTACAACACGGGCTTAGGCATTTTAATTGCGGTACCATGCCTGATTGCGCACCGGTATTTCAAATCACACGTTGAGGGTCTCTTGCTGCGCCTTGAGCAATCAGCCCGACGCTTGCGTGATAGCCTTCGAGACTAAAGGCAGATACCGATGCGCTTTCGCACACCCGATCACGAGCCCCCCGAAATCAATCTGATTCCGTTAATTGATGTGTTGCTGGTCATGCTGATCTTTTTGGCCGCCACCACCACCTTCATGCGCCACCAAGCATTGACCATCACACTCCCTCAGGCAAACGCCCAAACCCAGCCCGTTCAAGCAATCGAACTGAGCATTCACGAGTCGGGGCGCTTTGCTGTCAACGCGGTGCTGATCCAAAACCCTGATCTCGCTTCGCTCACCGCGGCGTTACAACTCGCCAGCGAGGGGCAAAAAGAGCCAACCGTCTTAATCCGCGCCGCCGCCAACGCCACCCATCAGCTGGTGATCACGGGTATGCAGGCAGCACGTCAAGCGGGGATCGCGCGCGTCCATTTCGCCACGCAGGCGAGCGATTGAAAGCGGTTAGCCTACAAAGCGCAGCAGCCGGTTGGTTGCATCAGCAATGGCAAAAGCGCGGTGTGTGGGCAAGACTGCTGTGGCCCGTGTCTGGCCTGGCGCTCGGCTATGTATACGCTAAACGCCGCTGGTACCAACGAGGCACCAAACAGGTGTATCGCGCGCCTGTGCCAGTGGTCATTGTGGGTAATATTTACGTCGGCGGGGTTGGTAAAACACCCGTTGTGATCGCCTTGGTTCAACAACTCGCGGCCTTAGGCTGGACACCCGGCGTGATCAGTCGTGGCTACGGGGTCAAGCTTGGGCCTGCTCCGCGCCTTGGCCAAGGCGAACTCGATGCCCGCACCATGGGCGACGAGCCGGCGTTGATTAGCGAACAAACTCAGGCACCTGTGAGCGTACACCCGAACCGTCGCCTAGCCTGTCAGGCCTTGTTAGCAGCCTATCCAGAGGTCGATATCATCGTGTCAGATGATGGCTTGCAACACCTGGCGCTCGCGCGCGACCTTGAGATCCTCGTCCAAGACGAGCGTCAGATCGGTAACGGTTGGTTGCTGCCCGCAGGGCCTTTACGTGAGCCACCTGGCCGGCTGAGCACCGTTGACCTCGTCATCACACGCCAAGCGACACGACACGCTGGCCCACAACCGTCCGAACTGTCAGTATGGCTGCAAATTACGGCCGTTCATTCTTTAGACAAAAAAATAAGTCTATCCGTGAATGAATTTATTAAATTTCAGATAAACAAGAGTTCCTGTGCTATTGCCGCAATAAGTGAACCGGATAGATTTTTTAAGTCTTTGGCTCAAATGGCTATCTTGACTCAACATACCATCGGACTACCCGACCACCATCCTCTTGATGCGGCGTTTTTCAATGCGCAGCAGGCTGACTTGCTACTTATCACCACCAAAGATGCGGTCAAATGCCGAGCCTTGCACGACCCTAGGGTTTGGGTCATCGACACCCAAGCCGTCTTTTCTGACCCGCTTTGGGCGACTTCACTCACAAAACAACTGACACCCCACGCGAAATCGCGACCTGTGTGATTACAATACCGTGATGGAAACACGTTTGCTCGCTCTGCTGGTATGCCCTCTTTGCAAAGGCCGCCTTTACCCTAACGCCAGCCATACAGAATTAGTCTGTCGGGGCGATCGTTTGGCGTTCCCGGTACGCGATGGGGTACCCGTCATGCTCGAAGCCCAGGCACGCAGTCTCGCTGCAGACGATGCCCCAAGCGCAAACGCTCAAAGTGAGCCAGACGACGAACTCCCTCCCCCCTCTGGCAATCTTTCTCGCTAACCACAAGGTAACGCTGTCGTGAACCCTCGAGCTGTCGCCGCAAGTGGCACGTCGACCCCATTTATTGTTGTGATTCCAGCACGACAAGCCTCGACTCGCCTGCCAGGAAAAATGCTGGCCGACCTAGCCGGTAAGCCCATGGTCGTGCGGGTGGCTGAACAGGCACTTGCCTCACAGGCCGCACGGGTGGTGATTGCCACCGATCACGCAGATATTGCGCATGCCGCGCGCGCGGCCGGTATCGACACACTGATGACGCGCGTCGATCACGCCTCGGGCACAGATCGTTTGGCCGAGGCCGCCGCACAACTCGGGCTGACAGACCAGACCATTGTGGTGAACGTTCAGGGCGACGAGCCACTGATCGATCCACAACTGATTAATCGCGTGGCTCAACAGTTAACGCTTGACACCGAGGCTGCGATCGCCACCTGTGCAAGTCCAATCACCGAGGTGGCAAGCCTTTTTAATCCTAATATTGTCAAAGTGGTGTGCGATCAACGCGATCGGGCGCTGTATTTTTCTCGGGCACCGATCCCTTGGGATCGCGACGGCTTTCAAGCAGACCCGCGCACGCTGACGCGTGACTTTCCAGCGTTGCATCATATCGGTCTGTATGCCTACCGCGTCGAGTTTTTAAAGCGTTTTCCTGAGCTCAGCGCCGGTGTGCTTGAGCGCCTTGAAATGCTTGAGCAATTGCGGGCACTCGAACACGGTTATGGCATCTCGGTCTTAAAAATTGCGTCGCATCCGGGCGCAGGCATCGACACGCCCGAAGACCTTGTCAGGGTCAGACGATTATTAAGCGGGCAAGCCGACGCGTGAGGGTAAGCCTTAAGCCTGTTGCAGGGCACGGTCAGCGGCGATGCGGCATAATGACGGCAGTTTTACGACTCATCTACGACACCAGGAGTTCTCATGCGGCTTATTCTGCTTGGCCCACCAGGCGCCGGTAAAGGCACACAAGCGGCTTTCATCACCCAGCACTACGGCATCCCGCAAATTTCAACGGGAGACATGCTGCGCGCAGCGGTCAAAGCCGGAACCCCGCTCGGGCTCGAGGCCAAAAAGATCATGGATAGTGGTGGCCTGGTTTCAGACGAACTGATCATTGGTCTGGTGAAAGACCGTTTGCAACAGCCAGACTGTAGCAAGGGCTATCTGTTTGACGGTTTTCCGCGCACGATCCCGCAAGCAGATGCGCTTAAGCACGCCAAGGTTGCGTTAGATTTTGTGATCGAAATTGAAGTGCCCGAGCAAGACATCATCGAGCGCATGAGCGGCAGGCGTGTGCACCCCGCAAGCGGTCGCAGCTACCACCTCACCTTTAATCCCCCCAAAGTCGCTGAGCGTGATGATTTAACCGGTGAGGCCTTGGTGCAGCGCGATGACGACAAAGAAGAGACTGTGCGCCATCGTCTGACTGTCTACCAAAATCAAACGCGCCCCTTGGTCGACTACTACTCAGTGTGGGCCGGGTCAGACGCTAGCGCACCACGCTATCGCAAAGTACATGGCCTGGGTTCGGTTCAAGATATCCAAGCGCGCATCTCTGCCGCACTTCGGTAATTTTTACAACACTGCGCTGCGGCGCAGTGAGTGTTTCACTCAGCTCAAAGTTAAATCATGGACATCGCAAATAAAGTATTCATCGTCACAGGTGGCGCCTCAGGCTTAGGTGCCGGCACAGCCAAAATGCTCACACAACACGGCGCTCGTGTTGTGCTTGCCGATGTACAAGACGAAGCGGGTCAGGCGCTCGCGTCTGAATTAGGGCAATCGTACATTCACTGTGACGTCACGCAAGAGCAAGATGCACGTGCAGCCGTTGCCCAGGCGCTGTCATTAGGCAAGCTGTTTGGCCTCGTGAATTGCGCCGGTATCGCCCCCGCTGCCCGCACCGTGGGCAAGCAAGGCGCGCATCCGCTTGATATGTTTCAAAAAGTGATCAGTATCAATTTGATCGGCAGCTTCAATATGATTCGCGTGGCGGCCGAAGCAATGGGCAAAAACGAGCCCGAGCCAACCGGTGAGCGCGGCGTCCTGATTAACACGGCCTCAGTCGCGGCCTATGACGGGCAAATCGGTCAGGTGGCCTACGCGGCCTCTAAGGCCGGGGTTGTTGGTATGACGTTACCGATCGCCCGCGATCTGGCGCCCCAAGGGATTCGCTGTTGCACGATCGCACCAGGCATCTTTGGCACCCCGATGATGTTTGGTATGCCTCAGGCGGTGCAAGACTCGCTAGCCGCCAGCATCCCCTTTCCTTCAAGATTGGGTCGCCCAGAAGACTACGCCAAATTGGTCCATCAAATTGTGACCAACGACATGTTGAACGGTGAGACGATTCGCCTAGACGGTGCGATTCGCATGCCGCCAAAATGAGTCTCTTGCGGGCCGCTGCCACAGTCAGCAGCCTGACCCTGTTATCGCGCATCACAGGCTTGGTGCGCGACGTCATGATTGCCCGCGCTTTTGGGGCAAGCGCACTGACCGATGCGTTCTGGGTCGCCTTCAGAATCCCCAATCTGTTACGGCGCTTGTTCGCCGAAGGGGCTTTCGCGCAGGCCTTCGTGCCGATCTTAGGACAAGCACGCAATGAGCACGAGGCGCCAGCCGTCAAACAGCTGCTAGATCGAGTCGCTCGCACATTGTTTCTAGCGCTCTGCGCCGTGACCCTGTTAGGCGTGCTGGGCGCCCCGTTGGTGGTTGCAGCAATGGCCAGTGGCTTGACCGCCGCTTCGCGCGCCACCGACTTTGAAGCCGCCGTCTGGATGACCAGATTAATGTTTCCGTACATTATTTGCATGTCGTTAGTGGCCTTTGCCTCGGGGGTATTAAATACGTGGCGTCGCTTTGCCGTGCCTGCAGTCACGCCTGCCCTGCTGAACCTGTCGATGATCGGCGCAAGCCTGTTTTTATCGGATTTTTTTAGCCGTCCCATCTATGCCCTGGCCGCGGGTGTGATGGTAGGAGGGGTGGCACAGTTCGCCGTGCAATGGTGGGCACTGTCACGCCTGAGCATGTGCCCCCGTTTAGTCGGCCCGGTCAGACCGGCTCTGCAAGATCCCTTGGTACGTCGAATCATGCGACAGATGCTACCGGCCACCCTTGGCGTATCGGTTGCGCAAATCTCGTTGCTGATCAATACCAACATTGCCACCTGGTTAGCCGCCGGCAGCGTCAGCTGGTTGTCTTTTGCCGACCGCCTCATGGAGTTTCCGACCGCTTTGGTGGGCGTCGCGCTTGGCACCGTGTTGCTGCCAAGCCTGACCCGGGCGCACGCCGAGCAAGACACCCAGCGCTACAGCGCCCTGCTCGACTGGGGCCTGCGCCTGATGCTGCTGCTTGGTTTACCCGCCGCTGTGTGCATGATCATGCTTGCAGACGCCTTAGTGGCGACCCTGTTTCACTATGGCGCCTTTTCGGCAGCCGATGTGCAGCAGACCAGATTGGCAGTCATGGCCTACGCGATCGGCCTGGTCGGCCTGCTCAGCATCAAGATCCTCGCGCCCGGTTTTTACGCTAAACAAGATATTCGCAGTCCGGTCAAAATCGCCATCGCGGTGCTGGTTTTAACCCAACTGCTCAATGTAGTTTTAGTCCCGTGGCTGGCGCATGCTGGTTTGGCGTTGGCGATCAGTCTAGGCGCTTGCCTCAACGCACTGGCCCTGCTGATTGGCTTACGCCGCAAAGGCATTTACCAACCCTCAAAGGGCTGGCTTCGGTTTTTTGTGCAGCAAGGCTTAGGGCTGGCTGCACTGGCAGCGCCGCTTTGGTGGTCGGCGCGCAACATCGACTGGCTGGGCTTGCAGCAAACGCCTTTGGTTCGTATTGCGGCCCTGAGTGCAGTGTTTGTCGTGGGCGGCATCGCCTATTTTGCAGTCTTAGCCGCGGCGGGACTACGCCCAAGGCACTTTAGACGTGTGCCTATTGCAAATACAAGTGCAAATACAGTTGGCAAAACAGAGGCTTAGTGCTAGAATTGTGGACTTTGCTGCAACTTTCACTCTTTCAAAGAATTTAGAACATGGCCAATACCGCCCAAGCCCGCAAACGTGCACGCCAATCTGTTGCGCTGAACAAGCACAATT
>CANCMG010000057.1 GCA_947378965.1 Alcaligenaceae bacterium | reverse complement strand
TCACCAAGATCGCGGCAGTACCTGGTGCGGCCGACGTCAATATTCATCAGCGACTTGATTCGCCGTCTATTGCCTTAAGAATGGATCGCACTCGCATGCAAAGTGTCGGGGTCAATGGCCTCACACCGGCAGACCTGGCGCAAAACGTCCTGCTACCACTTTCGGGTAGCGCGCAAACCTCGCCTTCTTTCTGGCTGAACCCCGTCAACAACATCAATTACTCGATCTCGGTGCAAGCGCCACAGGTCAAGATCGATTCGCTTGACGAATTGTTACGACTGCCTGTGGGGCCTTCGAACGCAGCCACTTCGACGGCTGCGGCAGCTGCCAACGCAGCCGCCGGACGTGGCCCTCAGTTGCTCGGCAACCTCGTCACAGCCCGCCCCGAAGCTGAATTCGCGATCTTGACCCGTCACAATATTTTGCCTTCCATCGATATCTACGCAAACGTACGCGGGCGCGATCTCGCCTCAGTCGCGAAAGATATTCAAGTCATTATGGATGAGGCAAAGGCTGATTTACCGCGTGGCAGTCGCCTGGTCATGCGTGGCCAGGTCGAAACGATGATCAGTTCGTACCAAGGTCTGGGGTTGGGCTTAATTAGCGCAATTATCTTGGTTTACCTGCTCATTGTGATCAACTTTCAGTCATGGCTTGATCCGTTCATTATCGTGGCTGGCTTAATTGCAGCCTTGGCCGGTATTGCCTGGATGTTGATTTTGACGGGCACGAACTTGAGCGTACCTGCGCTTACCGGTGCAATCATGACCATGGGGGTCGCTACGGCCAACAGTGTGCTAGTGATCTCTTTTGCACGGCAACGTCTGCAAGATGGCTTGCCAGCACTATCGGCAGCGCTCGAAGCCGGCGCCACCCGCTTGCGTCCCGTACTGATGACCGCATTGGCAATGATGATAGGCATGGTCCCAATGGCAATTGGCTTGGGCGAAGGCTCAGAGCAGAACGCCCCCTTAGGTCGTGCGGTGATTGGCGGCTTATTGTTTGCAACGGTGTCCACTGTTTTATTTGTGCCAGTTCTCTTTGCATCCTTCCATCGCTGGTTGGCGCTACGCACTGAACAAAAGGAAGCCTTGACATGACCGAAGAACGCCATGCCCATCAGGGCCTGCCTGAATTTCATTTGCACGGCCCGGACAACGATCTGAATCGTCGCGGCGTGCTACGTAAAGTCAAAATAACGACTTTCGTCCTGCTCGCCTTAATGGGTTTAGGCCTAGGTAAAACTTTATTCGTACGTGCGTCGAATGCAGAGGTGCTCGCGGCCCGCGCAGTCGAAAATACAAAACTTCATGTGCTAGTCGCCAAACCCTCTACTACCCTGAGTAACGCAAGCGCCAGGCTGGCGCTGCCCGGAACGCTGCTGGGCATCAACGAAGCTCAGATCTACGCGCGCGTGAACGGTTATGTACAAAAATGGTTTAAAGATATCGGCGAGTCAGTCAACAAAGGTGACACGCTTGCGATTCTTGACATCCCAGAAATCAATAAGCAGGTCGAAGAAGCCACAGCAAATTTTCAACTAGCTAAAACAGCTTACGAGCGCTGGAAGCGCTTGCGTGCAGAAGATGCCGTCTCGCAACAAGAGCTTGATGAAAAGACCGCACTTTTTAAGCAGACTGAAGCCGTGCTGAAGCGACTACGCGATCAACAGAACTTTGGCACCATTGTGGCGCCTTTTGATGGCACGATCACGCGACGTAATGTCAACATGGGCGACTTGGTCAACTCGGGTAACGTTGGCACACCTCAGTCGCTATTCACGCTCGCACACACCGATAAGTTGCACGTCTATATCTATGTGCCTCAAGACCGTGCCTCACTCGTGCGGGTAGGCGATGAGGTCGACATTTACCTGGCAAATGCACCAGAAAAAGTGGTTAAAGGTCGGATCGCACGCACGTCTGGCGCAATTGACACAAACTCACGCACGATGCAGGTTGACGTCGAGGTCTCCAACACTGACAAAGCGCTGCTACCAGGCTCTTACGTCGAAGTCGCACTAAAAATTGCACCAGGTAACAATCTGATCATTCCAACCAACACGCTTATTTTTGGCTCTGGTGGCCCTTACGTTGCGCGTGTTGTGGATGGCAAGATTGAAAAACGCAAGGTTTCTGTGGGCATCGACTACGGGCTGCAAGTTGAAGTCAAAAGCGGAGTCTCGGCCGACGATAGCTTGATTGTCAATCCGCTTGACTCGATCACCGATGGTCAAGCTGTAGTCGTTCAAACTCCACCCGCCCCCAAGCGCCCATGAAACGCTCGTTCGCTCTGTGTTTGATTGCCATAGCCTGTGCGGGTTGTTCGCCGATTGGGCCTGATTATGTGCGCCCCGAGCTTGATATGCCGGCGAATTGGAAAACCCTACCCGGCGCAGATGCGTCTTTATGGAAAATTGCCGAGCCCTCTGATAACCAACCCAAAGATAAATGGTGGACTCACTTTAACGACAAAACCCTCAATCAACTGATTGAGCGCTGTCTTGAAAATAACAACACCCTGCAGGCATCGCTTGCACGCTTAGATCAGGCCATCGCACAAAGCGAGGCGCGAGGCGCGGCGCTGCTACCAACATTATCTTTATCGGGGACCGCCTCACGTACCTTGACGTCAGCCAATCGCCCCACCACGACCTACGACAGTGTCAACATCCAAACGGTTCAAAATGATTTCAGACCCGTTGCCCTGATGACCTACGAGATCGACTGGCTGGGCAAGGTCAGGCGTGATGTTGAAGCCGCGCGTAATACTGCCGACCAAGCCGCTGCCGACACTGAGAATGTGCGCCTGTTGTTGGCCGCACAAGTGGCATCGTCTTATATTTTGCTGCGCCAATACGACGAAGAAATTCGCGTACTGACGATGATCGTTGGGTTGCAAGACAAATTACTCGGGCTGATTCAAAAACGCTACGACTTGGGTGCTGCCGGCCAAACTGAGCTCTCTCAGCAAAAGGCACTGGTGCAATCGAGCGGTGCACAACTTGAGTTGCTGAACAATTTACGTAATCTTCAAGAGAATCTTCTCGCGACCCTCACCGCGACGCCAGCCGCTAGCTTTAAACTCCCAGCTGGACGCTTACCGCAGACCTTACCGGCGTTTCCGGTGAGCGTTCCGTCAAATCTGCTTGAGCGCCGGCCCGACGTCGCCGCCGCAGAGCGCGCCATGGCTGCCGCCAACGCACAAATCGGTGTCGCGAAGGCTGCATTTTTTCCATCCTTACTCGTCGCGCCGGCCTTTATTGGTGGCGACTCAAACAATATCGCCACGTTACTAAATTTACCCTCTCTGCTTTGGTCGATTGGCTTAACCGCCACCCAGACAATCTTTGACTCGGGGCGCACTAGTGCGAATTATCGCTTTGCCCAAGCGGGCTATGCAGGCACGCTTGCCAACTACCGCCAAGTGGTATTGGTGGCGATACAAGAGACCCAAGATGCAATGAGCGGCATCCAACAGTACTCGCGTGCGCGACTCAAACAAGACGAGGCTGTCACGAACTTGAACCGTGCGCTAAAAGTCAGCGCTGTGCGTTATCGCGAAGGCCTGGATACGGCACAAACACTCGCCTTGCTACAACAAAATCAACTGACCGCCGAGCGCATCAAGTGGCAGATGCACGGCAATCAGTTTTTATCCAATATCGCACTTGTGAAAGCGTTGGGCGGGGGCTGGGAAGGCTTTAAAGAACCCGAGCCTATTGTCCGCGTGCAGGATGAAATCTTAACGATTTTTCAGGGCTCCGAATAAAGGCACGAACGTGCATCCCTCTGGAGCGCTGTTTCGATATTGATGGGCAGAGATCACTGTTTACTGGCGTCGTGTAAATCTGCGAGCTCAAGATCTCGCAGCTTAGGCGCCCAAAACCAACACACCCCCACCACCATCAACGTCATCACACCACCAAAGACAATCGACGTACTCAAACCGAGGGCGCTTGCCGCTAAGCCCGACTCAAGTGCCCCAATCTCGTTAGACGAACCAATAAAAATACCGTTAATCGCCGAGATGCGCCCCCGCATCTGATCGGGCGTCATCAACTGCAAGATCGTTGAACGCAGTACAACTGAAACGGCGTCAAACACTCCGGTGAAAAACAAGAAGGTCGCTGCCAACCAAAAACTGGTTGACCAACCAAACCCGATCACGGCAAAGCCAAACCCTGCGACAGCACCTAGCAGGTAACGGCCGCCGTGCCGCTGAATTGGATGGCGTGCCAACCAAGCCCCTGCCAAAACAGACCCAATCGCCGGCGCTGCGCGCAACAAACCAAGGTTTTCTGGGCTGCCTTGCAAAATCTCTTCGATAAAGGCCGGCAACATGGCCACGGCACCGCCAAACAACACCGCAAACATATCCAACGCCATTGCAGCCAGCATAATTTGCTTTGAAAATACAAAGCGCAAGCCTTGCACAATACCGGCCCACATCGAGAGTTCGCTCGGTTTGATTGGCTCTGCGGTGTAACGCAACAGCCCAACCGCAATGATGGCAAGTAGGGCAAACAAACCAGAGGCAATGTAAGCGAAGGCCAAGCCGGGCCACGCAATCAACAAGCCACCCACGACTGGGCCAAGCACTTGCGCACCCTGATAAATAACAGCACCGATCGCCGAGCCTTGGGCAAAATCTTCACGCCTCAAGACTTGCGCGAATAACACTTGATAGGTTGGGCGAATAAACGCCCGCGCCAACCCAGCCAAGCCAATACCGGCATAGATCAACCAATGCACACCCGCCCCTAGGCTATCTAGATAACCCAGGGCGACGGGCACCATCAATACCGCAATTAACACGTGAAGAGAACAGCCAAAGACAGCAATACTCTTTTTTGAGGCCCGGTCGACCGCATGACCAGCAAAAAGTGCACTACAAAAGTAGGGGACAACCTCAGCCAACCCCATCAATCCTAAAGACAGTGGATCTTTGGTGAGCTCATAAATATGCCAGCCCGCCGTGACCGCCAGAATCTGGTAGCTCAGGGTCAGGCAAGCTCGGTACAACATTAACTCGACGAAAGCGCGTGAAATCTGCATGAGAAAGAGAATATCACTTCCCTCTTTGGCAGGCTTAAGTTACTTTTACCCACACCTGCAAGCTTGTCTACCAACCATAGGGTTATTCAATGCTGTTGTTCGCCACCACCGTCTTCCTTTCGGCATTTCTGCTTTTTCAAATCCAACCAATCATCGCCAAAATGATTCTCCCGTGGTTTGGGGGCTCGTCATCAGTTTGGAGCGTCTGCATGGTGTTTTTTCAAGCGGAGTTACTGCTTGGCTACGCCTACGTGCATTGGTTACACGAAAAACTCTCAGCACAACGTCAAGTCATCGTTCACCTCGGGTTACTAGCGTTAAGCCTATTGATGCTACCCGTCGCGGCCGATCCGTCTTGGAAGGGCGACGCCCTGACTAGCCCGAGTTGGGCGGTATTTGTCGTGCTGGCCTTCTCGGTTGGGGCACCCTACCTGATGCTGTCAACCACTGGGCCGCTCATGCAAGCCTGGTATGCCCATGCCTTTCATACCGCGGGCGCTGACGCCAAGCCCTACCGGCTCTATGCGCTGTCTAATCTTGCGTCAATGATTGCCTTGCTGTCTTACCCTGTGGTGATCGAACCATTTTTTGCTGTGGGCCTGCAAGCTCAAGGATGGTCAGCCGGCTATGTCCTATTTGTCGTGGCGGCGATAGCCACTGGCATGGTGGTCTATCGCAAAAAATCCAACAGCGTCGTGCAAACTCAAAGCGCAGACGCTCCTGAAGCACGTCCGAGTCTACGCGAATGCCTGTTGTGGATAGGACTAGCAGCCTCAGCCTCGATTTTGCTGTTAACCATGACGCGGCAACTCACCAACGATGTCGCACCGGTGCCCTTTTTGTGGGTACTACCACTCAGTATTTATCTCTTAAGTTTTATCTTGTGCTTCGACGCGCCCCGCTATTACGTGCGTTCAGCCTTTTTAGTGGCCTTGCCACTATCGTTCATTGCACTGGATTTTGTCATGAACAGCAGCATGAACGTTCCGGTAATGATCGCCCTGATCGCCTTGACGCTGTTTGTCTTTTGTATGGTGTGTCATGGCGAATTAGTGCGGCGCAAGCCTTCAGTGCGTCATCTCACGCTCTTTTATCTAATGATGTCGATTGGTGGCGCCCTAGGCGGCACCTTTGTCGGCTTGATCGCGCCGCTGATTTTCACTGCCTATTTCGAGATGCCAATCGGCTTATTCATGTGCGCAGCCCTAATCTGTGTCGTGTTGTGGAACGGCGCTGCGACAAAATGGCGTGTCCTTCTCGTTCTAGCGTTACTCGGCTATGGCTGGCGTCTTGCCGACAGCTCGTTTGAAAGCATCAGCGGTTCGCGAGTAGTCATGCGAAACTTTTACAGTCAATTACGCATTGAAGACAAGCCACAGACCGCCACCGGCCCCAAGCATGGAACCCTACGTAAGATGGTGCACGGCGGGATCGTTCACGGTGAACAATATCTGGATCCCAAACTACGCAGAACGCCAACGGCCTATTACTGCCGTCGTTCTGGTATTGGCCTGGCGCTTGATAGCCTCGCACAAGCCAACCCACTAAAAATTGGTGTTGTAGGGCTCGGTGCAGGCACGTTGGCCACCTACAGTCGCGCGGGTGATGAAATGCGTATGTACGAGATCAACGAACAGGTGCTTGAACTCGCGCGCAGCGAATTTACGTACTTAAGCGATAGCCCCGCCAAAATTGTTCCAGTCTTGGGTGATGGGCGCCTGATGCTCGAACGTGAGTCGCCACAACAGTTTGACCTCTTGGCCATGGATGCGTTTTCGGGTGACTCAATCCCCGCACATCTGCTCACCCTCGAGGCGATGAAGACTTATTTTGGGCATTTGAAACCCGAGGGCATGCTTGCTGTACACATCACCAATCATTATTTGGATCTTGAACCAGTGGTAGCGGCAGCCGCCCAGCACTTTGGTAAGGTCGCGGTCGCGTTTAATTTACAGCCCACTCAACAAGATGAGTTTTGCCGCCATACAGTGTGGGTACTACTCATGTCGCCCGAGCGTGCTGCAAGCCTGCCAGAAGCGCTCAAGGTTGGAAAAATTCTCAAACCCTCGCCTAACTTCAAGGCTTGGACAGATAGTTTTTCAAATTTATTAGGGATTTTAAAATAAAAGGATGAGAAGTATTTTTAACGTTATTTTGGCGACATTTTAATAAGTTTTAAATGTTTTTAACGATATATTGCAACATTGTCTTGTAAAATTAATATAAATTACGTTATCTACATTTAAAAATTCATTATCTAGCGTCAAATTCTCAGATGAAGCTCTTAGACCAACTCAATCGCCCTCGCTACCTGACAAAAGCTCTTGCAGCCGCCCATAATCTGGTCTCTGAGCGCGGTGAGGCCAACGGTTCTAGCATGGCTCAAGAGCTCATCAGTCAATATCAGCGACTAGATGAAGCGCAACGCAACGTGTTCTATACCGCATTGGCTGAGAAATTTAACCCCAGCCCTGATTTGGCCGTACAAGCCGCTCAAGCCTATGCCAAAGCCCCCTCGGCACAAAGTCTCATCGCCTTAACCAAGGCGACTGAAGCGCCAAGACAAGAGTTGTTTCGGCGAATGAATCGCGCCCCCGGCGGCACCAAGGCTGCACTCACCATGCGCCGTGAACTTTTGCGCCTCTTAGACAAGCGCCCAGACCTGGCGGCGCTCGATTACGACATCCGGCACTTACTGTCGTCTTGGTTTAACCCAGGTTTTTTGAAAATGCATCAAGTCGATTGGCGCTCACCTGCACATGTACTTGAAAAAATCATCCAGCACGAGGCCGTCCATGCGATTGATGGCTGGGATGACTTGCGCAGGCGCTTACAGCCCGACCGTCGGTGTTTTGCTTTTTTTCACCAGCAACTTCCAGATGAGCCTTTGATTTTTGTTGAGGTCGCCTTACTTGCAGAGATCCCAAGCACGATTGGCCCCCTAGTCGATAAAAACTCGATACCCTCTGACAATAACAAACCGAAAGTCGCGGTGTTTTATTCGATCAGCAACTGTGAGCCTGGTTTACGCGGGGTCTCGCTGGGTAACTTTTTAATCAAACGCGTTGCCGAGCACCTAAAAAATGAACTCCCAAGCCTCAGCACCTTCGTCACACTCTCACCCATTCCTGGCTTGATCGACTGGCTCACGCGCGGTCCTCAATTACAACAAGTCGATTTACCACTCACGACGCGCACGCGCCTTGAACAAGCTCTTGAAACCCTTAACTTAACCAATAAGACATGGGTACAGCGCTTGAATGAGGGCTGGACTCCAGATAAATGCCCCACCAAAGAGCGTGAAGCCCTCACCTCGCTTTGCGCCATCTATTTAATTTATTTTGCGACACGGCGAGAAGGCAGCCCCGTGGCCAAATTTCACTTGGGCAATGGTGCAGAATTGCATCGTCTGAATTGGGCCGCAGATTTATCAAAAAAGGGCCTCAGAGAGTCGGCGGGTTTAATGGTAAATTACCTGTATAACCTTGACGCGGTTGAAGAAAATCACGGACACTTCGCACAAGGTCAGGTGATTCATACCCGCTCTGTCCACAAACTCATCTAACAAAAAATGAGCAACCTCATTGCACTCATCGTTGGCTTGCTACTGCTTGTCAGCAATCCAACTAAAACCGAATTTGAGGGTTTTGTCAGCAATCAGATCACCGCAAACCTGCCAAGCAAAAACGCAACAAGCGATCGCTTTACAAATCAGTTAATCGGCGGCCTTGTCTCCAAACTCGCCTCTGAAGCAACACAGCGTGACAATTACTATTTGCTCTCTGTATACACAGTTGATTTGGCCATGCTGCGCTTGTTTAAGCCAGAGCTACCACCAACAGTAAAGATTATTGGCATCGGGAGTAAGTTCTTCCCCCTCACCGACAATCAGATTTTTAAGTAAAACGCATCCCTTAAAACGAAAGCGGGAAGCATGCCAAGCCAGCGGGTTGATCCCGCAGGCCTCAAATGCCCGGCACTCAAGGTGTAGCTACCCAACCACCGCCCAAGGCCTTAAACAGATCAACACTAGCCTGCAGGCGAGCCGACCGGTTAATCACGAAGGCCAGGTTCGCCTCATTGGCCACCCTTTGCGACTCAAGCACGTTCAAGAAATCCACATACCCAGCCGCGTAACGCAGTGCGGCGAGTTCTTGCGCCTTCGTCGAAGCCTGTACCTGCTGCTGTAAATACTGTTCAGTCTGCAAGGTCTGATGTACAGAGATCAAGGCGTCACTCACTTCACCAAAGGCGTTACGAACAACCTTCACATAAGCGCCTAACGACTCTTGTTGTTGCGCTTTTGCATAATCCAGACGCCCCTGCAACAAACCACCTGAAAAAATTGGCTGTAACAAGCCAATCCCTGCCGACCAAACCGAACTTTGACTCGTCAAGAAAGAGCTGAACGCCACACTTTGTGCACCGAACAGCCCCACAAGAGAGAAGCTTGGAAACAGCCCAGCAGTCGCCACTCCAACGCGCGCGTTTGCAGCAATCAAGTCTTGTTCGGCACGATTCACATCAGGTCGACTTTCTACAATCGTCGAGGGCAGCCCCTCAGGCGGCAAAGGTGGCGCAGGCAATTGGCGCACATCGCCGGCAGCAATCGTTAGATCTAGCTTGCCGGTCAACACGCCTAATTGATTTTGGGCAATGGCGCGTTGGCGCGTCACTTCAGACAGGCTAGCCTGAGAAGCTGCCAAGGCGGCTTTACCCAGGTTGACGTCAATCGGTGACACTAAACCACCCTGCAACTTTGCCTCGGCCACTTTGACTGACTCAGTGCGAGTACGAACAGAGTCTTTCAGCACCGCCATCTGTGCGTCAAGCGAGCGCAAGCGCAAATACAAATTGGACACGAGCGCCGCAACCGTTAGGCTGACACTATCTTTTTCATACTGACTGGCACTTGCCACGGCTGTTGCCGATTCGATATTGCGGCGCACCCGCCCCCAGACGTCTAACTCGTAGGAGGTCAGCAGACCGACCTGCGAGGTATTGGCTTGCACGCCAACACCCGACACCGATACCGACGGACCCGATGTGGCACGGGTGCCACTGGCCGTCAAATTCAACGTCGGATACAGGGCCGCACCCGCTTGCACGGCGAGCGCTTCAGTCATCCGAATACGAGCCAGTGCGATCTGAATATCGGCATTATCCTCACTTGCGACCTGCACCAGCTGATTCAGCGTTGCATCACCAAAAAGAGTCCACCACTGCGCATTGACAGGCGCTTGCACCGCACCGCCTGCGGACGCGGCTGTGGATGTGGGTGCAGTTACCGGTGCAGATTTTGCCGCGTCCACGTCAGGGGCGTTGTACCGAGCGGGCAAAGCAAGGTCTGGACGTTGATAATCAGGCCCAAGCAAGCACCCCGACAGCGACAGCGAAACCACAGTCATCAGCAGCGAAGACCGGGCGACGCGCTGCCAAGACGTCCCGGTCAAGCGACCGGCAGAGCAATTATTTTTAGGCATTTCAGACGCTGTTGTCTTGCGCAACTGCAACATACGATTGGTCGTCAAAACAGGCTTCAAGATTTTTCACCTGTAGCTGAGGCAGACGTATTGGCGGTCGCTTGCGCAGCGTCAGACGCAGACGCCTGCTTAGCCTGTTTGCGCGACATCCAGGTAAAAAACATCGGTACAAAAATTGTGGCGATGAAGGTTGAAGCTAGCATGCCGCCAAAGACACCAGTGCCCATCGAGCGGCGAGCCGCTGCGCCAGCACCGGACGAAATGACTAACGGAAACACGCCTAGAATAAACGCCAGCGAAGTCATCACAATCGGTCGAAATCTTTGCCGCGCCGCAGTCAAGGCTGCGTCGATGTTGCTCATACCCTGTTGACGTTTTTGCGAGGCAAACTCAACAATCAAAATGGCATTTTTTGCTGAGAGCCCGACCAGCACAACCAGGCCAATCTGAAAATAAATGTCATTTGGCATACCGCGCACCAAGACTGCCAGCAGAGCCCCGAATAAGGCAAAGGGTACAGCCAGCAACACAGCGAGCGGCAACGACCAACGCTCGTACTGCGCTGCCAAAATCAAAAATACCATCAAGATGCCAAAGACGAAGGCCACCGCAGAAGTCGTGCCAGTGCGAATTTGCTGATAAGCTTGGCCAGCCCACGCCAACTCGTAGCCAGGCGGTAAAGAGGCATTGGCTACCTCTTGCACCACTTGAATCGCCTCACCAGAGCTGACGCCAGGAATTGCATTACCGAGCACCTTGGCAGCCAAAAATCCGTTGAACCGCTCGAGCTGCTCAGGCCCCAAGATTTGCGTCACCTGAATCAACGCCGACACAGGCACCATGCTGCCGTTATCGGCACGCACATAGATCTGTCCTAAATCAGTTGGTTGGGCGCGATACGGAGCATCGGCCTGTAACTGAACCCGATAGGTTCGACCACTTAAGTTAAAGTCATTGACATACAAGGTACCCATCGTTGCCTGAAGGCTGAGGTAAACGTCGGACACCGGAATCCCTAGCGACAACGCCTTAGC
This sequence comes from Alcaligenaceae bacterium, assembly GCA_947378965.1. Classification (GTDB taxonomy): domain Bacteria; phylum Pseudomonadota; class Gammaproteobacteria; order Burkholderiales; family Burkholderiaceae_B; genus Zwartia. The sequence continues at coordinate 15,558 of CANCMG010000057.1, read as the reverse complement.
CTCATCGACCTCAACATACAACTGTGGCGCAGTCGGTCTAAAAAAAGTATTGATACCCGTCAGTTTCGGCTGGCGTCTTAGCGCCTCGGTAAAGTTCGTAATCACCTCAGCTAGCTGCTGCGGTGACGGCTGAACTTTAGACTGCACGTAAAATTCAAAGCCACCCGCCGAACCCAAGCCCCGGATCGGTGGCGGGTTAAAGACCAGCGCCATGCCATCCGGCATGCCCATGCCTAGGCCAGTAAATTTTTTAGCGAGTTGTTCGGCGCTTTCTTTGCGCTCATCCCAGTCTTTTAACGGGATAAAAATGGTGCCGGCATTTGTTTTAAGACCACCACCAATAATGTCGTTACCGGCGATCACAAACACACGGGCAACACCGGGGTCTTGCACGATTTTTTCTTGAAAGGACTCGCCCGCCTTTTGCGTACGCTGCAGACTCGCGCCATCAGGTAGCACCAAAGCACTTATCAAATAGCCCTGATCCTCTGGAGGCACAAAACCACCGGGCACCAATCTGAACAACACGATCGAAGCCACTATCACACTGGCAAACACCGACGCCCCCAAAATACGATGATGCAAGGTTTTATCCACTAACTTGGTGTAACCCTCGGTCAGCGCCCCAAACGCGTGGTTAAACCATCTAAAGGCTTTAGGCTCAGTATGAGTTGGTTTCAGCAACACACCACACAACGCCGGCGTAAGTGTCAGGGCGACAACACCCGACAACACGACTGAGAGCGCGACGGTCACCGCAAACTGCTGGTACAACTTACCCGCGATGCCACCCAAAAAGGCGACCGGGATAAACACCGCAGACAGCACCAGCACAATGGCCACTACAGCTCCGGATACCTCTTGCATCGCTTCTAGAGCAGCTTCTTTTGGTGCCAGATGGCGCTCAGCCATGAGGCGTTCAACGTTTTCAAGCACAACAATCGCGTCGTCGACCACAATGCCAATCGACAACACCATTGCAAACAACGTTAAGGTGTTGACCGAAAAACCAAAGATCCACAAGCCTGCAAAGGTGCCGATCAAAGACACCGGCACTGCAATTAACGGGATCACCGTTGCGCGCCAGTTTTGTAAAAATACATATACCACCAAGGCAACAAGCAGCATCGCCTCAACGAGCGTCGTCACAACCTCTTTGATTGAAGCATTAACAAATTTTGTCGTATCAAAAGGGATGACATAATCGATCCCTGGAGGAAACTTCTTTTTAATCCCCTCCATCGTGGTGCGCACGCGTTCAGCAACACTTAAAGCGTTTGCGCCCGATTGCAAGAAGATTGCCACAATCGCCGTAGGCTTACCAACCAAGGTTGTGAAGGCATCGTAATTTGCGGCATCAAGCTCAATACGCGCGACATCTTTTAAACGTAGTACGCCGCTTGGCCCGCTTGAGCGAATCACAATATCGCCAAACTGCTCAGGGGTCACCAAGCGCCCTTTTGCCGTGACCGTGTATACCAATTGTTGCCCTTGTGGTGCAGGCTCTTGGCCAACTTTGCCAGCAACGTTCTGTTTGTTTTGAGACGACACTGCGTTGGCGATGTCAGTTGTTGTCACGCCGAGTTGCGCCATGCGATCGGGCTGCAACCAGATCCGCATCGAGTAGTCTTTGGCGCCTAAAATTTGAGCATCACCCACGCCGGGCAAACGTTTGAGTTCGTCAAGTACGTTAATCAGCGCGTAGTTAGACAGATATAACGACGAGAACTCGTTGGTAGGGGCTGTTAAAGCGGTAACCAATAAAATATCATTTGACCGCTTTTGCGCCGTCACACCATATTGACGCACAATATCTGGCAACCGAGGTTCGGCGATTTTGACGCGGTTGTTGATATTGACTGTTGCAATATCAACGTTAGTGCCAACCTCAAAGGTGGCGGTGATCGTCAGCGTGCCGTTGGATTGCGCTGTCGAGTTGAAATACAGCAAATTCTCAACACCCGAGAGCTGCTCTTCAATGGGCCCCGCCACAGTTCGCGTTAAGGTTTCAGTCGAGGCGCCGGGATAATTTGCCGTAATAATGACCGTGGGCGGCGCGATCTCTGGGTATTGAGCGATTGGTAAGCCACGCGCTGCCATCAAACCCGCGATCACAATCGTGATCGAAATCACCGACGAGAAAATCGGGCGATTGATAAAGAAGCTGGATAAGCTCATTTGCCGTCTCTGGCATTGACCGCCGTTATTGTCGTATCAAGCGGGACCACGGTCGGGGCGACTACAGCACCTGGCCGTATCTTGATGATCTGATCGATCACCACGCGGTCGCCTGGCTTTAAACCTGACCGCACTATCCAATTTTTTCCAAGCCAAGTGCCCATTTTTAGCGGCGTTGGTACGACCTTGTTATCGGCACCAATTGTCCAAGCCATGAAACCACGTTCGTTTTGAATGACCGCAGCCTGAGGGACGAGGTAAACGTTTTCTTGCTTACCTGTGGTTAAGCGTATCTTTAAAAACTGACCGGGCAAAATCTGATTGCTGGAGTTTAGAAACTCGGCGCGCATTTGCTGCGTGCCCAACTTAGGGTCAATAAACATCGACAAGAAATTGAGTTTGCCCGGCTGCTCGTACACATTGCCATTCGGCAGAATCAATGCGACCTCAGTCGGTTGTGCGGGATCAAGCCGCCCGCCTGGCAACTGCGAAGTGTCGCTTGCAGAAAGACCAAAACGTACCCAGATCGGGTTAATTTGATAGATTGAAGTCAGCAGACTGCCGTCGATCGCCGTGGTGATCAAGCTGCCCTCAGAGCGTTGGGCGCGACCTGAAATACCCGATACGGGCGCGGTCACTGTGGTCCAGTCCAAATTGAGTTGCGCATTTTTTAAATTGGCCTGGGCCACTTCGTTGGCCGAGGTGGCGTCGTCGAACTCTTTACGACTAACAGCTTGTTGGCTAAACAAGCCCTTGAGGCGTGCCGCCTCGCGCGCTGTTTGCTTAGCTCGGGCTTGGGACTCTTCTAAGACATTTCTAAAGGATTCGGGATCAATCTGAAACAGCGGCTGGCCAGCCGTGACGGCGCTGCCCTCTTCGTACAACCGCTTGACCAAAATACCCCCGACACGCGCGCGGACCTCGGTCTCTTTGGCGCCTTCGGCCTGCGCAGTGATTTCGAGAATGTTGGGTAGTGTGGTTGGCGTGGCTTCGATGACTGACACGGGCAACGCTGGCGGCGCCCCCGCACCGCTCTGCGCAAGCGCGTTTGCAACCGCAAATAAACACAAAACACCGGCACCAAAGACACGCCTGATCACTCTTAGCGATACGTGTTCAATCAAGGTTGTGCCAAACGTGGCACCGTGCCGACTGCTCATCATCGCGACCGCTTCGTTCATTGCGCTTTCCTGACGTTCAATAGTCTGCCATTCTATACGGTTGACATCCTCCCGCCCTAAAAGGCAGGTGCGGCCCACCCGACCTGGCACACAGCGCCTTACTTAAGCTGCCGACAAATCTCAGTCGTTACGTCAGAACACGACGCCAATCCACCCAAATCGCGTGGGATCGCCTTGCCGCCTGCCAAAGTCGCCTCGACTGCACGCTCGATACGTTCTGCGGCGGTAATCAGGCTTGCGTCGTTGTGTCGATCCCCTAACCAGCGCAACATAAACGAACCTGACAAGATCGTTGCTAAGGGGCTAGCGATATTTTGACCCGCAATATCTGGGGCCGACCCGTGCGCGCCCTGAAACAGGCCATGGTTGTCGCCTAATTCGCCAGAGGGGGCGATCCCCATTCCACCAACCGTGGCTGCACCCAGATCCGAAATAATGTCACCGAACATGTTTTCGGCCACGATCACGTCATAGAACTCAGGACGTTTGACCAAGTGAACCGTGATCGCATCGACATAAGCGTAGTCAATCGCCACGTCAGGGTAGTCTTGCGCCACTTCATCGCACACTGATCTAAAGAAAGCGTAGCTACGCAAGATATTGGCTTTATCGCACACCGTCATGCGACGTATGCCTTCAGAAGGCGAGCCATTACGTTTACGCGATAACTCAAAGGCAAATTTGGCGATACGCGAAACACCCTTGCGGGTGAGCACCAAGGTGTCGGTGGCGACCTCACCGCGCAACAGCACACCGGCCCCACGGCTCGCATACAAACCTTCAGTGTTTTCGCGCACGATGACGTAATCGATGTCACCCGCTTTACGATTTTTAAGCGGCGAAAAATCACCCTGATACAAACGAATCGGCCGAACATTGGCGTACAAATCAAGTTTGAAACGCAATTGCAGGTGCAAGTCGTTGCCCACCTCAGTGCCATCGGGGTACGTCACGCTAGGCAACCCAGCAGCACCGTGCAGAATCGCGTGCGAAGTATTGCACGCGTCAAATGTCTCTTGGGGCAACACCTGACCTGTTTTAACGTAGTGCGATGCCCCGCCAGGAAACTGATTAAAAGACAGCAAATTTGGGCCCAACGCCTCTTTTAAGACGGTGACCGTTGCTGCGCAAACCTCAGGGCCAATGCCGTCGCCCTCTATCGTTGCGATGTCGTACGTTGCCATGCGTTCTCCTAATATCCGCCGTTATGCACCAAAATGGTTCAATTATTTTTTATAAGCGTATGTTTTGAACAATCAATTTAAACATGCACCAACTTGACCCTAAGTCGAGTTAACATACGCGCTCAATTTTCACCGTTTTGATGCACGTTAATCGTTTAAACCACCAGAACCGATACGTTAACAGTATCGCTTGAAGATTGACCGCCTAAGACAGGCGATTTTTTGACTCGGAGCCAAAATGGACAGTATAAAAACAGGTGTCGATGCGCTATTTATTTTATTAGGCGCAATCATGATTTTGGCGATGCACGCCGGCTTTGCGTTTTTAGAGCTGGGTACCGTTCGTGAAAAAAATCAAGTCAACGCTTTAGTCAAAATTTTGGTCGATTTTTCGGTCTCGACGATCGCCTACTTTTTTATCGGCTATTCGATCGCTTATGGCACGAACTTTTTTATGGGCGCCGAAGAGCTCGCCGCGAAAAGTGGCTTCGAACTCGTCAAGTTTTTCTTTTTACTGACCTTCGCAGCGGCCATCCCCGCGATCGTGTCAGGCGGTATCGCCGAGCGCGCAAAGTTCAACCCCCAACTTTTGGCTACCTTCTTGTTAGTGGGTTTTGTCTACCCCTTCTTTGAAGGCATGATCTGGAACCCCGAACACCCTTTCGGCTTTCAAGCCTGGGTAAAAGGCTTTAGCGGCGAAGAATTTCACGATTTTGCTGGCTCAGTGGTCGTGCACGCCGTTGGGGGCTGGATTGCCTTGCCCGCCATCTTGCTGCTCGGCGCACGTCAAGGCCGCTACCGCAAAGATGGCCGTATGTCCGCACACCCCCCCTCTAACGTTCCCTTTCTGGCCTTAGGTGCCTGGATCCTGACAGTTGGCTGGTTTGGCTTTAACGTGATGAGTGCCCAAACGATCGACAAAATTAGTGGGTTGGTCGCTATGAACTCGTTGATGGCCATGGCCGGCGGCACTTTGGCGGGTTGGTTTTTTGGCAAAAACGATGCGGGCTTTAGCTATAACGGCCCCTTGGCAGGCTTGGTTGCTGTGTGTGCTGGCTCTGACTTAATGCACCCCTTAGGTGCGCTGGTAGTCGGTTTAGTGGCTGGCGCGCTGTTCGTGATTGTCTTCACTCTCGAACAGAACCGCTGGAAAATCGACGACGTTCTGGGCGTATGGCCGTTGCACGGTTTGTGCGGGGTGTGGGGTGGGATTGCAGCGGGTATCTTTGGTCAAAAGGCCTTAGGCGGCATCGGCGGGGTGAGTTTATCGGCCCAGTTGATAGGTACAGGTTTAGGGGTTGCCGTTGCGCTTATCGGGGGCTTCATTGTCTATGGTGCACTCAAAATGACAATTGGTTTGCGTATGGATCCTGAAGACGAACATGCTGGCGCCGATCTGAGTATCCATCACGTGTCGGCTACGCCTGAGTCTGAAAGCTCTTGGTAAGCAGTTGTCGCAAGCTTCTAATGTGGGCTTGCGCTCAGCACACCTGCACAGGGGGCGCCTGTGCAGAGCGGGCCTCGCTAAATGAACCCTTGAAGGCGCTCAGCACAAAGGCCTTTAGCGTGTTTAGCTAGTCTGCAATAAGGGACGCAGCTCCTGAATGTTAGAAACTGACTCAATATCAAAGACGGTATCAATCAGGCGACTGGTCTGACTTGCCCCCAAGATTGGCTCGATCAGATCGCGACACTTCGCAATCACCTCTGGCTTGGTCATTGGGTTGCGTGGTGTACCGCGCACCGCCTCGACCCGTTCTGACAGCACTGTGCCATCGTTAAGAGTGATCTCAACAATCGCCACACGCACCGGCAACAAGGCACTGAGGCTTTCGTCTTTCACCAACTCGACCTTAGCACGCTGGCGCAACACCTCAGGGTCTTTCATCCGCGCCACATCATGTGCCGCTGCAAACGAGGCGGTCTTGTCGATCAGCATGATCGCCACCATGTGCTGCAGGCAAATATCCGGGATATCGCGGTTATCGACGACCTTGGCAGCGGCAGGCCCCAAGCGCGTGGCAACGTGCTTCACTTCAGCGAGCTCAAACGGCCGCTTTTTTCGAATCAACTCGATCGCATCAAGCGGCCCCTGAATCGGCGAGCCGACTGTCCATTTTTTTATGTCGGTCAGTGCGATTTCAAAGCGTTCACCTAGTTGGTCTACTAGCATTGCAGGCTTCGCGTCTGGGGCATAGGCCATAAAAAAATTACTGGCGCCTGAAAAAATATCATCGATACCGGTCCAGCCCGTCTGCACAAGCAGCGCCGAGGTCACACCGCTGCGTGCAGGCATACCGCCAAACACAAACGCCTTTTCAATGTGATCCACATCGCGCCCCCAGGCTGCAATCCCTGAGGATTGTTGGGCGGTGTAATCCAACACCCAGCGCATTTGCTGGGCATTGAGGCCTGCAGCGCTGGCGGCAGCGGCAGCAGCGCCAAAGACACCCGCAATGCTGTGCGAGCTTTTGTGGCTTTCGTAGCTAAAGGTCGGCCCCCCCATTGCCATCAAGACCCGGGTGCCAACGTCATAACCTAGCGTCACGGCATGCAAAAAGCGCTTGCCATCAATCGCAAAGTGCTCACCCGCGGCATACGCCGCTGGCACGACCGCGCAACCTGGGTGCGAGCGCGAGCGCCCGTGCGAATCGTCGGTTTCGTCGGCATGGCCCATCACGCCGTTGGCTAAGGCGGCATCAATCGGGCCAGCGGTCAGCGTTGAGGCCATCACCGTACGATCGCCTTTTGCTGCGTGCTTGGTAATGTAGTTAAACGCCGATTGACCAGGTAAAAGCTGCGAACCCGAAATAATCGCAGCCAGCGTATCGAGGATATGAAACTTGGCCTGCTCAGCAGCGGCCTCAGGCAAGCTGCGGGTTGCCGCTTCGCTCATATAGGTACTGAGGGTCAGCATTTCTGGGCTGATTGGCGATGGTTGGCCAGCGGCTCGGACCGGGAGGAGGACGGTGCTGAGACCCGCAAGGACTGAAGCTTGCAGTAATTGACGGCGTTGCATACGGTATAGTCTCCGGATACTGATTTTGTTTTGAATGAACTGAGTGTATCGCCCGGCGTTAGAAATGGCAGCTGGCACCACACTCAAAGCTGAATTAACGCATAGGCAAACTTACTACCGTGCTTAACAACTGACCGGCTCACGAAACTACACGTCCACTGACTTACGAATAGTTCATTCAAACTTAACTTCAACTCTTCGAACAAAACTTGCCTTTCAAACAGGTTCACAATGAAAAAATCCGTCAAAATTGATTACGTCTCAGACATTGCCTGCCCTTGGTGTGCGGTTGGCTTGGGCGCACTTGAGCAGGCGCTTAAAAATATTAACGGTGAATTTGACGTCGAGATTCATTTTCAGCCGTTTGAGCTTAATCCACATATGCCTGAAGGCGGTCAGGATGTGTTCGAACATTTGACTGAAAAATACGGCATGCCCGAATCACAAGTTCGGGTCAATCAAAAGAATATTCGCGATCGCGCTGCAGCGGTTGGCTTTGACTTTCACCCAGAAGGTCGCAAGCACGTTTACAACACGTTTAATGCGCACCGCTTGTTACATTGGGCCGAGGTTGAGCTTGACGCGCAAGCGCAATATCGACTCAAGCGCGAATTACTGGGCACCTATTTCACCTTAGCGGTGAGCCTAGACGATCACAATAATTTGATCGACGCCGTCAAACGCGCAGGCTTAGATACCGTGCGTGCGCAAGAGGTGTTAAGCCAAAATCTGTTCAGCGCCGACGTGCGTGCCCGCCAGCAAAAGTACACCGGCTTAGGGATCAGTTCAGTGCCCTCGGTGATCATCAATGATCAATACCTGCTGCAAGGTGCGCAACCCGCCGAGGCTTTTGAACAAGCACTGCGTCAAGTTGCCGCGCAGACGGCTTAGTGGGTCTTACGCTAGCAACACCTCTTGGGTCATGCGTTCGCGCAGACGATCCAAGAAGCCCAGGCATTCTTCCAGCTGGCTGATCTCGATAAATTCGTTGGGCTTGTGTGCGACAGCAATGTCGCCGGGGCCGACTACGACGCAAGGGATACCGGCATGATTGAGCCAGCCTGCATCGGTTGCGAACGACACGCGACCTAAGAGATTATTGCGCGTGAGAGCTTTACCCAAATATGAAATCGGGGCCTCGTGATCCGTAGACAAGGGCACTGAATTAGAAATCGTTTCAAACTCAATGTCGGCCTGCGCCGAAATCTTTCGCATCTCGGCTTTCAATACTTCAGCGTAGTCTTGAACTTGCTTGATCAGTTCGTCTGAGTTGCTTTGTGGCAAGGTGCGGCAATCAAAAATAAATTCGCAATCTTTTGCCACAATATTTGGTGCCGTACCGCCTTTGATCACGCCAGTTTGCATCGTGGTATGCGGCGTTTGAAACAGCGGGTCAAATGGGCCATTGGCTTGCATTTGTGTCGACATCGTACGAATTTTTTCAATCAAGCGGCCAGCATATTCAATCGCGTTGACTGCCTCGGGCACCATCGAAGAATGCGCCTCTAGGCCACGCACGCGGCAACGCGTCACGCGCATGCCTTTGTGCCCCGTCATCACTTGCATACGGGTCGGCTCACCAACAAAGCAGCCTGCAGGATGAATATTGGCAGCGGCTAAATCACGAATCAAGGTTTGCACACCAATGCACCCAACCTCTTCGTCATAGGTCAAGCCAATATGCAAGGGCTGTTTGAGCTCACTATTCATATAAGCCGGCAACATCGCGAGCGAAGCCGCGATAAAGCCTTTCATGTCGACAGCGCCGCGGCCATAAATACGACCATCGGCAATATGTGCTTTAAACGGATCGGTATCCCAGGCTTGCCCGTCAACCGGCACCACATCGGTATGACCACACAACACGATGCCACGCGTTTTCTGATCGCCCAACGTAGCAAACAAATTGGCTTTACGCTTTTCAGCATCGTAAGACAGGCGTGTGGTGAGCCCCAAACCATTTAAGTGATCACGCACAAACTCAATCAACCCTAAATTTGATTCACGGCTGGTCGTGTCAAACGCCACCAGAGTTTTGATTAATTCAATCGTATTGGTAAGTGTGGTCGAGGTTGTCATGCGTGGCTCAGTTTATTTAGGACTTATTTAAAAAATCTCGTTTGCTCAAGCGCGTTACTTTTTTATAAAAAACCCAGGCTGATTCCACCAAGTTAGCTTGATTGATGGAAGCTTGGTCAAGCAAACTAGAACGCTACTTTTTAAAAAAACGATAGTGTTTGGTGGGCTTGCCTGGGGTCAAAACACTACTGCGGTCTGAATTCATTGGCCAAGGTGTACTCGTCTGTACGCGGTGTGTACACCACACCCTTTTTAGTCGCCCAAGTATTGATTTGATGATGTATCGGCACGATACCAACGTCTTTCATCGACAGCACAGTGGCTTCTTGCAGCAAGGCTTCGCGCTGTTTGTCATCAATCGTACTCATGGCATTGGCCAATACGGCATCCATCTTGGGGTTTGAATAGCGACCCCAGTTAAAGGTGCCTAAGCCCTTATCAGGCTGATTGGTTGCTACCAAAGGGCGCAAGGCCGAAGACGATTCGCCGGTGGATGCCCCCCAACCCAACATCGTCATTGAAAACTCAAGCTTGCTGGCGCGACCGAGGTAAACAGCCATCGGCATCGTTTGGATCTTTGTCGCAATGCCAGCACGCGTCAACATCTGTGCGACGGCCTGTGCGATCTGGTCATCATTTACATAACGATTGTTCGGTGCATGCAAGGTCAAGGCAAAGCCGTCTGGATAGCCCGCCTCAGTCAAGAGTTTTTTAGCACCCGCCACATCCACCTTTTCAGGAGTCAACGAAGGGACATGGCCAAACATGGGTGCTGGCACGAGGTTATCGGTGGGCAAAGACAGGCCTTCCATCACTCGTGTTTTGATCGCCTCGCGGTCAATCGCTTTAGAGATAGCCTGACGGACACGCAAATCTTTAAAGGGATTTTTGGTCAGTGCCGTGCCGTCTTTTGCCGTGGCAAAAGGCGTGACGTCGCGTTGCTGATCCAGATTGAAGAAAATAATCCGGTGCGAGGTTTTGGTTGAAGTTAAAAGATTTGGATTGGCTTTAATTTTTGTCAGGTCAGGCGTGGGGATATTTTCAATGGCATCCACATCACCTGCAAGCAAAGCGGCCACACGAGTTGGGTCGTTTGGCAAGATGCGTAAGGTGACTTTTTCCCAGTCTGACTTTCTACCCCAATAGCCATCGTTGCGCACCAGTTCAACGCGATCGCCACGCTTGAACTCGCCATATTTAAAGGGGCCAGTACCGATATTGACCTTACCGGCATTGAAATCTTCGGTAGTGGCGGTTTCAGCAACCTTTTTTGAAACGATATAAATCGTCGACAAGTCGTTGGGCAATAGTGGATAGGGTGCCGCCGTCTTAAAGCGAATCGTGTCGTCGTCTACGATCTCGCTAGAAATAATGGCCTTGGTGTATACAGTGAATGGGCCTGGGCTATTTGGGATCTTGCCTACGCGATCGTAACTAAACACCACGTCGGCCGCCGTAAACGGGCTGCCATCATGAAACTTCACACCCTTGCGCAACTTGAACTCCCAAGTCGTCGGGTCGATGGTCTTCCAAGATTCGGCCAAAGCGGGGATCAGACGCGAATCCGCATCCAAGCCAACCAGCTTGTCATAAATGTGTTCAGCGACACCGTTATTTGGAAACAAATTCACAAAATGCGGGTCCATCGACGTAATGTCGGCCCCTACCCCAATGCGCAGATTAGCGGCGTGTGCCGAAAACCCAATTAAGGCTGCAGCAATCGGAAGCACTATCAGACTAGATAAACGGCGTAGACGCATGGCAAACTCCTGTGTATTGTGTGACGATTCTAGCTGAATTAGGCTGGGGCGAACCCCTCTATGTAGAATACCCACACAAACGAGCTTTTAGACCCTGTACTGGAGACATAAAATGGACTTACAACTGACAAATCGCGTGGCCATCGTGACCGGCGGCTCTCAAGGCATTGGCAAGGCTTGCGCGGCTAAGCTCGCCCAAGAAGGCGCCACCGTGGTGATCGCCGCCCGTGGGCAAGAGTTACTAGACCAAGTCGCAGGTGAAATTCGTGCCGCGGGCGGCAAAATCATGGCTATTGCGGCCGATGTGAGCAAAGAGGCAGATTGTGCCCGCCTGATTCAAGAAACCTTAAAGGCCTATGGCCGTATTGATATCCTGATCAACAATGCCGGCACCTCAGCAACCGGCGAATTTGAGTCGGTCACCGACCAAGCTTGGCAGTCTGACTTTGATTTGAAATTATTTGCCGCGATTCGTTTGTCGCGTTTAGCAATCCCCGAAATGCGCAAAAACAAATGGGGTCGCATTATTAACGTGACCAACATCGGCGCCAAGCAGCCAAAAGCCAAATCCATGCCAACCACCGTCACGCGTGCGGCGGGCTTGGCTATGACAAAAGCGCTTTCAAAAGAGTTTGCGGCTGACAACATTTTGGTCAACAGTGTGTGTATCGGCTTGATTCGTGCCGGTCAGCACGAGCGTAAAGCCGCCAAGGCTGGGATCCCAGTTGAGCAGTTGTATGAAGCGCAGGGTAAAGAAGTGCCCTTGGGTCGTGTCGGCCGTGCTGAAGAAGTTGCTAATGTGGTGGCTTTCTTTTCGTCTGAAGCCTCGAGCTATGTTACCGGTAGTAGTGTGAACCTTGATGGCGGTACATCGGCAGTGATGTAATCAACTATTCTGGGGGCAGTCTATTGCGCGCCTTCAAACGCGTTCACACGATCGGAACCTACCTCGCTTAAATGCCATCCTTCGGTTTTGTCCAACTCGGCAGAACCGGAGGCTGTCTACCCGGATCTGCTCGTGCATCTCTTAGCAATCGATAGGCTCGAGCGGCAACGCCGGGTGGGGCTATCCGCTCAAGCGCGTCCAACAACCTTCGCTGGGGAGTGATAGCAATTCGTCAATTCGTAAGGTATCACCACACAACAAAAATCCCGGAGAAACTTATGCGTTTTTTTTCTAATACCACCCGCGCCATCCTCGCTGGAGCCGTATTAGCGGCGACTCTGATGAACACGGCTTCAGCACAAGCCGATTACCCGAATCGCCCCGTATCTGTGATTGTTCCGCAGGCCACAGGCGGCGCGAACGACACGATTGCGCGCATCGTCGCTGCCAAACTCAGCGAAGTGCTCGGCCAACAGTTTGTTGTAGAAAACCGCTCCGGCGCTGGGGGCAACATCGGTACCGTAGCCGCGGCGAAAGCCAAGCCCGACGGCTACACCCTTTTGCTCACTACAAACAGCACGCAAGTAATCAACCCTTGGCTCTACACGACAACTGGTTTTGATCCACTCAAGGATTTCACCCCTGTCGGTCTCGTTGCAAGTGCCGGCTATGTGCTCGTGGTCAACTCCGCCTTCCCGGCCAACAATGTGAATGAACTCATCGCGCAAGCGAAAGCGAATCCTGGCAAGATTAACTACGCTTCAGCAGGCAATGGCACGCTCAATCACCTAATCGTAGAGATGTTCAAGCAAAAAGTCGGGATCGATATGCAGCACGTGCCTTACAAAGGGGCGTCTGCGGCGGCAACCGATGTTGCAGGTGGCACAGTCCCTGTCTCTGTTCAAAGTGCGCCGTCTTCGCTTTCCTTGCTTGCTTCAGGCAAGATCAAAGCCTTAGCAGTCACAAACGAAAAGCGTATCGCTGCATTACCCGACACGCCATCCATTAGCGAATCGATCCCCGGCTTTGGTTCAACACCGTGGTATGGCATTTTGGCTCCCGCTGGCACACCAGCCGCCATTGTTGACAAACTCAATGCCGCGATCAAAACCGCCCTGGCGGATAAGGATGTTCAAGACAAGCTGATCAAGCAAGGCTGCGAAGCCTTGCAAAACACGCCACAACAGTTCGCCGCACTGCTCAAGGATGACCTTGCGACTTGGGAAAAAATCGTTAAAGATTCGGGCGCACGAGTAGATTAAGCGACGTCATGTCATCACAGGCTGCCCTCTGTTTGGGAGCCTCTGATGAACGACCAGATCCTTAATTAAGGACAACATCATTTAATTTTAAGGACATCATCATGAGAAAAGACTTAAGGACAACATCATGAGAAAAGACATTAAGTTTTTTGCCAACGGCTGCGAATTAGACGGCTGGTTATACACACCAAACTCTGGCACCGCACCTTACCCAACCATCGTAATGAGCCACGGCTTTGGTGCAATCAAAGAGATGGCGCTCGACAAGTTTGCTGATGTGTTCTGCGCTGCAGGTTTTGCTTGCCTGGTATACGACCATCGCAACACCGGTAAAAGCGCAGGCGAACCACGCGGTGAACTTGACCCCGCGCAACAGATCTCGGATATGCGCGACGCGATCACCTACGCCATCCTGCAACCTGAAGTCGACGCTGATCGCATTGGCTTATGGGGCACAAGCTATTCGGGTGGACATGTATTAGTGGTGGCTGCAACAGATCGCCGCGTTAAGTGCGTGGTCTCGCAAGTGCCAACCATCAGCGGTTACAAAAACACGTTGCGCTCGATCCCGACAGATAAGTTTGATGCATTTTTGGCCGAACTCAACGAAGACCGTATCAATCGGGCCAAAGGACTGCCACCAAAGATGGTCCCTATTTCAACCGAGGGTTCTGAGAGCTATGCCTGGAGCATCGTTGCAGGCAAAGGCACTGGCTATGTGAACTCAGTCACACTGCGCACGCGCGATTTGCGCATGGCGTACGAGCCCGGTGCCTTTTTGCCGCGCATCTCACCTACCCCCTTGCTGATGGTGCTAGCGACCAACGACACACGCTGCCCAACCGACGACCAGCTAGCGGCCTACTCAACTGCGCACGAACCTAAAAAATTACATCTCTTTAAGGGCGGCCACTACGAGCCCTATGGGATTCGTCTGGCAGAAACTGCTGGTGCCGCGTGTGACTGGTTTACTGAGCACCTTGTGACGAAGTGGGGCCAATAAGATTAGGTTCAGAGGAAAGGACGACTCGCCTCTGATTCGAGCTGAGAAGTCGCACCTTATCCGCTAGTTGCTCTTTGATATATCATGATATACAATACATATATCAAACTGGAAATTCTCATGCGCACATTAATCGACATTCCAGAGCAGCAACTCAAAGACCTGAGCGATCTTTGCCTAATCGAAAAAACATCGCGGGCCGAACTGGTGCGTCGCGCGATTAGTTTTTACCTGGCTCGACAAAAGCAAATCCCCGACGCTGCCTTCGGCCTTTGGAAAGAACGTCAAGTTGACGGGCTCAAGTACCAAGAGCAGGTGCGCTCAGAATGGTAGGCGCTCTGTTCGACACAAATATTCTTATTGACTATCTCAACGGCCTTGAACCAGCAAAAAAAGAGCTCGATCTTTATCCAGACAAAGCCATCAGTCTCGTGACCTGGATGGAGGTGATGGTTGGTGCCACGACCGAATCAGACACCCTCATCCGTAACTTTCTAAGTGGCTTTGTCAATCTGCCGATCGACAAAGAAGTCGCTGACGTGGCCGTTTCATTAAGACAGCAAAAAAAAATCAAATTGCCTGATGCAATTGTTTGGGCAACCGCGCTAGTAAACAAACGGCTGCTTGTCACGCGCAACACAAAAGACTTTTCGGAAGATGAGCCAGGTACGCGCGTGCCCTATCGGGTCTAATTCAACAAGCACCACTTAAAATCAATATTCGGAGCACAAAACATGTCCTCTCTTCACTCTACCGTTAAAGCCATGGTCTTCGACACGTTCGGGTCAGTCGTTGACTGGCGCGGCAGTATCGTGCGTGATCTCACACGCTGGGGCAACGAAAATGGTTTTCAGGCTGACTGGACTTTGTTTGCCGAACAATGGCGCAGCATGTATCAGCCTTCGATGGAGGCCTGCCGCAGTGGCAAGCGCGAATTTACGGTGCTAGATGTGTTGCATCGCGAATCGCTCGACGTGCTGATTGAGAAGTTTGGCCTTAGCAAAAT
>CANCMG010000056.1 GCA_947378965.1 Alcaligenaceae bacterium | reverse complement strand
ACACTTTGGATGTCTCTTTGGCTTGGTAACCAGAGACTCCTCCAAAGAGCTAGTTTAATCAACTACTCTGCGGGGGGTTACCCCCAAACCATCACGATACGTGATCAAAAACACAACAAACACCATCACGTTCTCTGAACGCACTCAGCGGCCCACCTTGCGGAGTGCCTTCCGACCTGCTAATGACCATGCCATTCGCCATGACCCCTGCCTGCAAGAAACGCCGAATCAGCCGCAAGACGGCTTTATCGGCAATGCGCTTGGCGAGCCTGTCCATGAGGATGTCATGATTGACCCGATCAAAGAACTTCTCCAAATCTACATCAACGACCACCCGGAAACCTTCCTGCGCATATCGTTGTGCCTGAAGCACTGCGTCGTGCGCACTCCGCCCGGGGCGGAAGCCATAGCTGAATTCAGAGAACGTTGGATCAATCATTGGCTGCAGAATCTGTAGCAAGGCCTGCTGAATCAACCGATCCAGAACCGTAGGAATACCCAACTCTCGCGTGCCACCCGTCGGCTTCGGGATCTCCACGCGACGCACGGCTTGGGGCCGGTATGTCCCGTTTAGAATCTCCAACCGAATTCGTGACCAGTGAGTTCTGAGGTATTTTGGGGTTTCTTCGATCGTCAACCCATCGACGCCCGCACTACCCTTATTGGCTTTGACGCGTTTCCACGCCCCTGCCATGTTCTCACGCGATAGGACTTGCGTTAGCAGTCCGTCTCGCCCTAAGCCTTCTTGTTGTTGACACGCCAAACGCACTTCATCACGAACCAGATCGGGACGAGTTTCACTCGCTCCGCTGCTGTTCCGCTCTGGGCTCCCAGACTTCTGATGCAATGTACTTCCAAGTGTCATAACTTTCAGCTTTCCTTCTCGTTCAGCCCTTGACTGGAAACCCAGCTACTACGGCTTCTGCTGACTTCTCGCTCCAGATTACGCTGTCGCCCTTTCAGGCACGATGCGAGATCTCCCCAGGTAAGAACGCGATCCTTCCCCGCACAACCGCCAGATCTACGCAATTTCACCTTGACCACAAAAGCTTTGCAGTGATGTGCCTGCTCGCCTTGATCCATTGCGCCTCATATCTGATTCTTATTCATCGGCTCACAGTTTCTTTCCACGCTTCCTTCCCACGCTCAGTCACCTTTGCGCAGTTGCGCTTCCATTCGCTCGCTGTGGTCAGCTCGCGGGAGGACTTTCACCCCCAAGATCCCGCCCATGCTGGGCGCACACATCCTCCCCGCCCTAAAGGGCGGGGACTCCTACGGCGCTACGCGGTGATTTGCGAGTCGCTTCGGTGGGTTCCTGCTTCACTGAGCGGCCATACTGCACCGACTCTCCACAGGCTAACAAGCGGTACCCCCGCTCTAAAATATTTATAGCGCCGACCAAGTCGGCATTTTCCTCAAAACCACAACCGACGCACTCAAACTTAGCCTGCGTCTTGCGGTTTTCTTTCGACGTGTGGGCGCAGCAAGGACACGTCTGACTCGTGTATTGGGGCGCGACCGCAACGAGCCAACCGCTTTTCCATGCCATCTTGTACTCAAGCTGGCGACGGAATTCTGACCAGCCTTGGTCTAGGATGGACTTATTCAGACCGGACTTGGCTCGGACGTTTACCCCCGGTGCCTCGATCGTGCCGGCTGCAGAGGCAGACATATTGCGGACTTTCAGGTCTTCAACGACCACGAGCGCGTGGTTTTTGCTGATCGCGGCGGAAGCCTTGTGTAGAAAGTCTTTGCGGATGTTGGCGATACGGCAGTGCAGATTTCTGACTTTGGCCTGGGCCTTCTTCCAATTGTTACTGAATTTAACTTTGCGGCTTGTGCGGCGCTGGTATCGGCGCAGACGAGCCTCATGCTTGCGAAAACTGTTGACCGCTTCGATATGACTGCCGTCGCTCAGCGTGGCGAACCGGGCCACGCCGACATCGATTCCAACCGCAGCGCCTTGTGCAACGGCATGCTCTACTGTCCGCTCGGTCTGGATCGATACAAACCATTTGCCATTTCTCAGACTAACGGTCGCGTTACTAACTTCGCCTAATACGTCGCGGCTCTTGCGGTAGCGCATCCAGCCGAGTTTGGGCAGTTTGATGCGCCCGTTGAGGTTGTCTAAAGTAATTGCTTGCGGAAAGCGGAAGCGGTCATGCTGACCTCGCTTCTTAAACCGAGGGAATGCTGCGCGTTTTTCGAAGAAATTTTTGTAGGCACGTTCTAAGTCCTTGAGCGCCTGCTGAGTAATTTGTGAGTGCGCTTCTTTGAGCCACGGTGTTTCGGCGCTACTGCGCCATTCGGTCAGGTGCTTGCACAGCGAGGCATAGCCAAGATGCTTTTCGCCAACCGCGTGCCTTGCCTTCTGCAAGGCGAGCGCCTTGTTGTAGACGAACCGACACGTTCCAGCGAACTGGCGCATCTTGCGTGCTTGCTCCTCAGTTTGACGTAGTTCGAATTTGTAGGCTTGAAGTCTCTGCATACTGTAATTATATACAGTCTATTTATTGGTTCAAAATGCAAACAGCTAGGACAGCGCTGCTGTCCGCGCTATTCATCCCCGGCCTAAAGGCCGAGGCTTTCCGCGCACTCCGGTAAAATTGAAATTTTCAACGCCTACGAGCCTACAAAACCTATCCGAAGCGCTTAAATAAGCAACAAGTTATTAAAGCTGTTGAGTGCCAATCACTTCAACCAATGAACGTCCTCGAAACTCGGGGCCATTCATACTTTAAGAATATAGCTTGGTAAAAAAACAAAAAATTCTCAAGTGTTTGGCTCGAGAGTCATCGATTACGAAAAGCGATGACTAAAAGTTCAAGAGTCGGGTTTTTGATTAACTCCCTGCGGGTTGGCGGAGCAGAAACTGTGTTTTTGAACGAGCTTATCCATCTCGGCGGGCTAGGGGTCGATGCCGTTTGCATCACTCTTAATGGCTTGTCAAATCAGTGGTTAACCGACACGAAGGCAAACATTTGTTTGCAGCCAAGCCAGCTCTTGGAGCTTGATAGGATAAAGAAAATTGGTCTAGCCAACGGCTATTATTGTCTCGATGGTGATGGTGAGGTATCACTTAAAACGGCTTTCAAACTAGCTCAGTACATACGGTCAAGTGGCATGACTTGCCTTTACACCACGCTCGACACGTCTATTAAAACCGCCTTACTTGCCAAACTGTTTTATGGGGATTTTCGCCTGATCGTTAGAGAAGCTAGGATTTATTCTCAAAAGCCTGTTTATCTTAGGCTACTAGATAGAGCCCTTAGTCGATTAGTTGATCAATACGTGGCTGTCTCTTGTGCAGTTAGCGACTCGATGCCGTCAAAAATTCGTAGAAATACTGGCCGGGTCGCTGTTTTAACAAATGGTGTACTGACCAAAATGACGCGTTCCGATTATGAGTCACCTGTTGTCAATCTTGTGACAGTTGCAAGCTTGAGGGAAGTTAAACGGATCGATTTGGTGATCAAAGCGTTCGGGTATTTGTCTGATCTTTTTCCAAAGCTGAACTTGCTGATCATTGGTTCAGGTGAATTAGAAGCCGATCTTAAAAGTCTCGCGCGTGTGCAGCCTGGCACTCACAGGATTCAGTTTCTGGGTCTGCTAACCGGAGAACAGCTCGAATCGATTTATAGACAGCCGAGCGTTTTTGTTTTAGCGTCTGACAGTGAGGGTTGCCCAAATGCGTTGCTCGAGGCGATGGCGCATGCTTTGCCCTGTGTTGGGTCGAATGCGCCGGGTATCTTGGAGGTATTAGGTAACGGCGTGTTTGGCGCCATATTTCAGCGAGGATCTGTGACTAGTCTTGTAGGTATGTTGAGCCGTGTGCTCGATTCTTCTGATTACCGCAGTCAAATTGGTCGAGATGGTCAGCGACGTGTTCAAACCGATTACTCGTTGCAACAACATTTTTTAGGGCTCGATCGGATTCTGTTTCCTGAAGGTCTACCCTTGTTGGAAAATGCCAAGTGCAAGGCGTAAAGCGCCTCGCATCAGTTTTTCAACTTGCCTTGTGT
Source organism: Alcaligenaceae bacterium (assembly GCA_947378965.1). GTDB lineage: Bacteria > Pseudomonadota > Gammaproteobacteria > Burkholderiales > Burkholderiaceae_B > Zwartia. Next base: position 23,893 of record CANCMG010000056.1, on the reverse strand, counting down.
TGGGCACTAGGGTTTGGGCGCAAAAAGGTAGTCTATGTGGTGGAACGTGTCAATTGGTCGGTGACATGGGATGGACGCTACATCAGCCAAGGTGTGAGTAGACTAGGCATCGCCTGCAGCACAACGCATCGAGCTCCTAGTATTAGGGATTCTATCGTGCACTTTGGTAGCCTAGGGTTGACTTTGCGATTCGCTGAATTAGCGGCAAGAAACCGAAATCAGATTATCGCAACAATTTTTCACGGTGACTTTGGTATTTCGAGCAAAATGGATAGTGCCGTTCGAAAAACCAATCCGAATGCCGTCTTTATTCATCGTATGGATGGCGTCTACAGGCTTTACAGGAAAACCACTGGTGTGATGCAAGACAAAATGTCCTATCTAACTAATCGCTGGATCGCAGAGGCCACCGTACTCCAGTCTAACTGGGCACTGCAAACCCACATTCGCTTTGGATTCGATGGCCGATTAAATTGCACGGTCATCCTCAACGCTGCGGACACTAATATTTTTAGGCCTAGGGTTGCATCAGCTGAAAATTCGGTGCTTAACGCAAGGCCTTCGTTACCTAAACGGAGTCGAGCTGAATTAGATGAGAAAGTCTGCGTAAAGCGCGTAAAGATTATGACCTCGAGTTGGTGGACGAACTGGAAGAAGGGTTTTGAAATTCTGCAATATCTAGATCAGAATCTCGACTTCGATCGAGTGCAGCTATCGTTTGCTGGCAACTCACCCGTTCAGTTTCAACGCATTAAGATGCTTGGGCCTTTGACAAACATTGCTTTAGCGCAAGTTTTGCAGTCAAGTGATATTTACTTATCAGCAGCTGAGGATGATGCTTGTTCGAATGCATTGTTAGAAGCACTTGCCTGTGGTTTGCCCTGCTTGGCTCGCCGCTCGGGTGGTCATCCAGAGATTCTTGCAACCAGCCAACACAAGAATGTTCTGTTTGATGGCAAACATGACATCTTAGAGGCGTTAGAGCAGGCCATTGCAGCGTTTGGATATGGCAAAGCTTTGGCGCAAACCACTCGTTTTGAGGATGCAGCTCAGCAGTATCTTGTCTTGGCGAGATCGTTGCATGGGAGTCCGCGTCGCAAAGGGCTCAACAGGGTGGGTCGATGGTGGTTTGCTTTCAGGCTGCGATTCTATGATCGGATCGTAAGGCTCAAGCGTTATCAGAAGCGTCCCGCGCTAAGTGACTTTGCTTCGACCGCAGAAAGGTCATACCAATGTACAGAGCATCGTGACCGCTGTGCAAACTTCTGATGGGGCGTCATTGTCGGCACTGCATAAGACATTGGTCGTGGTTCGATATTCAGAAAGCTACTACGCCAGTGGCGGGGTGAGTGCACATCTTCACGCCCTGAATACGGCACTCAGTTCTTTGCTTCACCTGACGATCTATCAACTTTATCTTGACCCAGATCATAACGTCCGAGTCGCGGTGATTGAGCCTGACAGTCAATATGAACAGATTGAAGTTCTGAACAAAGCAAAAACCGACTCTGGTCGTGCAGGGGAACAGTCCTTGGGCACAGAGGGCGATTCAGTATTTTCATCGACTGAGCCATTCACGCGTGCTCCTAATTTATTACAAAAAGTGGTTTCTAATTTTTTGGAAAAATTATATTTTCTGTTAGAAAAGAATGCGCCATCACTATGGGCCCAGATCCGATCACTCAGAAGAGCACTATGCAGTCCAAATTGCCGATGGTTAAGTCGTTGCCTACCTGGTGTTCGAGCCCAGATCAGATTGAACGACTATATTGCAGAGTGTATCAGCCAGACGATCCGAAGCGTGCACGATGACCACCCCGGTAAACAGATTCTGTATATCGATCATAGTCCCTACCAGCCTTTGACACCCGTTCGTTTAAAAAGGGCATTCGAGGCCGAAGCGATGGCTGCCGCGGTTTATCACGGCGGCTATGAGCAAGCAGATATCAGCTTGCTCATGAGAATCGCCCGTCGCCACTGGTTTGGTGTAATCACACTGAACAATTGTCCCCGGCGTTTGCGTTCGCTTGTCTCGCCTACCAGTGAGCAACACTCGTTACTTCACAATGGTGTTGATATAGCGTTCTTTGATCGAACTCGCGTTCAACCCGGCTGCCTCCGGAGTCGAGTTGGTGCGGGTGCGACTTCTCGACTGATACTGGTGCCAGCACGCATCACGTATCAGAAAGGTCAGCACGACCTTCTTGACGCTTTGGCGGTTTTGTCATCCGACACCTTAAGTCAACTCGTCGTTGTGTTTGCGGGGCAGACCAACAGTCGTGTTTACCGCAGATGGCTGGAAAAAAAGATCAGGATGAGTTCTACTCTACGCAGCTTAACTTATCATTTTGTTGGAAATTTAGATCAGACGGATTTGCGCGATGGCTATCGCGATAGCGATCTGGTTGTTTTGCCGAGCCACAGCGAGGGGGTGCCACGCGTGTTGATTGAGGCTCAGGCCATGGGCCTTCGTTGTGTGGCGACGGATGTGGGAGGAGTCCGAGAGGCGATTGTCAATGAACGCTGCGTGAGTCTTGTCAGCGCAAAAGATGTCACTCAAATCGCAAAAGCGATTCAATCGCAGCTTGAAGCTTCGGCTCTCTGTGCTGGGGAAATTGAAGAAAACCGACGCCTGTTAGAGTCTCGCTCGGGTCTTTTGGCACTGGCTAAAAGGCATGGTAAGTTTTACCAATCGCTTTGCCAAAGCTGGTCAGCCGGCCGCACTCAAGGGCCTTAGCGCAACAAACGTTGCACGTCGTGCGCAATCGCGGCCGCGCCAATGTTGTTACTCAACAGCACGCGAGACTCACCTTGCGTATCCATCAAATAAAACGAGGTGCTGTGATCCACTGAGTAATTGCTTTGCATACCAGCGGTTTTTGCGTATTGAACGGTTTTTGCGTAGTAAACCTTAAACGAAGCGGCCGCCTTTTTGATTTGCTCGGGCGTACCGGTTAAACCCAAAAACTGTGGATCAAAGCCCGACACATAGGCGCGCAGCACCTCGGAGGTATCACGCTCTGGGTCAACGGTGATCAGTACGACTTGAACACGTTTAGCCTGAGTACCCAACAATTTCATGACTTGAGTGAGATCGGCGAGCGAGGTGGGACAGACATCAGGACACTGGGTAAAGCCAAACAAGATGATCGTCACTTTACCTTTGAGCGCGTCAAGGGTGTAGGGCTTGCCATCAGTGCCGGTTAAGGCAAGATCTTTACCCAAGTGCGTGCCTGTGATGTCACTACCTTTAAAAGCAGGAGAGGCGTCATTGCAGCCCCCCAAAAACAGTACGCACAGGCTTAACAGCACTGCGCTCAACAGGCGCATGGCCTTGTTGTGGATCAAGATCTCATCCTCATTACTCAGTGATCAGCGAGCAGCGCTGCAAACAATAGCGATAAACCCAAAATTGAAAAGTGAAAAAGCTGACGTGAGAACTCGTCACGATAGACACGATAAAGTTTGAGAGCATAACCCATGAAAATCAGGCCTGCTGACAGCGCGGGGAGTTTATCTAGGTGACAGTGACCCCTTGCATCATGCCTAAGTCCTCGTGCGCCAACATGTGGCAGTGCATGACATAAGGGCCTTTAAAGTCAATAAAGCGAGAGCGAAAGGTGATGGATGTTGGCTGAGAGGGTGTTCCACCGATAGGAAGTGTCAATGTATCGCACCAAAATGGAGTCACTGGCGCACCATTTATTTTAATGACGTACATGGGGTTCACGTGAATATGAAAAGGATGTCCTACTGAATTCATATTGTAGACAGTCCATTCTTCGACGCTATTTAATGGAACAGTTTGGGTAATAGAGCGACTAGATTGATATGGTAAGTATTGATCTGGATTAGTTGTGGCAGTGGGGACTGCAGGAGATCTTAAGGCAACGGTAGAAGCAGAGCCCACCGAATAAACGGTATTCATCACTGAGGTGGCATCGGTGTCGTAAACCCACTCTCTGAGTTCAGATCCCGGAGACAGAAGATTGCTTGCAGGAGCTGCTGTAATCGGTGATAGTTTTGCTAAATTTGGGGGTAATGCTGGATTGAGCAACGCATTGCTGATCGCTCGAAAGACGATATTTCTTTTTAGGCCGCCTTTTGCCGCGAATTCAGCATCGGTAATTGGTGCAAGAAAAGGGGGAACCACAAAGGGTTCGGCCGGTATCGGCATGGGGTTTGAAGGGCCAACCACTACGATCTCAGCGAGTATGTCCTCTGGAACAACGCCATTAGAGGAAACATTCACGCTCAAGGTACGCAGATAATACGTCCCTGGTACATCCGCTTGAATAATGACAGAAGACCGAGCGCTTGCAGCAAGTTTGAGGCCAGTCCCTGGCGCAAAGTTCTGGTACAGCTCACGAGGCCAGCCATCGATGGTATACCTTCGTAGAGTATGACCGTCCAAACTTAGACTAAGCGGATTAAAAATTTGAGTATTAATAAATAGCCATCGCTGTACTTCTCCGCTTTGCATGACTATTCTTGGTCTGCGGACTCCATTAATGAGCACGGGGCTTCCCGTGGATGGGTTATTAGCGACCTGCGAAAAGTTTTCGAGCTTGCCAGTTTCCACTCCAAAATTAGATTGACCGCTGCTCGCATAATAAGGAGCCTGAAACAGAAAGATCAGCTCTTTAGCTTCTGCCATTTCGGGTTTATCGTCGATGTCGCCACGAACGATAATGGCGCCAGACATAAAACTGGCGACTTGAAGCGCGGTTGATCCGTGCAAGTGAGGGTGATACCAAAAAGGGCCTGCGGGATGACTTAAGGGGATATCGTATTGATATTGACGACTTTCTCCGGGTGCGACTCCCTGACCAACGCCATCAACAACATAGTCACCATAGAGACCTGGGCGAATAATCCCGGGATAAACATGCAATCCATGCGTATGCATATTCGTATTATTTGGATAACCTAAATACTCAGGGTTAGTTATCTTAGGACGAGGATTGGGTGGCAATGCATTGTTCAGGTTGATGCGAAGTCTGTCACCAGGTCTGACCACTAATGTTGGGCCTGAGATCACGGCTTGCTTACCAGAAATTCCGTAGGCCCTGAGTGAAACATTTTGGGTCACTGCAGGGTCAGAAGTGCCTATTGCAGTATTCAGATAAGAGACTGTTAATGCCACATCAAGTAATCCATTTACGGAGCGCAAGACTTGAGGCTGCACAAATGTTTGCGTAAGTCCTTTAACATTAATACTGTTATCGACTCCGTCTCCACAAGCAGTGAGGAGCTGGGGCAGAGTTATCCCAGTCGCTACAGTTACACCTAACTGTAAAAAATCACGACGATTGATGGATTTTTGTTTATGTAATTTCATGGGTCTAGGCAATCGCAAGGAAAGAATCGGGGAAGTTCACCGTAGCAGTATCGCCACCAATCTGGCCCGAGCTATTGTTTCCCCAGCCTAAAAGCTCTTTTGAAGTCGTCGCAACCGAATATGTGTAGCCTGCTGAAATTGACTTGACGCTAGCTAGTCCTTTAATTTTGGTGGGCAGTACTCGATCCTCGTAATCGCTTAGCCCGAGCTGCCCAAATCCATTCCAGCCCCACGCATAAACGCTGCCCGATTCTGATAATGCTAACGAGAAATGCAGTCCGGCTGCCACTGCTGAGATTTTCTCTGGCAATTTAACTTTAATCGGTTTGTCGGAATAAGAGATCGTGTCAATGCCGAGCTGCGCCTTATTGTTGCTACCCCAAACGAATACTTCGCCGAGGGTTGATAGGGCAAGCACATGCGTCGCTCCGGCAGCTAGACTTTGGATGTTTATCAAGCCTGAAATGGGCATTGGGCTGGATTGCGAGTTTAAATGACCCAGGCCTAATTGTCCGGCACTATTGCTACCCCAAGAAAATACGTCTTGTTGTGTAGTGATTGCAAAGACAGAGCCTTGCCCCATCACAAGGGATTGGACAGCGGGTAAATTCTGGACAATGCCTGGCAAGGCATTTAGCTGAAGAGAGGGTCGACCCAACACCCCGTCAATATTCATGCCCCACGTATACACGTGACCCAGAGTATCAACCATTGCAAAGTTATGTTCACCTAAGGCAATCTTCTCTGCTCTTGGTAGATTTGTTAAAAGCTCGGGTGCAGAGATAGCAACAGTGGTCTCATTGCCTCCAATACCAATTAAAGAGTCTCCCCAGGAAACCACTTCACCCTTATCAGTTAATCCTAAATTGATGCCAGAGCCTGCAGAAACTGACTGCAATGTATGCTCTGATTGGATTTCTACTGGTCGGTTAAAGAGTATGGGGGTGGCGCAAATGTCTGGAGGACCCCCGCCGTTTCTGCTACTGCCAATAGCACCCCATGCCAATATTTTTCCGGTGGATAACCGCAGCAAGATATGTTCTCGACCACAGGAGACTTGAGAAACTTGGTAGGCATCCGTTAGCATTAAGTGAATCCTAGTTGTGTGTAGACTTTACGCTAGCATGGAGAATTTGACCATGCAAGCGATATCACTAGACTAACCGTTAGATTGTAAAAATGATTTAGTCAAGGTCTTTGGCAATGATGCTGTTAGACTTTCGCTTGACCGCGTATCAAAATTTTCGAGCTAGATCTGACCTAGACATTGTGCTTATCAATATGGCTGCTCAAGTCAAAAAAATAAATGAGGAGATGACAAAAGCGGTTGTGAAGGCCCTCTAGAAAATCAACCTGTTATTGCCAATTTTGTGATCCCGCAAATGCGAACTTTGTCAGAAAATTTTTCTTCGAGCGGTACTCACGATAGTTCTCAAGGCTCCTTGCTGATCTTACAAAACTCTACGCACTATTTGGCGTATTATTACATCTAGACACTGGTGATGGTCGTGACTCTGCGCTGTAAAAAAAAAAGAAGTCTGATGGGAAAGATTTCGGTCTCTCAGGTTGCAAAAGCCTATAAAAAATATCCAAAACGCTTAAGCCGATTGCTTGACTGGCTTTGGCCTTGGGGCGCTCGGCGTCATCATTTGCAATGGGTACTGCTAGACATAAGTTTTACGGTGCAGCCTGGCGAGGCACTTGGCATTATTGGGCTGAACGGTGCCGGCAAAAGTACGCTACTGAAAATCATCACGGGCACCACGCGACCCACAGTCGGGCATGTCCAACTGACTGGAAAAGTAGCCGCAATCCTTGAGTTGGGGTTGGGCTTTGATCCAGATTGCACTGGCCGACAAAATGCCATCATGGCCAGTCAACTGCTAGGTTACAGCGCGCAAGAACTGTCTGAATTGATGCCAGATATCGAAGCGTTTTCAGAGCTTCGCGAGTACTTCGATCAACCGGTTCGTGTGTATAGCAGCGGCATGCAGGTTCGCTTGGCATTTAGCGTGGCAACGGCGCGCCGCCCCGACATACTGATCGTTGACGAGGCCTTGTCTGTCGGCGATGCATACTTTCAGCACAAGAGCTTTGAGCGCATCCGTGCGTTTCAGAAGCTTGGTACCACCCTGTTGATCGTGAGCCACGACAAGCAAGCTATCCAAACTATTTGCGATCGAGCGCTGCTGTTAAAGAACGGCCGCGTTGTCATGGAAGGTGCGCCCGAAGCCGTGATGGACTATTACAACGCGATGCTGTCTGAGCACCAGGAGCAAGCCCTGAGCCAAAGCCTTGCTGCAGGAGGGCAGGTTAAAACGATTTCGGGGAGTGGCGAGGCCAGCATTGAACATATCGAGTTGTGTAGCTTGGCAGGACAGCCTCTAGGTCTGGTGTTTGTCGGGCAAAGAGTACGCGCACAGATTTTGGTTCGAGTGAACGCTGAAATAGACAGCCTAGTGTTGGGCTTTGGCATCAAAGACCGTCTAGGGCAAATGATGTTCGGCACAAACACCTATTACACCAAGCAGGTTGTGCTCAATCCAGAAGTGGGGTCTGACTACAATATTGAGATTGAGTTTGATGCCAATTTGGGCGTCGGGAGCTATTCCATTCACACTTCATTAGTGAGAAACTTTTCTCATATCGAAAAGAATTATCAGTGGATTGACGGTGCTTTGGTATTTGAGGTGGTCAACAAAGACAAAATTGAATTTGTCGGTTGTAGCTGGAATGAGCTGACGTTCAAGATCGAAAAGTTAACAGGGGCAACACCGCAAGTCATGACTCCGGTTAACTTGGTTGCTAATACTAAGAAAGAGGTCCCTTTGACCCGCAAACTGGTGGTACTGGACGTGGGTTGCCGTTGGGGGTTTGGCCAAAAGTTTGTGACAGCCGAGAACCTGTTTCAGGTCTATGGCTTTGATCCAGACCCTGAAGAATGCGAGCGTTTGAACCAACAGTATGCTGATGCTTCGATTGTGTGTATTCCGGTAGCCTTGGCTGAGACAGTTGGCCCACGTACTCTGTTTATCACACGCGAGCCGGCGTGTAGTTCGTTATTTGAGCCCGACCCGGCCCTGACAGAGCATTACCCCGCTTTGGCCTGCGCCCGCCAAGTGTCCACCACGCAAATCCAGACCACCACCTTAGATCTTTGGGCGGCACAAAACAAAGTCCCCGTCATTGATTACCTAAAGGTCGATACTCAGGGCTCAGAGCTTGAGATTTTAAAAGGGGGGGTGGTTGCTTTACAAACGGTGCGTTGCCTGGAAGTAGAGGTTGAATTCAACCCAATTTATCTTGGTCAGGCCGTCTTTTCAGACGTTGATATGTTTTTAAGAAGCCAGGGATTTGTTTTATGGAAGCTGAGCAACCATGTTCATTATTCAAGGCAAGGGGCTCCGGCCGAATCCTTAGGTGAAGACTGTATTTTTTATGATGATATGCAGGCCGTGAAGCACTCGGTATACGGTGGTCAAATTTATTGGGCGAATGCGCACTATGTCAAACATGACGTTTTGAGCAGGGCGCCGAGGGCTGCCAGCGAGACGGCAGTTGATCTTGTGTTGTTTGACACCTTGGGTATGCCGGATGTTGTGGACCATCTGCGCTCGCTGACACCGACAGGTCGCACAGCATGATTGTGTCTTACGCTCAAAATTATGAAGACGTCATGTTGTGGCGTGCACTCAAACAGGTTGAATGCGGGTTTTATATTGATGTCGGCGCCAATGATCCGGTCGTTGATTCAGTGACCCAGCTTTTTTATGAACAAGGTTGGTCTGGAATCAATATTGAGCCAGTTGCTAGTCACTGGCATGACTTGCAGAAGAGCAGATTAAGAGATATCAATCTGCAGTGCGCCGCAGGCGAGTGTGAGGGCGAGATTAAACTTTGGGAGTGCGAGGTGCGTGGCTGGGCAAGCGCCGACGAAGAGGTGATCGCAGGTCACCTGGTCAACGGGCATGCGGGTCAGTACACCTCGATTCGTCAGACTACCTTGAACCAAGTCTGGCAACAGTATGTACCTTCGGATGTTCATTTTCTAAAAGTTGATGTAGAGGGTTTTGAGTATTCAGTCCTAAAGGGGCTGGATTTTCAGCGCTTTCGTCCTTGGATTGTGGTGGTAGAAGCAACGCGCCCTAACACGACACACGAGATCCATGAGCAATGGGAACCCCTGTTGGTGAACGCCAACTATCTATTTGTATATGCCGATGGGCTAAACCGATTTTATGTGGCTGGTGAACGCCAAGCACTGGCGGGCTCCTTCAAATATCCCCCTAATTTTTTTGATCACTTTGTGCAAGCGCCGCAGCTAGAGGGTAACCTTTGGGCGCAAACCATCGCGACGCGTGCTGAGCAGGCGTTGGCCAAGGCGGCACAGTCTTTGGCCCTAGCGGCAGAAGCGGATGCGCGCACGGCGGCAGCGTTAGAAAATATCGCTCAAGCCGAATTCAAGATTGACAGTATGCTGAAAAGCACGTCGTGGAGGATGACGCTACCCGTTCGCTTGATCGGCAAGGGCCTGACGCGCTTGAGGCCGCTCATGGCTCAATATGCTGCCTCGAGCTTGCACGGCCTGAACACATTTCAAGCCCAGCATCTGAGCTTTCTTACGCCCCTCTTGGCACTTCGCAAGAGCCGGGCATACAAGGCCTTGTACCCCGGCGCAAACCAGCAAAACAAGTCTAGCGAGCGATCTGCGGTAGCGCACTTGGCACCTAGGGTGTTAGGGTTGTACAAGGCTGTACGACAGCAATGGACGAGCCAGGCAGACAGTTCAGCGACCTCAGGCGTGCACACCCTTGGTAGTCGCCGGCGCTTAGCCTTTGTGTCTCCTTTGCCGCCCGCGCGTAGTGGAATCGCTGACTATAGCGCTGAATTGTTGCCCGCTTTGGCCCAGTTTTATGACATCGATGTCATTCTTGAGCCTTCTGTCCAAGCGAAGGCGTGTACGGGCAGTCAATACCGCCTACGTGACTCGACTTGGCTGCTTCAAAACCCGAGCCATTACGATCGGGTTTTGTACCACTTTGGAAACTCAAGTCACCATCAACATATGCTCAGCTTACTGTTGCAAGTGCCCGGTGTTGTGGTGTTACATGACTTTTATTTAGGTGATCTGCTCAACTATCTTGAAGCCTATCAGGTGGATGCCTTCGCTTGCCAGCGTGGCTTATATCTGTCGCATGGTTACGGTGCTTTGGCTAAGCGCTCGGTGCCTGGTCAGAACATCCAAGCGACCGATCACCACCCCGCAAACTTTGAGGTGTTGCAACATGCCTTAGGTGTCATTGTTCATTCTCTGCACTCCAAACAACTTGCAGCGACTTGGTATGGGGCATCAGTTGCAGGCAACTGGTCGGTGATCCCTTTATTGCGTCAGCCAAATAACAGTATCGATCGGCAGGCGGCCCGGCAGGCCTTGGGTCTGCAGCCCGACGAATTTATGATCTGCAGCTTTGGGCTAATGGGCGCTACCAAATTGAATCATCGCTTATTGCAAGCATGGCTGAGTGCTGTCAGAGTACGCACGACAAAGTGCCGATTGGTCTTTGTCGGAGAAGAGCAGGTTGGCGACTACGGCGTTCAAATTCGCCAGGCAATCCAAGCCAGTGGTATGGAGCACTCGATACAGATTACTGGCCGGGCCGATTCTGCTAGGTATGTTCAATACTTGATGGCGGCTGATCTTGCAGTTCAACTTCGAACGAGTTCGCGAGGCGAAACCTCTGCGGCTGTTCTAGACTGCCTCAACTATGGCTTGCCCACTATCGTTAATGCACACGGTGCCTTGGCTGAGTTACCTTCGACAGCGGTTTGGATGCTCGCCGATGATTTTCTTGCTTCGGCCCTCACTCAGGCCATCGATGTCTTATGGTCGGATGACACACGGCGCCGTACCTTGGGCTTACTAGGACAAGAGTGCATCTTGAGTCAGCACGCACCCGCGGTCTGTGCTGAGCAATATAGACTAGCGATTGAGCGCGACTATGCGGCTGAAATTATGCGTGCCACGCAAATATCTCAGACACTCAGTTCTTATCAGGGAAATGAACCGACCGACACCCAGTTTATACAGATGGCACAAACTCTGGCTCGAAACATGCGCCCGCTTCGGGCAAGCCGCCAACTTTTAGTGGATGTTTCTGCTACCTGTCGTGAGGATTTACAAACGGGCATTCAACGCGTCGTTCGGGCGCTGGTTTGGTCTTTGATTCAGGCACCGCCGGCGGGTGTCCGGATCGAACCAGTTTATCTGACCTGCGAAACAGGTGTCTGGCACTATCGCTACGCACGAAAATGGACCTGTCAGGCCTTAGGTATTGCAGATGGCTGGATGCCCGACGAGCCGGTGGACTGTGTCGATGGCGATGTTCTTCTGATCGCTGACTTTACGTCAGGGATGGCCGTCGAGGCCAGTGAGGCGGGTGTTTTTGCGGCTCTGAAAGACTGTGGTGTGAGTATCCATTTTTTCGTCTACGACCTGCTGCCTCTTCAAATGCCACAATATTTTCCACCTGGTCAGTTTGGCTTTCCGCAATGGCTGCAAGCCCTGACTGCCGTGGCAGATAGCGCTATTTGTATCTCTCGCAGCGTTGCTGATGACTTACAGAGTTGGCAGCTCTCTTTGGGCTCTAACCGACGCAAGGCGCTTGCTATTGATTGGTTTCACTTAGGAGCAGACCTGGTGAACTCGATCCCAAGCAAGGGGCTTGCGTCAAATTCGAACCAGGTCCTTGCTGCGCTTCAGAAGGCGCCTAGTTTTTTGATGGTGGGCACCCTTGAACCTCGTAAGGGGTATTTACAAACTTTGCAAGCGTTCACGCAGCTCTGGCAGGCTGGCTTCAACATCAACCTTGTCATTGTTGGGCGCGAAGGTTGGGTTGGTCTGCAGGATGACCAACGCCAGACGATTCCACACATTGTGAACGCGCTGCGCACGCATCCAGAGCTGGGCAAGCGGCTGCTGTGGCTTGACGATGTCAGTGACGAATACCTGTCCTTGATATATGGCAAATGCGTCTGCCTGATCGCAGCCTCTGAAGGCGAAGGGTTTGGATTGCCCTTGATTGAAGCGGCACAGCATGCACTGCCCATCCTGGCGCGCGATCTCCCGGTGTTCAGGGAAGTTGCTGGGGATCATGCGTTTTATTTTGCTGGGCTTCAGGCCAAGGATTTAAGCTGCGCGCTTCAGGCCTGGCTGACGCTACATGCAGAAAACAAGCAGCCCTCGTCGCTACCCATAGCGACTCTCACGTGGGCGCAAAGCACTAAGCGGGTTCTTGAAATACTGCATTGCTAGTCGCGCGCCAACTCGTTTGCTGTGCATTCACTTAACGGGCTTGACTGCACGCCCGCACAATTGCGATTAATTGGGCAATTTCGTCTTGCGTAGTATCCCAACGGCAAACGAGACGGGCGCGGGTGGGGCCTCGGCGATAAAACAATACGCCTTGCTCGGCTAACTGGTCGATCGCAGCGGCGTGCATCTCGATAAATATTTCGTTGGCTTGTACAGGGGCCAACAATTTGACACCTTTCATAGTTTCAAGAGCTACTGCGATTGTGGTGGCCGCGGCGTTAGATTGCCGGGCTAGGCGAAGCCAAAGATCGTCTTGCACATACGCCAACACTTGCGCTGACGCGAAGCGCATCTTTGACCAGATCATGCCCGCGCGGCGTAAATGGAAGCCCATTTTTTTTGCGATGTCAGGATTGAAGACAACGATTGCATCGGTCAGCAAGCCACCGTTTTTTGTGACGCCAAATGACAAAATATCGACGCCTGCTTTCCAGGTGAGTTCTGCCGGGCTACAGCCAAGCGTCGCGACGGCATTGGCAAACCGAGCCCCATCCATGTGCACGGTGAGACCATGCGCGCGAGCCACCTGACTGAGTGCGGTCACTTCTGACACCGAGTACACAGCACCCATATCAGTTGCCTGCACAAGATTGATGGCCTCGGGTTGGTTTTTGTGTGCTTGGCCTTTGCCAGCAGTGCTAACCGCCGCCTCAAGCGCCAGTGGGTCGATCTTGCCGTCAACGCCAGGCACTGGCGTGACTTTTAAGCCGCTACCAAAAAAACTGGTGGCGTTACATTCAGAGGTATTGATGTGCGCTTCGGGGCTGCAATACACCGCACCAAAGGGGCTGCCAACTGCGGCCAAGGCTAGGGCGTTTGCACCGGTGCCGGTTGGCACCGGAAATATTTGTACCGGATGTTCGAACAGCTCACTCATGCGCGTATGCAGTTGCTGGGTGAGTGCGTCGCCACCATAACCTAAGGCAGAACCTTCGTTGGCAGAGACCAGCGCTTGAATCAGTTCGGGTGCTGCGCGACCACAATTGTCGCTGCGAAATTCTAAGTCGGCCATGGTGGTACTCAACCTTTGTTTAGATGTACGTGGGGTACTCTTTAAATTGCAATCTGTGTTCCTAACTCGACCACACGATTGGCAGGAATCTTGAAAAAGTCGGTGGCACTTGTTGCGTTTTTAGACATCAATCTGAAGACAAGCGCGCGCCAAGGCGTCAGACTACTTTTTGCTGCCGGCACGACGGTTTCGCGCGCCAGATAAAAGGTGGTCGACATCATGTCAAACGTCATGCCGTGTGCTTCGCACAACTTAAGTGCACGCGGCACATCTGGATTTTGCATAAAGCCGTAGGTGACGATCACTCGACTAAAGTTTTTACCTAAGTCTTGAGTCTCAACTTGTTTTGAAATTTTGACAAAGGGCTTGTCTGCGGTTTTGATGGTCATTAAGACTACGCGCTCGTGCAAAATTTGATTGTGCTTGAGGTTATGCAGCAGTGCAGAGGGCACGCCAGTTGGTGAGCTCGTCATAAACACCGCGGTACCACTGACGCGATGCACGTCAGTGGTAAAGCCAATGAACGACTCAATTGGCATACTGCTTGACGCCATGTCTTCGTTGACCAGTTTGCGCCCGCGTCGCCAAGTTGTGAGCACAGTAAACGAGATCACGCCCACTACCAACGGAAACCACCCCCCCTCGGGGATTTTGATTGCATTGGCAGCGAAAAAGGCCACGTCGATGAGAAGTAAAGAGCCCGCCACCATCAGCACAAAGATCCAGTGCCAGCGCCACAACAGGCGCATCACGAAGGCGATCAGAATCGTATCGATCAACATCGTGCCAGTCACAGCGATCCCGTAGGCGGCGGCAAGATTAGACGAGGATTTAAAGCCGATCACTAAGGCGACAACAGCGATGTAGAGTGTCCAGTTTGTAAAAGGGACATAGATTTGACCTTCTTCTTTACCCGAAGTGTGGATGATGCTCATGCGTGGCAACAAGCCCATCTGTACCGCCTGACGCGCCACTGAAAACGCGCCTGAAATCACCGCCTGCGACGCGATCACAGTCGCCACGGTTGAAAGCGCCACCATGGGAATCAGCGCCCACTCAGGCGCCAGCATATAAAACGGATTTCGGATGGCTTGAGGATCGTGCAGCAGCAAGGCGCCTTGTCCAAAATAATTCAACACTAACGCTGGCATGACAAAGCCGAACCAGGCCAAGCGAATCGGCGAGCGACCGAAGTGACCCATATCAGTGTAAAGTGCCTCGCCACCGGTGACGGCTAAGACCACGGCAGCTAGTGCTAAAAATGCGAGTTTAGGGTAGTCGACAATAAACTGGAAGGCGTAATAAGGATTGAGTGCCACTAACACCTCGGGGTGTCTGAGGATTTGGTTGATGCCCAAGCCCCCCAACACCGAAAACCAAACGATCATGACGGGCCCAAAGAACAAACCAACAACGCCGGTGCCGCGTTTTTGAATCATGAACAAACCGGTCAAGACGATGACGGTGACCGGAATTACAAAGTCTTTTAGGGCGGGCGCGATGATCTCAAGCCCTTCGACCGCGGACAAGACCGAAATGGCGGGCGTGATCATGCTGTCGCCGTAAAACAAGGCAGCGGCAAAGATGCCGAGCATGGTGAGCAACCACGACAGCCAAGCGGGATTTTCGCGCGAAGTAATCAGCGCTAACAAGGCAAGCGAGCCGCCTTCGCCTCGGTTATCTGCTCGCATAATGATCGCGACATACTTGATCGACACTAGAACCATGATGGCCCAAAACACCATGGATAGCAGACCAAGTATGTTTTCAGGGGTCACAGGGATGGGATGGTGTCCGCTGAAAATTTCTTTGAGCGCATAAAGCGGACTTGTGCCGATGTCGCCAAAGACGACACCGATTGCACCTAGCGTTAAGGCGGGTAGGGCTTTACCAGTTTTCATTCGATCGGATTCTAAAGGCTACAGGCGCCAATTGTATTGAGTAACGAGCCGTTATGGGAAATCGGCTGTTTTTCAACGGCTGAATGAGTCATTCTGGCAAAAGGTCAAAGCGCCTCAAGGGGCAAAGCCCCTGAAGGCCGAAGCGGGTAAATAGGGCAGGCGGGCAGAAGGCCGAAGCACCTTAATCCGCCTTAATGTTTTGTTCTTTCACGATCTTCTCCCATTTTTTGGTATCTGACGCGATTTGCTCAGTAAATTGCTCTGGTGTGCTCGCAATGACTTCGGCGCCCATTTTTTCGAGTTGCCCACGCATCTCGGGTTGCGCCAAGACGGCAGCGATATCAGCATGCAATTTGGCAATCACAGCCTTTGGTGTTTGAGCGGGTGCCACAAAGCCAAACCAATTCGTGAAGTCATAACCCGGCACACCTGATTCAGCCACGGTAGGCACGTTTGGTAAAACAGGGCTGCGGTTGGCGCCCAGCACAGCCAATACTTTTAAACGGCCCGACTGAATGTGTGGCAAGGATTGCACGAGGCTATCCATGGTGAAGTCGACTTGCCCACCGACTAGATCGGTGAAGCTTGGGCCACTGCCTTTATACGGTACGTGCGTAAATTGCGTACCGGTCATGCTGGCGAGTAATTCAATCGCCAAGTGCGGGGCACCGCCCATCCCTGAAGATGAGTAATTGAGCTTGCCCGGCTTTTGTTTGGCAAGGGCGATAAGTTCTTGCACACTGTTGGCAGGTAAAGACGGATGCGCAACTAACACAAAGGTCACACCGACAACGTTGGTGATGGCAGCGAGGTCTTTGCTGGGATTAATCTCCATTTTGTAAAGATGTGGGTTGATCGCCATGTTGCCTAGCGTGGCGAGCATGATGGTGTAGCCATTAGGTTCGGCACGCGCCGTGAGCGCCGTGCCAATGGTGCCGCCGGCGCCACCTTTGTTTTCGACAATGACGGATTGCCCCCACGCGGCGGTTAAGCCCTGCGCAACCCTGCGGGCGACGATGTCGGTACCGCCACCAGCCGGAAACGCTACGATCATTGTGACGGGCTTGCTAGGGTAAGCGGCGGCGGCAGTTTGCGCCGTAGTTGTGCTGATTTGCTGCGCTAAGGTAACGTTTGTAAAACAAAAAGCGGCAGTACACAGCGCGAGTTTCAGTTTTTTCATTATTTTCTCTGCAAAGATTTATGGCCCAACACAAGACCACGTTAGGTCATTTGCGTTTGCAAAAATTTCTTGGCGGTGTCTTGATCGAGCAAGGGATAGACATCCATATGTGCAGGAACAATATCGCCCCATTCGTTCATCAGGCGGTGCAAGGTTTCGGTTGAATCGACATCAAACAGCGCTACTGCGCCACGGCCAACCCGTGCGTGCACCGATACTGCGAGGCCTGACTCAAGCAAAGGATTCATCCAATCCCAGTAACTGTGGCGCGTGCTGGCCATTGACGTGGGTTTTTCGGGGCGAGGGGTGCTAATGACTAAGAACAACATGAGAGTCTCCGGGGCGCTAGCGCCCAGCGTTTTGTGATAACAATTTAGATAAACCTCGCTGCGGTTTCGCGCAGCGGCAGGTCATTTAGCCTAGTGTATGTCTTTTCAAACCAAGGGCTATCGCGTTTTAGGCGTCATAGCACCAAAGTACTTTGTGGGGCTCTACACAGGATGCTGTGCTTTCCAGTGCCTTGCAATGTCGATACGACGACAAACCCAGACACGATCGTGTTTCGCGACGTGATCTAAAAACCGCTGGAGCGCAATAAAACGACCTGGGCGACCTAGGATTCGACAATGCATGCCGACCGACATCATTTTGGGCGCGTCATTGCCTTCGGCGTAGAGAACGTCAAAGGTGTCACGTAAGTATTCAAAAAAATGTTGTGCGGTATTAAAGCCTTGTGGGGTCGCAAACCGCATGTCGTTGGCATCGAGCGTGTAAGGCACGACCAGTTGCTTGACTGTTGAGCCGTCGGTTTTAGTCACTGGCGTGTAAAACGGTAAGTCGTCACCATAGTTGTCGCTGTCGTATTCAAAGCCGCCGTGATCGGCGACGAGACGGCGTGTGTTGGGGCTGTCGCGCCCGGTGTACCAACCGAGTGGCCATTGGCCTTTTGTTATGACTTTAAGCATCAGGGTCGCGGCTTGCATATGCTCGCGCTCGGTCGCCTCATCCATACCTTGATAATGCAGCCAGCGCAGGCCATGTGAGGTGATTTCGTGCTGTTGTTCAAGCAGGGCCGCGGTCAGTTCGGGGTGACGTTTTAAGGCGAGTGTGACGCCAAAGACGGTAAGCGGCAGTTTGCGGCGCTCAAACTCGCGCAAAATTCGCCAGGCGCCTGCGCGTGAACCGTATTCGTAAATCGACTCCATACTCATGTGGCGTGCGGGGTAGCTTTCGGCGCCGACGATTTCAGACAGAAACCGCTCTGAGCCCGCGTCGCCGTCAAGCACGGTATTTTCGGCACCTTCTTCGTAATTCAGTACAAATTGCAGGGCGATCTTGGCTTTGCCGGGCCAATTGGCTTGGGGTGGTTGTGCACCATAGCCAGCGAGGTCGCGTGGGTAATGTTCAGAGTAGGCGGGCTGAGCGAAAGGGTTAGGCATGTTAGTTTTGTAAAAAAATAATCAAAACAGTGTTAACTGGGTACTTCGAGAGAATATGATTAAGATCATGACAGTAAGGGCTAGCACCCGTCAATCAGTCTTTACGTCTAGCATAGACTGGCATAAATTTTGCATCAATAGGTACTCTATGACAGGCGCACTATGACACAACAACTTCCTGATTTTATTGAATGGCGTGCCCGCGACTTGGCCGCCCGCGTGAACAGTCAAGATTTGACTGCAGTGCAAGTGACGCAGGCAGCGCTAGCGCGTATCGCTTGGGCCAATCCGCTGTTGAACGCCTTCATCGATATCGATCATACCTCGGCCCTTAAACAAGCAGCTGCTGTTGATTTGAAGATTCAGCAAGGCGCGCGTTTGCCGTTGGCGGGTGTACCGTTTAGCGTCAAAGATAATTTATGGGTTGCAGGGCGCCCCGCAACCTATGGCTCGAAGCTTTATGCGGATCACATCGCCCCGCGCGATAGTTGGTCGGTTGAGCAACTCAAAAAACAAGGGGCCATTTGTATTGGCATCACGAATACGCCCGAGTTTGCCTGTAAAGGTGCGACCGAAAATCCCTTGCATGGCATCACGCGTAACCCCTGGAACCTTAACTTAACCCCCGGTGGGTCGTCAGGCGGTGCTGTCGCAGCGGTTGCGGCTGGGTTAGTGCCTGTTGCGCTTGGCACCGATGCCGGAGGCTCGATTCGACGCCCGGCGGCACATACTGGGCTGGTTGGCTTTAAGTGCACACTTGGCTTGATTCCGAACCCTTGGGGGTTTCCGGATCCAAGCCACGATCTTTCAACGATTGGTGTGGCGGCACGCGATGTGCAAGACTGCGCTTTGATGTTAGACGCATTGGTCGAACATCATCCTAACGATCCGCTTTCGCATCCGTTACCGATGGCAATGGTCGCGCCAGAACCTTTTACCGACGCGCTGAACGCTCAGCCGGATCGCACACTCAGAATTGGCTTCTCGATGGATTTGGGTTGTGGGTTTGCGATCGATGACGATGTGGCGCTCGCAATTGAGAGTGCGGTGCAACAGCTACGAAGTGCGGGTTGGAAGATCGACATCTCGCACCCAGCGTGGCCTCCTAAGACCAATGAATATCCCTTATTGGCACAGCAACAGGCTGGCTTAGCGGCACTGTTTGGACAAGCGTATCAAGAGGCCCCAGAGATTTTTGACCGAGACATTGCGGTGCAAATCGAAGCAGGGCAAAAGGCGACGGGCCCGATGATTGCAGGCTTATCTTTGCAGCGTAATAAATTGCGCGAGGCCTTTAATAGGTACTTTGATTCTTACGACTTGTTGCTATGCCCGACGGTGCCTGTCGAACCTTGGGGCTGCGAAGGCCCACCGCCGAATGTGATTGGTAGCAGGCCTGCCACCCCACGCGGGCATGCACCGTTTACGCCGTTGTTTAATTATTGTGATGCACCGGCGCTGTCTGTGCCGTGTGGCTTTGGTAAAAATGGATTGCCACTGGGATTGCAGATTGTTGGGCCGCGTTATGGAGATCTGCGAGTGTTGCAGTTTGGCTTTGAAGTTCAAAAGGTGTTGAATCTTGAGATGAATTCGCCCATGATTTTGGCGCAGTCTGAGCAGGAATATGCTGCGCAGTCAAAACAATAATTGCGACACCGACACAACAGGATTATCTTCAGGATTCGTAATGAGAGACTTTTACGGCTACGGCCCGATAGCCCCTGCAGTCAGATGGCCGGGTAATTCGCCGTTAGCGATTTCATTCGTTTTAAATATAGAAGAGGGCGCTGAGTTTTCTGTGACCTCGGGTGATGCGTATAACGAAGACACGCACGAAGTGCGCAATCGTATTGAGGGTGCGCCTGATCTTTGTATGGAAAGTCACTTTGAATACGGTGCACGGGCAGGCTACTGGCGCATTATGAAAGCGTTTGAACAAGCGAGTATCCCAATCACTTTAAACGCTTGTGCGCGCGGTTTATTGGCGACGCCCTGGGTAGTTGAAAAAGCGGTGGCGCGCGGTGACGAATTATGTTGCCACGGTTGGCGTTGGGAAGCCCACGCGGGCATGGCGCTTGAAGAGGAGCGGCGCTTGATTGCGAAATGCGTACAAACGTTTATTCAGCTCGGCGGTAAAGCACCGGTTGGGTGGCATACCAAGTCGTCTGCCTCGGTTAATACACGGGCTTTGTTGGTTGAACATGGCGGTTTTTTATATGACAGCGACGCGTACAACGATGACCTACCGTATTACTTAAACGTGTCTGGCCAGAAGCACTTGGTATTGCCCTATGGGTTTGACACCAACGATATGCGTTTTTTTGTGAACCACGATTTAGTGCTTGGTCAGCACTTTTGTGATTACACGATGGATGCCGTGCGCGCCTTGATGGACGAGGGCGCTGACGCACCGAGGATGCTCACGATTGGGTTACACACCAGAATCATTGGGCGCCCTGGGCGTATTGCTGGTCTACAAAATTTAATTCGCGCGTTGAAGCAACTGCCTGTGTGGTTTGCGCGACGCGAAGATATTGCTCGTCATTGGCTGACGTATTGTCCGCCAACAATCAATCAGTTGGCACAAACCTGACGATACTGAACAATACGGCCGTACTGATCATAAACAGGCACCTGAGTCGTTTGGCAAACCTGTTGTGGCACGTAGTAGACGTTTGGGTTGGCCTGATACACCGGCGCCGGCTGCACGTAGTAATTGGCGCTAGGCTGTTGTTGGGTTAAGGCAGCGCCAAGCGCAACGCCCACGACAGCACCAATCGCAGCTGCAGCCCAGCCGTTTACGCCGCCATTGTTTCCACCGTTGTAGTAGCGGCGCCCACTTGCCTCTGCAGGCAAGGCAGTCAACATAGCCAAAGAAACAACGACGATGGCGGTTGTGTAGACTTTTTTCATGATGATGTGGCCCTCAATAGACAGTGAATCCGGTAACTGAATACTACGGCAACATCTCAGGTTGATGACCTGTATTGCAAGCCTTGTCAGCACTAAATGTATTTCAATTTGTTGCGAAAGTAGGCCAAATGACTCATTTGGCCTCACCCCTCAATCTAAGCTGCTTGCCAGGCTTACTTTAAACCCTCAACCTAAGCTGCCTGCCGAGCTTACTTTAGACCCTCAACCTTAAGCCGCCCGCCGGGCTTACTTCAAACCCTCAGCAGCCAACGCCGCCTGAACTGCTGGATCAGCATTCATCCGTTGAAAATGCGCCTCGAGGTTTGGCATGCCCGTTAAATCCACATTTTTGGCTTTCGCCCAGCGCGTGGTGACATACAAATAAGCGTCAGCCACTGAACGCCCGTCTGACAACCAATTGCGACCGGCTAGATGTTGATCAGCCACCGCATACAGATCGCGCACCCGCTTGATGGCGCTAGCTGACAGTTCGTCTTGACCAGACTTTTCGGCCATCAAGCGCGCAGCACCAAAAATCATGGTGTAGGTTTTATGAATGTCTGAATTGCATAAGCCCAACCAGCGGCGTGCTTCAGAACGCGCTTTGAGTGAATCACCACCAAGCAACTTAGCTTCTGGATGTTTTTCGGCCAGATACTCAAGAATGGCGATATTTTGCGTCAAGGTAAAACCGTCATCATCGATAGCAGGTACCGCACCCAAAGGGCTAATGTTGATATAGGGCGCAACCTTCAAGGCGTCGCGCGCGACCGAAATATATTCAAAGGGTTTACCAATCCAGTTCAGGGCGATGTGGTCAACCAGTGAACAGGCGCCAGGGAGTCCGTAGAGTTTCATGTTTTTTTCCTTTTTGATTTAGATAAAAGTCGGTGCTAAAAAATTTAGATTTTTAACTGAGAGTGGCGAGTCACTGAGACGTCAGAGTTTAGTAGATTGAAATTTAACTTTAAGCAAGCAGTGGTGACGCGATGATGGATTTAGCGCATCATCGTAGCGTCAAAACTTACCAGATTGATAATCTTGCACCGCCTGTTCAATCTCGGCGCGGGTGTTCATCACGAAGGGGCCGTACTGCACCACGGGTTCGCCTATTGGTGCAGCGGCCAGCACCAAAAAGCGGGTCTCTGACTCAAGGCTATTGACTTGCACCTGCGCACCGGCGCCCAAGACGGCAAGGTGCCGTGCGCTAATACGCTCGTCGCCCACTAACGCTTCACCTTCGTACACATACACAAAGGCAGTATGACCTGCAGCGATCGGTTCAAGAAACTGCCCGTGGGCACCCATGTGTACATCCAGCATTAAAGGTGCGGTAGTCATGCCCTGCAGCGGGCCAGAAATTGGATCGAGCCCGTTGCCGTAGGTGCCCGCGATGACCTTAACGGTACCCGAGCCATCTAACAAATCCACCACAGGCATGGTGGGCGAGGGGATGTCGCGATATGCAGGCGGACACATTTTTTCGTCTGACGGCAGATTGATCCACAACTGAAAGCCATGCATGCGGCCTTCTGTTTGTTGGGGCATTTCAGAGTGGATCACACCGCGACCGGCGGTCATCCACTGCACGTCACCGGGGCCCAAATCGCCACGGTTACCCATGTGGTCTTGGTGCAGCATGCGGCCATCTAACATGTAGGTGACGGTTTCGAAACCGCGGTGCGGGTGATCAGGAAACCCGCCAATATAGTCAGACGCCTCGTCGGTTGCGAACTCGTCGAGCATTAAAAAGGGGTCAAGATTCAGTTCGGGCGAGTAGGAGTAGACCCGTAACAATTTGACCCCTGCGCCATCGTGGGTGGGGCGGCCTGGCAAGACTTGCTCGACTTGGCGGATATCGGTTGTTGGTGAGGGGTGAGACATCTGAAAGCTCCTGATCATGACGACTACTCAGACTCTAGTCTAAGTGATTGCAGTGCGGTATTGCGGAGCTTTGACCCGCCGACACGCTAAAAATGAAGCAATCGCTTAACCGAATGGGGCTTTTCATTGATATTCGTGGCGCAGAAGGTGTCATTTAGCCGTAAGCTTTCTGCAAAAAAAGGCTAAGATCACGGTTACTTTTACTCGAGGATCTAGCGCATGAGCCGCCCATTTAAGATTGCAGTACTGCCAGGTGATGGTATTGGTAAAGAAGTGATGCCTGAGGGCTTGCGGGTCTTAGAGACCGCATCCAAGACGTTTGGCTTAAACCTTGAGTTTCGCCATTTTGACTGGGCGTCTTGCGACTATTACGCCAAAACCGGGCAAATGATGCCTGACGACTGGAAATCACATCTGGTTGAGTGCGATGCGATCTATTTTGGCGCCGTGGGTTGGCCAGCCATTGTGGCGGATCACACTTCGCTGTACGGCTCGCTGCTGAAGTTTCGCCGTGAATTTGATCAGTACATTAACTTGCGCCCCGTGCGTTTGTTTGAGGGGGTGCCATGCCCCTTAGCCAATCGCAAACCAGGCGACATCGACTTTTTTGTCGTACGCGAAAACACCGAAGGTGAGTACTCGGCCGTAGGCGGTAAGATGTTTGAAGGCACCGATCGCGAGATCGTGTTGCAAGAATCAATTTTTACGCGCATTGGTTGCGACCGCGTATTGCGCTTTGCGTTTGAATTAGCCTCGCGCCGTAAGCGCAAGCATGTCACGATTGCAACAAAGTCAAACGGCATTGCGATCAGCATGCCGTATTGGGATGAGCGTGCAGCCGAGGTCGGTAA
>CANCMG010000055.1 GCA_947378965.1 Alcaligenaceae bacterium | reverse complement strand
ATACAGGGCTTGGCGCAAGGCCCAGAGGCTGATCGCAAAGTGGCCGAGTTGATGGAGCGTGTCGGCTTAAATGCCTCGATGGCGCAGCGCTGGCCGCACGAATTTTCAGGCGGTCAGCGTCAGCGCATTTGTATCGCCCGTGCGTTGTCGGTAAACCCGCGGGTATTGATTGCTGATGAATCAGTCTCGGCGCTTGACGTATCGATTCGCGCCCATATCGTTAACCTATTGCTTGACCTACAAAAAGATTTAGGTGTGTCGTATTTGTTTATCTCACACGATATGGCGATTGTTGAGCGAGTCAGCCACAGGGTGGCCGTGATGTACCTGGGTCAGATTGTTGAGATTGGCCCACGTCGTGCCATTTTTGAAAATCCGCAGCATCCTTACACCAACAAATTAATGTCGGCAGTGCCTGTTGCGGATCCCAATGTGCGGCGCACGACCAGTCTTGAAGTCTCCGAAATTCCAAGCCCTGCCAGAAAGATTGGCGACGAACCTGTCGTGGCACCGTTGGTGCAAGTCGGTGAAGGGCATTTTGTTGCACGTCACCGTATTGGGGGGCAATATTAGTATGAAACGTCGACATTTTTTACAAGCAGCATCCGTTGCGGCATCGTTAGGCGCAGCGCCTGCCTGGGTGCGTGCGCAAGCGCCAAAATCTGTGTTTCGCTGGGTACCGCACGCCGATCTGACCCTGCTTGATCCACTGTTCACCACAACCTTCATCACTAACATTCACGCACAATTGGTCTTTGATACCCTCTACGGGCTAGATGCGCAGTACAACGTCTCGCCACAAATGGCTGCAGGCCATGTGGTTGAAAATGAGGGGCTGCTCTGGAAGATCACTTTGCGTGATGGGTTGAAGTTTCATGACGGCTCGCCTGTGTTAGCCAAAGATGTGAGGGCGAGTTTGCTGCGCTGGGCCAAGCGAGACTTGATGGGGGCGTCTTTGATGCAGGCCACTGAGTCGCTCACGACGCTAGATGATAAGACGATTCAGTTCAAACTCTCAAAGCCGTTTCCGTTGATCTTACAGGCCTTGGCGCGTCAGCAGGGCAGCATGGCTGCCATCATGCCAGAGCGTTTAGCGACTAGTCCTGACGGGGCGCCGATCAAAGAGATGGTAGGTAGCGGGCCTTTAAAGTTTATGGCCGAGCAGTGGGTATCGGGCTCGCACATTATTTACGATAAGTTTCAAGACTATGTACCGCGTACCGACAGCTTTGCGCCGTCGTTTACGGCCGGTCCTAAAATTGTGCATGTGGATCAGGTCAAATGGGTGATCGTACCCGACCGCGCAACGGCGATTGCCGCGTTACAAACCGGTGAGATCGATGGTATTGAAACGATCGATAATGATTTTTTGCCGACGCTGCGCAAAGACCCGTCGATTACGCTGTTAAAACGTACCTTGCCCGCGATTTCGGTGCTGCGCTTTAACCATTTGCACGCGCCGTTTAACAATCCCGCGATACGACGGGCCGTGTTATCAGTGATTGATCAGACTGAATACATGACTGCAGTGAATGGGGCAGATTTTCCTGAATACTGGAGCGACCGTTGCGGCGTCTTTGTGCCAGGCTCGCCCCTCGATAGCGATGCCGGGATGGAGAAGCTCAAAGGCAAACGAGACCTGAATCGCGCACGCGCCATGATTAAAGAGGCGGGTTACAAAGGCGAGCCGATTGTGATGTTGGATCCGGTTGACTTTCCGGCGCATCATGCGGCGGCGCTCGTGAGCGCTGATTTGTTTAAACGCCTTGGCTTTAAGGTAGACCTGATCGCGATGGACTGGGGGACGACGGTTCAGCGCCGTAACAGTCAAGAGCCGCCCGCCAAAGGTGGTTGGAACGTCGCGTTTACCGCGATCACGGGGCCTAACAATCTTGATCCAGCCGGACACCTCGCCCTGCGTGGTAACGGCAAGCAAGCCTGGTTTGGTTGGCCCACCAGCGAGCGGCTTGAACAATTGCGCTTGGCCTGGTTTGAAGCCCCAGATCTAGAGGCGCAAAAAAAGATTGCGCGCGACATTCAATTACAGGTCTTTGAAGATGTGCCCTACATCCCGTTAGGCGCGGTGTACGGTGTGACTGCACTGCGCAAACAGTGGCGTGATTTTCAACCTGAAATGCCGCTGTTTTACACGTTTCGTAAAGGCTAAATATCATGCTTAAATCTTCCCCTCGTGTCGCCATCGTTGGCTTTGTCCTTGAATCTAATCGCTTCGCGCCCTTATCGGTACGCGAGGATTTTGAAAAAAGCTGCTGGGAAGAGGGCGCACGTATTACCGAACTAGCGCGTCAGGCCAGTCAGTTGCCCGGTGAGATTCGTGGGTTCTACGAAAAGATGGATACGTATGGTGATTGGACACCAGTACCCCTAATTGTAGTGGGTGCGCCACCAGGCGGGCCAACCAGTGATGAGGTCTGGGCCGAATTTATGCAAAAAGCCGAAGCGTCGCTGCGCGCTGCCTTACCAGTCGATGCTGTCTATGTGTGCAACCATGGTGCCTCGACTGCCGACCACGAAGACGATACCGAAGGCGTCATGATGACCATGATCCGTGGCATCGTCGGCCCCGACATCCCGGTGATTGCCACACACGATTTACATTGCAATGTGTCACCTGAAACTGTTGATGCCCTAGATGCTTTGGTTGCATATCGCACCAATCCGCATGTCGATCAGCGCGACCGTGGCGCTGAGGCTGCTGACCTGCTAAACGAAATGTTTGCGGGTATGAAAACGGTGAAGGCTTTTATTCGCATGCCGATCACACCGCCTTCAGTGACCTTGCTCTCTGCGCGCGGCCCCTACGCTGATTTGTTGAAGCTTGCTTATTCGCTGATGCAAAAGCCCTCAGAAGGGCCAATCGCTAACGTCTCGGTAGCCGGTGGCTTTGTGTTTGCAGATGTGCCGAAGTGCGGCATGACGATCACAGTGACCTCACGCGGTGATTTGGCTGCAGCTCGTGCGGCAGCGTTAATCGTGGCCCGTGCGGCATGGGCTGACCGTGCGCGTTACGTCGCAGATACGATTGAAGTTGAACAGGCAGTCAAACTTGCTCGGGCTGGGTTGGCACCGATGTTATTTGCCGATGTGGCTGATAACCCTGGCGGCGGCGGGCGGGGTAGTACCGCTTGGTTGCTACAGGCATTTCATGAGGCACGTATTCGTGGTGTGGTGCTTGGAGTGTTTATTGCCCCCGAGTTGGCGGCTCAAGCGCACGCGCTGGGCGAGGGCGCTGTGTTCGATGCAGTCTTCAACGCGACAGAGCACGAACATTCAAAACGTTTTGCTGCGCGCGCAAAAATCATTTGTTTGCGCGATGGCTTTCAAACGGGCCGACGTGGCATTATGAAAGACCGCAAGTTTTCACTCGGGCCAAGTGCTTTGCTTGAGTTAGTCGATTCAGGTCTGCAGGTGGTGGTGGGCAGTTTGCGCCGTCAGTTGGCCGAGCCCGTGATGCTTGAAATGCATGGCCTTGATATTTTAAAGATTCAATGCCTCATCGTGAAAAGTCGTGGTCACTACCGTGCGGGCTTTGATGAGTTCTTTTCAGATGAACAAATTATGGATGTCGATAGCCCTGGCTTAACGACGCCTAATTTAAAACGCTTAAGTTTTAAAGCCTTGCCCAGACCGGTCTGGCCAATTGACGACAACGTGGTTTGGAAAGAGCCAGACTGGGCTTAACAACTGACCGTCGATCAAGCTCTCGTGATCCCATAGGCGATGTGGGCAAAGGGTGTCCAAGCGATGAAACCAATGACTACGGTTGCGAAGGTCATCGCGGCAGATGCCGTCTTTTGTTCTTGAGGCGTGTCTGCTCGTCTTTTCCTGCAAGAGACGAGATCAAGAACTCCCCAAATCAAGAAGCTGCCAAATAGAAAGATCCCGGCTAGCGATCCGATCGTCGTTAAATGGCAAATTGACCAAACGATCACACCAAAAAGCATTGGATCTTTTAGTTTTAGTTTGATCGCATTATTAGGAACATAGGCTGCCGCCACTAAAATTAAAGCGACAAGGCTCAAGTAGACAGTGATCTGCCAAGCCCAAGGCGGGGGCGACCAGACTGTGATCGGCTGCGGTCTAGCTTCCAGATAACCAAGAGTCATGAGCGCCAAGCCAAAAAGTGAAATCAGCGAAACCGCAATTTTCCAGATTAGAACGCCTAAATCATTGATCAGATCGTGTCGCCATTGCTCGGAGAAGATTCTTCCAGAGTGGACCCCTAAAAAAAGGATTAATCCACATATCAGCATGGCCATGAAGGCTCTCCTAAATAGAAAATCAAGCATACTTCAAAATAAACAATAGTTCATTTTGAAGTATACTGATATTTGTATTAGGCAAGCAGAGTGGTACGGTTAAAAACCTTTGCTCATTTTTGCTCGAGGTCTGATCTTCAGCGTCGGAAAAAAAGTTTTTTGTACAAAACTTTAAATCATGTCAATTGTATTAGCGGGAGAAACAATTGAGTTCTTTGAATAAATCTGATGGTAAAGAGGTAAAGTTTTTGGATCGGCCCCAGGTGTTGACAGTTGGCGTTTTAG
Organism: Alcaligenaceae bacterium; assembly: GCA_947378965.1. Lineage (GTDB taxonomy): Bacteria > Pseudomonadota > Gammaproteobacteria > Burkholderiales > Burkholderiaceae_B > Zwartia. The sequence goes on along the minus strand of CANCMG010000055.1, from coordinate 24,115 downwards.
TTTCACTTGCGGTCATCGCAGTGATCGTGGCATTAATTGTTTCTGGTCTCGAGCCTTTTGTGAATTTTGCAAACTCCGTGATTAATTTCAGAGCCGATCCTTAAGGATTTCGACTGACCGAATAACGAACTTCAGAGCCGATCCTTAAGGATTTCGGCTGACCGAATAACGAACGGTCTGGATTCGAATGCCGAACGGTTTGACCAGATTGCTCAAGCAGGGGCATGAAGAGTGGCGTGGCTGCCAGGACCAATCAACCAATATTCTTGATAGAGGGGGTATCTAGCTGACTACAGACAAAAGTTTACCGACCAAACCTTTCTTTGGTAGATCCGGTAATTGATCAAACGGTATTTTAGAAATCTCGTCAGCTTTGTTTGTATCAACCCCCAAGCTTAAGAGCAAGGTGTAAATGACCTGAGTCTCATATGCTTCAGTATGTGTCGAATTGAGGATGTCTTGAACTGCAACTCGTAAGGTGGCGACCACAAGGTTGGTACCGATCTCAAGAGGCATATCTGTAAAGCAGCCCTGCGCAATACCTGCAGCAATATCTTTTTGAACGTCTTGATAGCCTTTGTGTCGAGTGTCGCCAAACGGCCACTCAGTTTTCAACATTAACCGACCTAACAATGGTATGCCAGTCATCATACGTATCGCAATTCTGGTTTTAGTCGCCGTTCGTAAGGCAATGTCAGAAATTGTCGATCCGACCGAGTTGATGGGTTTTAATAACTCTTGACCCGCTTGTTTACCACTTGCATTCAGTAACTGTTCAACGCTTTGAAAGCATTTATAAAAGGCCGCCCTAGATACCTCGGCATGCGTGGCGAAATCTTCGGCTTTAATGTCGTTAATAGGTTTGGTTGCGATTAAATCGGGGCTACTTGACACGAGACGCGCACGCATCTGCCGGTGCTGCCTTTTGTCATCGTTGAAGAGGTGATTAATAATCTTAGTCATCATTAATTCTAGATGAGAAAGTTAAGCGCGGCACTCAAATTCTCACGAATAAGCTTGTCAAGACAAGGCTTAATTAAGAATACAGCGTCGATATCTTACCCAGCAGGCCAGTGTCTGGTAGCTTCGGTAAAGAAGGTACGGGTGCCTTTAATAGCTCATCTGCTGTTGCTGAAGCCAAACCCAAACCAATGAGCGCTTGGTATAGCACTTTATTCTCATAACTTGCAGAGGGTGACTTACCAAGCATGACGTGAATGCCACCAATGAGGCTGCCGATAAACAGGTTGCAACCAATTGAGGCGGGCATTTTGGTGAATATCCCTTCTTTAATGCCAAGCTCAATGTCTGTGCTGATGCTTTTAAAGACATTGAACTCAGGGTTTTGACTTGGCCAAGGCAGTTGGATGAGAAAGTTTCCTAAAACCTTAACCTTGACTAAGCGGCGCATGGTTAATTTCGCCGTAGTGACCAATCTGGTAGCTGTGTTGGGGATCTGGTGGGTGATCGCATCGCTCTCTGTGGTGAGCTCTTGCGCCAGTTGATTTGCTAAGGCTGGAATTAATGCCTGAACCGAGGGAAAGTATTTATAGAAACTACCCCGCGATACCTCTGCCTGCTGAATGATGTCATCAACATCAATTTCGTGGATAGATTTTTTAGACGCTAAAACAAGCGCGCTAAACAAGAGGGAGTTTTGCATCTCTTCGCGTCTTGAGGCGGCAACTCGAATTCGATGGTCTTGTATTTTTAACATGTCAATATTTTAGGTTAGATAGGCTATTTTTTTAAGAGTCGCGAGGTTTTCAGGCATTTTAGTCGACCATTAAGATTTGGAGACTCACAGGTCAATCTTTGACAAAGCATCAGCCAATCTTTGATGAAGCATCAGTCAAACTTCGACAAAGCATCGGTCAATCTTTGACAAAGCATCAGCCAATCGTCATTCGATATTGCATTGACAGTCGGACAACTGGATTTGTATAATTAGTATACTTTTTGTCATTATGACGATCAGTGCATTTTTGTTTGAAGAATACGGGTACAGACAGTTGTCTAAACATCCAGAAATAGGATCGAACATGCAAGGCTTAAAAAAAAATCTCAGTTCGTTGTTAGGACTGATCGGTCTTGTATCCTTGCTTGTGGGTTGTGGGGATGGAAGCACGTCTAAATCCCTTCCTACGAGCACCGGAGGCGATTTCGGAAATCCAACCATATTGATGACTGCTGCCAACGGCACCAGCACTCAAGCCTGCGCCCCTAATGGGCTCTGTATTTCACCACTTTTTACTAAAGCAGCGGGTGTTGCAGGCAAATACTCAGTGGCTGCTACCAGCTGGACGAACACCGCCACGAATGTCATGACGCTCGCCCAAATCCCTTATGTCGACGGCGCGGTCACGGCTTCGCAGATCGACCCGGCAGGCAGCGTTTTCTCAATGACAACCGATGACAAATTTCGCTACTTAAAAGGTAATGGTTTGCCAAGTACGCCAATGGGAAATTACCCTGTGCAGCCAGGTACAGCTGCGTATCCCTCTTACGAGGCTTTGCCGGGTGGTACCGATCCGCGAACGGGTGGTAACTATTCTTCTGCAGCCGCCATTAGTATTTCTCCTTACGACCTCACCAGTAAATTGCCGTTAAACCCGGTAATGACCGGCTTTAATCCGATTAATTCATTGATCATTGGTATCACGTTGACCGGAACGGCTTGGCATGTAGAGCTCGCAAACGATTCGAGTGGTAATTGGTATAGCCCGACCAATGCACTCCCTAATGATCAGTGCTTTGGTCATCCGTATGCTCAGCAATATCACCTGCATGGTTACTCTTGGAAGTGTTTCCCGAATCAGGGTACCTCAGGTCATTCACCATTATTTGGTTACGCACTAGATGGCTTTGGGATTTTTGGTCCGCGAGGTGTGGATGGAAACATGGTGACGAATGCCGAGTTAGATGCGTGCCATGGCCACCTACACCCGGTTGAATGGAACGGTTCGATTCAAAACATCTACCACTATCATCTAAACAATCAATTTCCCTTTGCTGTAGGGTGTTTTCGAGGGACTCCTGACTATAACGCTGCACTTGGCTCGGCTGCGATGCAATTTGGTATCCCTTATTCGCAACTTCCAGATCTCGCGGGAAATATCGTTCCTCCAGTCGTGACTGCTGAGGTTATAAAAAAGGGTCTGCACTAGGTCTGATCGAAAATGTGTCGCATAACATCCGTGCCGTGAGTGCTGGCAAGAGCCAGACTCTGGCGATCCGTGCAGTGAGTGCTGGCAAGAGCCAGACTCTGGCGCTCTTAAGGTCTGGTGAAGTGCTGGGTTGGGGCGGGGCAGGTAGCGGGCGTTACAGCCCTGGTTACGTCGATATTTGCAGCACGCCCAAGGCGGACGGAAAGCCCGTGTATGTGGGCTCGTCACTGAAATTGAGTTATGTGTCAGCTGGCTACGGTGTCAGTCTGGGCGTGTCGACCCAACACGAACTAGTCGTTTGGGGTTGGAATCCGCTTGGCGTTGGTGGTGATCAGGCAAGCTCTGAAATCCCCACATCAATCGACAACATCACCGCACCGATCGCTGTGGCGGCCGGGCAGTCAATCTTTGCCGCAATCGACCAAGCGGGCAGTCTTTACACCTGGGGGCTTAATGTGGATCAAGCCTTGGGCCGAGCGACTGAACAAATGAATGCGTTGCCTGGCGTGGTGCAGGGCGCACCAGCCATGCAGGCGGTAGCCTTGGGCGATAACTTTATGATTTCGTTGTCGCGCGAGGGCGAAGTTTTTTCTTTTGGTAGTAATTCTGCTGGGCAATTAGGACTTGGGCATTTAAACACCAGAGGCACCGCCGAGCAGGTGCAACTCAACGCAGCAAAAGACGCGGCTTCAAAAGACACTGCTACAAACCTAACCGCTACAAAACCAACCGCTACAAAACCCACCGTTTCAATTAAAAGTATCGCTGTCGGTGCGACCCACGTCTTAGCGCTTTGCCGTGAGGGCAAGGTTTACGCTTGGGGTAGCAATCAATTCGGGCAGTTAGGGCATCAACAGAAGCGCTATGACAGCCAACCGACTTTGCTCGAGATGCCCGAAAAAATAACAGCGCTCGCAGCCGGTACGCATTTTTCGTTGGCGTTAACAGAATCGGGTAGCGTTTACGCTTGGGGATGGAACGGTTTTGGCCAGCTTGGCACAAATGACAAACAGCCTCGAAGTGTGCCCACAAAAGTGCCGGGTCTTGCCGAGGTTCAAGCAATCGCTGCGGGCGAGATGCATGCTCTGGCACTTGGTAAGCATGCTTTGTACGGTTGGGGCAGTAATGACGCGGGACAGCTGGGCCGTGCACCCCAACAACAATTGATCCCTTTTCCCTTTTGGGAAAATGGCTAACCTGCCTATGACTCACGCGCCCATGACTCACGCGCCCATGACCAACGGCCTTGAACAAGAAAACGCCAGGCGTCAATTTTTGCGCTATGGCTTGAGTATTGCCTCGGGCATCGTGGTACCGCTTGGCTTAACCGCGTGCGAACCAAGCGACAGTGATCGCAACAAACTGTCTGTGCAGACCTTTGTGCAGCCACCTCTGCTTGAAGCAAAAAATGGTTTGTTGGAGGTCACACTGACGGTCTCATATTTTGATACCCAGTTATCGGGCTCAAATCCCAATCTGCGTCATCCGGTGTCTTTGCGCGCCTACGGCTATGACGCTCAGCGCGCGGGTTATTGCGGCCCCACCTTAGTTGTACGCGGCGGCGACGAATTGCGGATACGGTTGTTGAATCAATTACCCGAGAACCCCCCGTTTCAAGCGTTTCGCGATCCGACCAATTACATCAAGCCTAACACCACAAATTTACACGTACACGGTTTGCATGTGTTTCCGGGTATCTATAGCGATGTCACGCCGCCCGAGTATGGCGACTATGTCGTCGATCCGAACTACGGTGGCGTCGTGCCAAATGGAGACTCTCGCCAGTACGTGTATCGCATACCCAAAGATCATCCGGCCGGGCCTTTCTATTACCATCCGCAATATCATGGCTCAAGCGCACTGCAAGTTGCAAGTCTGATGTCGGGCGCGATCATGGTGCGTGGGGCCGTGGACGACTTGCCGGAAATGGCTCAAGCGACCGAGTTGATCTTTTTATTTCAAGCGCCTTATTTTGCCTTGAATACATTTTTGAATGATGGTGTTGGCGTTGCGGATGGCCGCCTAGAAAAGTTTCGTCAGTTGACTCAACACCCAACCGGTCGAGGGTTGAAGAACAATAGTGTTGCTGAGGCTGATAGCGATGCGCAACCGGTCTTGATTAATGGTGTGCGTCAACCCTCGATCGTGATGCGGTCTGGCGAAGTACAGCGCTGGCGGCTGATTAACACTCAGGTGTTTAATTCTTTAAATCTCAGTTTAGACGGACACGTTCTGAAGCAATACACAACGGACGGCTGGGGTAGCGCTGAGTACGTTAATCATCGCGATGCCAGAACAATGAGCGGGCTTGGTTTGCAATCTGCATCAGATCATCCGAACGGGCTTGGTTTGCAATCTGCACCAGGTCATACGAACGGTCTTGGTTTGCAACTCGCTCCAGGTAATCGCGCCTCAGTCGTCATTCAGGCAGGCAAGCCAGGAACCTATTACTTGCGCGGCTTACCTGTAAAAATGTCAGAAGGTGCTCAGCCAATCGTGCTGCCAGAAGATATCTTGGCAAAAGTGATTGTGGTTGACTCTACAGACAGTATGTCAATCCCGACTACGCCGTTGCCGGTCAGCCGTTTTTTAGATCCCATTACAGATGACGAACTTGCGAATCACGGTGGTAAAAAACGCAACATTATTTTTAAGATGACCGGTAATGAGTCGTTGTTTAAGTCGCAACAAGCGCCTGGTCTGTTAGCGCAGGCCGCTGAAGTGTGGGGCTCGCTTGTTGCAAAGGCTGAAAAGACTTACCAGCACAACAAATTACAGCTGCAACAAAAGATCGTTTCAACTTTCGGATCTCAGTCGCAACCTCTGGTGTACCCACCGCTGCCAAATTTGACTCCATCTTTCGATATTCAAGCCGCCAACACGCTCAATGAAGTTGTGATACTTGATGCGGTAGAAGAGTGGACTGTTTTCAATCTTAATCAGATTTCTCACGTGTTTCATATTCATGTGAATCCGATGTATATCATCAAGGTCAATGGTGAGTCTGTCGAGCCTTATTGGTGCGATACAGTCACCGTGCCCTCGGGCGGCACCAGTCAAAATCCTAGCTCAGTCACGTTTCGAATGCGCTTCAAGGATTTTATTGGCCCCTACCTTCTGCACAATCAACGGCTGCTGCTGAGTGACCTAGGAATGATTCAACGGGTCACTGTTGTGTCTGCGTGAGCGTCGTGACATGACTCGTCTAAGCATTCGGTACACCGAGAGAGTCACACGCTGCAAACACTGCCGAGCACTGACACCTGATCCTAAAAAGTGCTGTATTTTCTACAAAAAAAATTGCAGTTTTTAGAACTTTATTTGCGCTTTTTGGAAAAATATTTGCATCAATTTTGAATATATTGGTAAACTCATACGCGCTTTGTTTGTACCACGAGACCTATACGCGTTTTGTTTGTACTACGAGATGTATACGCGCTTTGTTTGAATACACGCTCTGGTAAATTTCATGCCGTAGTGCTAATTCAAAGGGGCATCGTGTTGGCTCGACGGTGGTAGAGACTTTTCCTCGAAAATAGTCGCTTTCGGCTAATCATATCTTGGTGACATATGACGCACTCCTTAAAAATAACAACATCCGCACGTGCGCTGATAGTCTGTGCCTTTGCTTTTGTTTTAGCGAGTTGCGGCAGCGAAAGTGACGTGAGCTCTACTGGTTCTAACGGCCCCGCTGTGGCTCTGAATCAAGGCGCAGCCTGGAATCCGGCCAATCAGGCAGCTTTTTATACGACCGATCAGGGCTCTAGGATCATGCCCTATCAATGGGCAAAGGCCCTCAAGTTACCAAATGGTGAGTCGTTTCTAAGTCAGCTCACCAGTGCCTACGGCTACATTCCGAGCCCAGTCAGCCCGAGCAACCCAGAGGGATTGCCCGTTGGATTTTTAGTCGCGAACCCCGGTACGAACGATCAGCAGTTATCCATTACGTGTGCGGCGTGTCATACCCGCCAGATTCAAGTCGGGGGTGTTAAGCATCGAATCGACGGAGGCCCGGCATTTTCCAACTTATACGCACTTTTCCAAGGGATTGATCTTGTTGTCGGTAATACCCTTGCAAATGCAGAGGCCTTTGAGGCGTTTCAGGCTGCCGTGCAAGTTCCGGCGGCTACGTTACGCACGCAATTATCCAATTGGTATGTGCCTTACCAAACTATCATGAGTCGATCCTTACCGTCAACGCCCTGGGGGATCGGCAGGGCAGACGCAGTAGGTATGATTCAAAATAGATTTTCCGGTTTGGATATTGGTATCGGTCCTCTAGTAAACGGTCACATTATTGCTTCAAATATGGCTGTGGCCGCCCAGCCCGTGCGTTATCCTTTTATCTGGAACTCCGGAAAGCAAGACCTCACTCAGTGGGCGGGTACGAGTGCGAACGGCAGCAGTGCCTATGCTCTGACGCGTAACTCTTCAGAAGTGATAGGGGTCTTCGGCATTTTTTTCCCCCAGGCCAATCCTGCGGTGTCTGGCGGCATAGATTTTCTTGCACAGAATTCGATCAAGTACACGAATCTGCAAAACATTCAAGAACTGGTGAATCAGATCGGACCACCCCAATGGCCTTGGCCCGTCGATAATGCCCTTGTGTTTCAAGGAAAAGCACTCTACGAAAAAAACTGCACGTCGTGTCATGGGATCAAACAAGGCCAGCCCCGGCCGGGCAATTCAGATACGTGGGCAACGCCAGTTCAAAATGTGCAAACAGATAGCTCGTACTACAACAACTTTCGTGTCAGCACCACCAGTAGTGGCGTTCTAACGGGGTACAACGCACCTTTTTCGACAAACGCCGTACCGGCGTCTGGTGCATTTTCGATCAATTTGGTGACCGCAGGAAATGTGGGTGCTTTGGTACAGCAGAATCCAGCCATTAATTTGAGTATTAAACCACCTCCTAATCCGACAGGCTCGTATGAGTCTAAAGTTTTACAAGGCGTCTGGGCCGCTGCACCTTATCTTCACAACGGGTCGGTGCCAACGTTAGCGGCCTTACTGACTCCCGCCGCCGCTCGGCCTACCAGTTTTCAGGTCGGGCCTGTTTATGACATTGTCAATGTCGGCCTTGCAGTCGAGCAGCCCAATGGCTCGGCGACAGTGCGCGTGACGACAGATTGTGCCACGATGGCAGGCGAGAGCCGTTGTGGACACGAGTTTGGTACTTGGCTCACGCAGGATGAAAAAACGGCCTTAATCGAGTATCTCAAAACGCTCTAAACAGACTAAGCCGATATCCCCTCGCGAAACGAGGAGGATATCGAGCCTGTTATGAATTTTTTTGAAAGCAATCTTTGTGTGCAACGCCCGAACGCAGTCGTCTTCAATAGATGCCAAGAGGGCCTTAACCAAACACGCGGAAATCCTCCCCATTCAGTGGTAGGCTGTTAAAAATTTTGCACAGCAGTGCTGAACGCATCGAAATAAATAACCTGCGTACTCCAAGGCTTAGCGACACTAGAGATCGAAGAGTTGTAAATCCCAAGCTTTAGACTGATGTAGGCGTAGATATTTGGTAAGGTTGCCCGCGCTTCATTAATGATGAGCTTGTCGTTGGCATAGGCTTGAAAAAAGCCATCGCCTGAGCTTGAAGACTTGATGACGTACTTCAACTTGATCCACTTGTCGAACGGACTGCTGTCTACGCTGACTTTAGCGTTTGGTACCCAGGTAAAGTCTTGATGAGTTTGAATGAAAAGCGTCCCCGTGCTGTCCATTACCAGAAATGCTAAAGCCCCATAGCCGTTACTGCCCAAGGTGGGGCATGCGCTAGCGCCGCACTGCCAGTTTATTTGCGTCAACACTGTTAAAGGAGATGACCCTGTCTTACTCCATGGCGGTTGAAAATTTGATTGCGCCGGAATGTACACATAATATTCATAGGTGGCGATTTGACCTGCTGTTGACCCAGTTGAGCGTTGGTGAATTTCAAATCGGCTCCGATCTGAGGTGCAGTCTGAAACGACAGTTGACCCTGACAAAAACGTTTGAGAGGCATCGCAATCACCTGGTCTGAGTTCAACGCGCACAGATTTGGTGCCAGAAACGATGGGTTGACTACTTGCTTGATCAACGACCAAACAACCCCAAGGGGTTGTTCCGGTGCTGGGTTGAAAACGAATATTGCCAAAAGCATCCGTATCGCTGAAGCTACTAGCGCATGATGTTCCGCCGGGTGTCGATAAACTCACTGAAGGCGTTTTTACCGTTGTGCTTGACGAGTCGCTATCGCCTCCACCACCCTGACCACAGCCCACCAAGAGCACCAACATCAACCAGCCACCAAGTATTCGCTGCACACGCTTTGTCATATTCAAAGTCTCAAAAAAAGTGAAATTAGTATTATTCCTGCGTTGGATAGCATTGATTGATCTATCCGGTTTTAATATTAAAGATATAAAAAATTTCATTCTTAACGAAGGCAGCACTGTAACCGATACGCAATGCTCCACTCATTTTTATAGCCAGAAACTTAAGTATTGCAGGTCTTTTAGTCTCAAAAAAGAGGAATCGCTATATGATACGCAGCACCTTACCAATTAGAGCAGTACAGAACGCAACGCACCACTTAGCGCAATACTAAAAATTGTGTTGATTCACATCACCAACATGATGCCCTCCTGATAAATCTGCCTGAATGCGCCTAATTATTCGTTGCCCTGTACGCCCTGCTGCCTATGACGCTGAAGATTGGTCAGTACAGGATTTGTATTTTTCTTGGGCTTATAGCAACGAAGCTGCTTTTGAAAGGGTCTTGGATTTAGACGGGTTGCCCGTTGCCGACTCTGTGCTGGCGATGATTCCGAGTATTGATGTTCGCTTAACAGAGCTCAAAGTTCCAGCTGTCAGTGCGAAGAAATTGCTTCAAATTTTACCAATGCTCATCGAAGATGAGTTGTTGTCTTCAGTGGCGGACACCAGTATTCAGTTGCTGCCACCCGCATTGAATCAACCGCCGGATCGAAGATTAGTCAGTGTGATGAATCGTGACTGGTTATTGTGGCTCAGTCAAAAACTCGCGGTCATCAATTGCGAAAAAATTCAACTGATTCCAGAAAGTATGTTGCTGCCAGTATCGGATTCGGGCGTGTTTTTTCAGCAAGAAGATACAACGATCTTTTATACGTTAAAAAAATCTGCCAGCAATATCGTGTGTTGGTCTCAACCGGCCAGTGCACCCGTTCTGGTGACTGAAGAACACAACGCTCAGCCTGAATTACTGGCGTTATCCTCAGCGCTATTGATTAACGGGATTGTGACAGAAAAGAAATCTTACGAAGCGGTTAATTTACTGCCTGATGAGTTTTACGACTATAGAAGAGGACGCCAAAGTGAACTGCAGCACTGGCGGTCGCGAGACTTATGGAAGACGCCCCTGAACTGGGCGAAATACGCAACGCTGACGCTCTGTGTGAGTTATCTTTGCTATGTCTTGACCTTAGTGTGGCAAGACCGACAGTGGCAAGCTCTTTTGCATGACGCAACCAATCAACTGATGGCAGATCGTGTCGATGGTCAGGCGAGCTTGACAAGATTAGTGAATGCCAGTTGCCTCGTTGCGCATAAAAACCTTGAAAATTGCGACGGAGATTTTGAACGACAGTTGTTGACGTTACAAAACGTACTGAAAGATACACCACCCCAGGCGTTGAAGGGCTTGGAGTATTCGAAAAAGGGCTTGGTCTTCGAGTTGCAAACATCGATCCTGTCGAACACTCAGCGGTTAGCTATTTTGCAAGACCACTCCGTTCAAAGAATTAGCTCGACGCGCTTTTTGTTGAGTCCTTACGCGAATCTTGCTTATGACTAATTTTTCACCTTCGCCCTTGACGAAAAAAAATCATCTGCAGGTATTTACGCGCTTGCCACCTAAGTTTGCACTTGGGGTGGGCGCCTGTCTGTTCATTGTTATTCTGTGGTTCTGGATCATTCAGCCCTTGCAACAAGCCCTCGAACTGCGTTTGCAAAACTATCCGGCTCAATTAATGAGTATTCAAGAGCTCAATCGAACGCTTCTCACGTATAAAGACAAGAGTGTAAAGATCTCGAGCTTGTCAGAAAATGACTTGTCTAGCTTGCAACAAAAGCTATTGTCTCAAGGAGTCAAATTTACGCTGGCTCGGCTAGAGAACACGGATTCAGTGAAGCTAGATTTAAAAATTGATGAGATTGAATTTAGTCGCTGGCTTGAATTTGTGGTGGATTTTCGACAAAACAATGCGTTGTACGCTAATGATGTTGTCATCAAAAAAAATGATGGTGTAGGCGTGATTCAAGTGAATGCCACCTTGGTGCAAGCACGATGAATTTACAATTTCAACGCGATGCTTTCCGTTTCGGCTGGCCGAGTCGAATCGTGCTGCTGCTGTGCGTGATAGTTCTTACTGTCGCTTGTTTTCCGCTACGCTGGTTGAGTACGGGCGTTGCAAAAATGACTAAATGCCAGATTGTGCTACTTCAGCCTGAGGGTACGATTTGGAGCGGTAGTGCGCAGCTAGGCTTCTCAGCGATTCAAGCGGGCACTTCAGAAGCCTGCCACAGCGCTCAAGTAGGCTCTGAGCGATTTTCCTGGAACACTCAGTTTTCAGTACTTGATTTAACGTGCAAGTGGATCATTCAGTATGTCAGTGCCGCGAGGCCGCTTGAACTAACGGTTCATCCTAAAGCCCTCAAGCTAAGCAGCAATCAAATCGATCTTCCAGCCAATCTGTTAGAGGTCATGGGCGGGCTCATGCGCTCTCTGCATCTGCGTGGAAAGTTAGCGATCCGTTGGGATGATCTCGTTTTAGATTCTGTTTTGAGGGGGGGTGTAGAGATTCATTTTTTGAATGTGTCAAGCCCCATCAGCCCCGTTAAACCGCTCGGCAGTTATGCGCTAACGCTTCAGATGAATCAGACGTTAAAGTTAGACGTTTCGACAACGAATGGTCCGTTACTGCTAACGGCAAACGGCATCGTTGAAAAGGGTCGATTGTCTTTGCACGGAGAAGCAACGGCGTTACCAGAATCGATTGACTCCTTGATTGGTTTGCTCTCAATCATTGGAAAAAAAGACGGTGCTGTTTACCGCTTTAAAATTTAAGGCCTATTATGTTTCGATCATTAAAAACTATCTGTACGCTGGCGCTGATCCTCGTTGTGCAACAACAGTGTTTTGCGCAAAACAATGGCATCAACTTATCCTTTAATAACGCGGATGTCGAGGCTGTCATTGCGACGGTTGCTCGGGCCACCAATCGTTCGATTGTGGTTGACCCAAAGGTTCGAGGCAAGATTTCTTTGAATAGTAGTCAAGCGCTGACACCCGATCAAGCGTTAGACAGCCTGTCAACGGCACTGCGCATGAATGGCTTTGCGCTGGTGAATACGGCAGAGGGCTATCGTGTCGTCACAGAGGCAGATGCTAAATTACAATCGTCGCAGACGTTCACCTCAAGACCTGGTGTGACAGGCGATCAAATTATTACCCGAGTATTTCAGTTAAATTTTGAGTCAGCAGCAAATGTTGCGACCTTAATTAGGCCTCTTGTTTCGCCCAATAATACGATCAATGCACTGCCCGGCAATAACTCAATCCTTGTGACGGATTACGCCAGTAACATCGCGCGAATTGAAAAAATTATTCAAAGCATCGATAGCCCATCGAGCAGTAAGGTTGAAACGATTGCCTTAAAAAATGCGCAAGCGATCAAGGTGGCAGCCCTAGTGAATCGGGCGCTAGAAACCAGTGTGCCGCAGGGTGGCGATCCACTGACAAAGCCTACTATTTTGGCAGATCCCAGAACGAATTCACTCATCATTCGGGGTGGTAACGCCGAGCGATTAGCGCAGATTCGAGGGCTGGTGGCTAAGCTCGACTCCTCAAAAAATGTTGGAAATATCTACGTAGTGGCTTTGAAAAACGCAGAGGCGTCTAAACTGGCGATTACCCTGCGGGCTCTGATGGCAGCCGAGAGTTCCTCGGCTGATCCTACGAATACGAATACGAATGCCCAAGGCAACGCCAACAGCAATCCTCTGATACCAAATCAGAGCGCGGCAAATCCAATGAGTGCTGCGGGTCTCAATAGCGCAACCTCTTTTGGCGGCGCGCCCTCCGCTGCAGCATCGTCTGCGTTGACAAGTACAAGCGCTCCCTCCACCGGAGGCATGATTCAGGCCGATCCCAATACAAACTCGTTAATTATTACGGCCACCGAACCTGTTTATAAAGATTTATTGAAAGTGATCGAACAGCTCGATCGGCGTCGGGCTCAGGTCTATATCGAATCCATGATTGTTGAGTTGACAGCGGCGAACGCGGCCGAATTAGGAGTCCAGTGGCAGGCTTTGAACGGTTCTAACACTGCGTATGCCGGCACCAACTTTAATGGACCAACCTCCTCAGGCAATACAAATATTTTTGGATCGAGTGCTGCGATTAATTCGGCACTCGGCACGGCTGTAGCAGGCGCTGCGGTACCGGCGTTAGGTCTCGGGCTCAATATTGGCTCGATTACAAATTTTGGCAGTAATTTGGCGTTTTCATCCCTGTTAAGAGCGGTTTCAACGATTTCTGGTGCAAATGTTTTATCAACGCCAAACTTAATGACGCTCGACAACGAAGAGGCTCGTATTATTGTGGGCCAAAATATCCCGATTGTGACGGGCTCCTATGCGCAAACTGGTAGCACCTCGACGGTGACGCCGTTTCAAACCTACACGCGACAAGATGTGGGTTTGACACTGCGTGTGCGGCCGCAAGTCTCAGAAAATGGCACGGTGAAGCTTCAAATTTTTCAAGAAGTTTCAAGTATTCAAGATGTTTCGAGTACTACCGGAATTATTTTGAACAAACGAAATGTCGAGTCAAATGTGATCGTCGAGGACGGACAAATTATTGTCTTAGGTGGTCTGATTGGTGATAACTATACGGACGGCAGTTCAAAGATTCCGTTGCTAGGGGATCTTCCGTTAATTGGTGGCTTGTTCAGATACGATAATAAGTCTAGAACCAGAACAAATTTAATGGTTTTTATACGCCCCTCAGTGTTACGAAATAACGAACAAAACAATATTTTTTCAAATAATAAGTTAGATGATCTAGAAGAAAAACGTAAGACGTTTGTGCAAGCGCCGTTGTTGCTTAAAAAAGAAAATTTAAACACTGCGACCTTGCGAGACGTCAGAGACATCATGCATGACATTGCTCCGTGATGAAAATCCCTTTCTCCTTTGCGAAAACCCACGAGGTGTTGTTGCTAGGCTCGTTAGAAGAGACTCCAACGCTTTATTGGAGTCTTAAAACAAAGCCTTCAATTCTGCATGAGATCGCACGTAATTTAGGACCGCTTCACTTTCATAAAAAGAGCTCTGAAGAGCTTCTTTCAATGATTAGTCAAGAATATGCTCAGAATGAAACGGATGCAGCCACGGTGGTGGATGAGTTAGAAGAGAACGTTGATCTCGCGCGTTTAATGCAAGATATCCCCCTGACACAGGATCTGTTAGAGCTCAAAAATGATGCGCCCATCATTCGCATGATCAATAGCTTGTTTAAACAAGCGAGCCGTGATGGTGCGTCAGATATTCACCTCGAAGCCTACGAAAAGCAATCTGTGGTGCGTTTTCGGGTCGATGGTAATTTACGAGATGTCGTCGATCTGAAGCGAGGCCTGCATGCGGCCTTGGTATCAAGAATTAAAATTATGGCGTCATTGGATATCGCCGAAAAGCGCATGCCGCAGGACGGCAGAATTTCTTTGAGAGTCGGCAGTAAAGCGTTAGATATTCGGGTATCAACGCTACCAACGGCTCATGGTGAGCGCGTAGTGATGCGCTTGCTAGAAAAAAATTACTCTAAATTAGATTTGAAAACGCTCGGGATGGCGCCAGACACTGAGAAAAGTTTTTTACAACTGATTAATAAGCCTTATGGGATTGTGCTGGTGACGGGTCCAACCGGTAGCGGCAAAACCACCACGCTGTACAGTGCATTGTTAACCTTGCGGTCGCAAGTCAATAACATCATGACCGTCGAAGACCCGATTGAATACAATCTTGAGGGAGTCGGACAAACGCAGGTCAATTCACGTATCGAGATGAATTTTGCGCGGGCACTGCGTGCAATTTTGCGTCAAGACCCTGATATCGTCATGATTGGCGAAATCCGTGATCTAGAAACCGCACAAATTGCGGTGCAGGCCTCGCTCACCGGGCACCTGGTACTTGCGACGCTTCACACAAACGACGCCGCTTCTGCCGTCACTCGCTTAATCGATATGGGTATCGAACCGTTTCTCTTGTCGTCTTCGTTACTCGGTGTGTTGGGTCAACGTCTCATCCGCTTGACCTGTACGGTCTGCCGTGGACAAGGTTGTGCAGAGTGCACGCAGTCTGGTTTTAAAGGCCGTGCTGGCATTTACGAGTTGATGACAACCTCTGTTGAACTGAAAGAATTAATTCACCAAAGTGCGTCAGAAGAACAAATACGACAAAAAGCCCTGGATACTGGGATGCGTTCGTTGGTGCAAGATAGCGAGAGGTGGGTCAATGCGAGTATGACCACGCCCGCAGAGGTGAGACGTGTGACCGGTGCGAATCACCTGGATATATAGCGATGCCATTATTTCAGTTTGAAGCCGTGACGTATGCCGGCAAAACAGAACGCGGCACCGTGGAGGGTGAAAGCTTGCGCGCGGTGAGGCAGCTGCTGTTGAATAAAGAGCTGGTGCCCATTTCAATTACCGATGTGGCGCTCACGCAAGCGGCGGTTCAAGAGCGCAGCTTGTTTTCTAGTCAGAGGTCGATATCCGCAAAAGACCTAGCCATTTTGTCAAAACAGTTGGCGCTTCTGGTCAGGTCGGGAATCTCGATCGAGGATGGTCTCACCATCCTGTCTGAGGATTCCGGTATCAAAAAGCACACGCGTAAAGTACTTGAATCAATCTTGGCAGATATCCGTTCTGGTATGCCTCTCTCGCAGGCGCTTGCTAACCATCCTCAATCCTTTGGCGCGTTTTATCAGGGTATCGTCGCTGCGGCTGAACAATCCGGTCAAATGGCCGAAGTGCTGACACAATTAGCCGTATTTTTAGAAAAACGAGAAGCGCTTAAGCAAAAAGCCTTAGGAGCTTTGGTCTACCCGGCAACACTCGTGACGGTTTCCATGATGGTCATTATCTTTTTAATGACCTATGTGGTGCCGCAAATTGTTCGTGTCTTTGAATCGACAAAGCAAAAATTGCCAGTCATCACTCAAATTGTGATGGCGCTGTCTAATTTTTTAAGTCAATGGGGTTTGGTTCTTTTGCTGGCCGGCTTGCTCAGTACCTTGATCTTTAAATATTTGTTGCGACGCCCCGAGTTTAAATACCGCTGCGATGCGTTCTGTTTAAAAATCCCTGTTGTAGGAGCCTTGCTGCTTGAGTTTGAAACGGCTAGATTCGCCGGAACAATGGCCTTACTTGTTGGCGCCAATGTTCCAATACTCTCGGCGCTGCATCATTCAAAAAATACACTGTCTAACTTGGTTCTTAGAGAAACAATCGAGCGGGCCGAAGCGCGTCTGTCTGAAGGTTCGTCACTTGCCAAGGCGATTGCGAACCAGGGCATCTTTTCGCCAATCCTCGTGCACTTAATCCGCTCGGGTGAGGCCAGTGGCCAGTTAGCAGAAATGTTGCGCTACGCTGCAGAAAACGCTGAGGCCGAAGCAGAGCATAAAACCAAGATATTTACTAATTTACTTGAGCCCGTCTTGATCTTGTTGATGGGTGGCTTGGTGCTCGGCATTGTCATGGCCGTGATGCAACCGATCTTAGAGATGAATAACGGGATTCGTTGATGCAATTGACTTGAATCCGCGTTGATCATGCTGATGGGGGTGGTGCTTGGCATTTTGGTGGCTGTGATTTAAACGATCTTAGAGATGAACAACGGTATTCGTTGACCCGCAGGTTTGGGTCAAAAATGTCATTTCGCTTGAACAATTTTTTGTTTGCTCCATAACACTGCCGTGTAGTTCTTATCAGCCTGTGGCGTTGTAAATCTTTGAATCAGAGTTTGGGTATAAATATTGCGTTGATCGATGAGCAGGTTGGTATGTGCTAACCAGTAATCTGATTTGACGCCGACAGAGCTGATTGGCTCTAGTGTTTTGTTGGGTTGGATCTTTGTGAGTAACTGAGTGATGTCGCTTTGACTTTTTAAAGGCATGCTCAGCCTAACCTGCATAAATGTTGCGGCATCCGTTTGAGATAAGGTTGGCCATAGCGCTAACAAGACCTCGATAGACGTAGTGTTTAGATTGACCGAAGTAGGCTCAGGTAACACGATCGTAAACCGGCTGAGTCTTTTAATCGTGTCACTGTTGTAGCCCGGAACATTGATCAGTTCATCGAGGTATTGCAGCCGACGGTTGTTGCGCAGGATATATTGTGCGGTGTGATCGGCCAGGCTCTTGTTAAGCCCAAGTTGTTCAAGTAAGTTTGCATAGATTTGAATGCCTGCTAGATTGACGGTGCTTGTGTTTGCATCCCATAAATTTGCAATATTGAAAAGTGCTTGGGCGTCTTGAATCGCTCCGCTAAATTTGATGCTTTTTAGTTCTTCTGGTAAGTCTTGATTCTTAAGGTAGTCTTCAATACGACTATTTTCAATGGGCAATGCCCAGATTTCGCCTAAGTGATCGACTGCCTGACTATTCAGTAAATCGATTCTTAAGACCAATCTCACGACCTCAATCAGCGATCGTTGCAACCAAGAGACCTGCGTATTTTCTTTGTAAATCCGAGTCTTTCGAATTTCGAAATCCTGTTGCCACATTAGACTAGCGATGCAAATCGCAATGAGGCTGACCACAATCAACGCAATAATCGTGGCCGACCCGTCTTGTGAGCGCGAGCGTGAATGGCGCATTTATAGTTTTCCCTCTGCAATGCAAGAGCTTGTCAGAGGAGCGCGATGACCGATTAGCGATATTGAAAGTTGCAGACCCAAAGCAGCTTTCTTGGTGTATGAACTCCAGTACGGTTCAATCTTTTGCCTCAAGACGCGCGGCAGTTGATACGATAGTTGAGCAGAGGCCAGTCCTAGGTCTGGGTCTTTAGACAACGTTGCGAGAACGCTTACGGCCTCTTGCTTATTGCTAAAGGGCGGGGTGATGTATCTGTTAAGAGCATTATCCTGAACGGTATAGCCGACAAATTGCCAACCATTGTCTTGCACAGAAGAATAATGTCGCATAAACCAGGTGTAGGAATTTCCTTGAATAAATATGGGCGGTAATTTTTCGTCAGTATTTTTAACCATTGCCTCACAGTCATTTTGAAAGTATTTCAGCATGACAACAACGGCTTCGTGCTCTTTGATTTGCCCCTCAACACTCTCTTTTACCCGAAACGCGCCGCCGAGTCCTTGGCTAGCCATGAGCCCAAGGATGCCTAAAATAATCAGCGCAACCATGGTTTCAATCAAAGTGAAGCCTTGATTGTTCTTCATAGATTTGCACTTAAATAATTGAAGACAATCGTTGTGAGTTTGGCGAGCCGTTGATCTTGTGGCGCAGTTGGGTCAGTTGGACTCGCGAGATAGACCTCGATGACCACTCGCCTAAATAAGGGATTTGGTGTGGCAAAAGTCGAGCGGACACAAACTAAAGGGACATTCAGTTGCGAGCAATTTGTCTTGTAAGTTGCGAATTCAGGCCATACTTTTTGTAAGTAGATTTTGTTCAGCGCATCATTGGCAGATAACATCGCCAGGTACTGTTGCTGCAGCGTCGTTTGCGTTTGCACGCTTTGAGTTAAGGCTTTAACGCCTGCTGTCAGGGCGATCGCCAATATAGAAAGGCCAATCAGGACTTCTATTAATGAGAAACCTCGCTGCTTAACATTGTTTCTATTTTTAAGCCGCATGATGTCTATTTGTAAGCAGGTTGATACTTAGTGAATTTCAAAATAGCCATCACGGCGGCGATGAATCGTGGCGGTCAACGCGCCTTGAGTCATCTTGAACACCACGGGTTGAGGTGAGCCAGCCCCGTCTAACTGAAATCGCGTGGTCCCTTCAACGGCGGTTTGTGTCTTCCACGAGTAGGGAGTGAGCGCATCACCTAGAACATAAAATTCGTCTTGCAAGTTAGGTGCTAAAAATCGCCAGCCTTTTTCATCGATCTGAAACATAATCGGGGCACCCGACAGTACTGTTTCATCTTTACCATGATTCAGACTCACGACTAGTCTGCGATTCATATCTTTCCATTGCGTTTGCTCGGTGTTGAAAAACGATACAGATATCATCCCAAACGTAATGCTAAGAATGAGCAAAACAACGAGCACCTCAATCAATGAAAATCCAGCTTGCTCGCCTTTGTTACCAATTTCCGAGATCGGCGTCAAAACCGGTTCCTCCAGGCTTATTATCTGCCCCGAGACTAAAGACCTCAATTTCTGCTCGAAGGCCTGGATTTGAGTATTGATAGGCAAAGCCCCACGGATCTTTGGGTAAACGGTCGACGTAACCATTTGGTTTCCAATTTTGAGGAATTGGCTCGCTGGTTGGCTTTGCAACGAGGGCGGACAGACCTTGTTCGGTGGTGGGATAGCGACCAATATCGAGGCGATAAAGTTTGAGCGCTTGGACGATTGAGCTAATATCTTGTTTGGCGGCGATTACGCGTGCTTCGTCGGGTTTGCTCATAATCTGTGGCACGATTAAGGTTGCCATGATGCCGATGATTGCGATGACGACCATCACTTCGATTAACGTGAAGCCAAGCTGCGAACGATTCTTGACAGCGCTGCCATTTAGTTTGCGATCGAAGATATTAGATGTTCTCATTTAAGTTGAAATCCAGTTTAGACAACAGCAGGGTAGGTAGGGCTAAAATCATTCACGTATCTGACTCAAGCTAATCATAGTTGAGAATTGACTCTCGTAAAAAACACTTTAATTGGCCCTCTCTGCAGCGACCTATGCAAACATTGTCTGATCATAAAAGCGCGCCTGGCCGGTGGTTCAGAAAGATCAAAGAGTTTCTGACTGCCGATCGCTCGCTTGACTTGGCAAGCCTCTGGCATAAAGTGACCGGTCAGCTGACCTCGACTGCGCCCAAGCAAGATTTGCATCGCACTCGTCGCTGGGGTATTTTTTTAAATCAAATTAAGCCCTTGTGGTTTGCGAAGGTCATCAGAAACACCTTAGTGTTGTGCATCGTCGTGACCGTGACCTATACCTACTTAGCGATTGAGCGCTTGCCAAGATTTTCAGATGCTAATCAGTCGTTGCAAATTAACCATCTTCAAGATCTTCAAAAGGCCGCAAAGCTCTTTGGTTATAAAGAAGTTGAACTATCTAAAGTTCAACTCACGGGTTTGATGCATCACGACGGTTCATCGAGCGGGTACGCTATGTTTGAAGTCGAGGGTAAAAACACAGGAGCCATTGCAGTGGGTGAGACCTTTGATAAGGGGTATTTTTTAAAGAGTATTAGCATTGATAGTGTTGAGGTTGTCTTTCAAGGTAAGGCTCATCAAATTTCAATGCTGACTAAGCGCTTTTAAAAATAACAAAAAATGTCGCTCTTGTCTGTGTACGTCATCGCCTGGATTGCGTTATTCGCCTGGGCCGCATTCATCGATTTTAAGAGTTTCATCCTTCCGGATTGGCTCACCTTACCGCTCATTTTAAGTGGCGTGATATTCAATACTTTTAGTGCAAACAAGTTTTGCTCAAGTACTGACGCATTGCTTGGTGTCGTGATCGGGTATGGACTGATACGGTTAGTCGATGAGTGTTATTTCAAGTTTAATAAACGTAGAGGGATTGGGCAGGGCGATGCAAAGTTGTTGGCGGCGATCGGAGCGATTTTAGGGTGGCAGGCAATTTTTTCGGTATTGAGCTGTGCCGCCATACTCGGGGTAATCGTTGGGCTAAGCCTGATTAGAGTTAAGCGCTTGACGCTTCAACATCAGATACCGTTCGGCCCATTTTTGAGTCTGTTTGCCTGCGCGTTCATTCTCGAAAAAGTGCTCTCGCCAGGACCTTAAGCGTTATCGCACTTACTTTAATCGTTATCGCACTTACCTTGAGTGTTATCGCATTTACCTTGAGCGTTATCGCACCTACTTTAAGCGTTATCGCTTAGGCTTCAAATTTTTTGCTGAACAACCCGTCTGCTTTCAGCGGCGATGCCATCCGAAATCTCTTTACGTTTGCGGTTGTAAATAGCCCAGGTGATGTTTCCTTGATAAAGTTCAAGGCGATTTTTTTGTGCTGCCGGAAACGCAACGATTTTGTTGTACTCGGCCATCTGTTTGTTTGCGACTGATGTTAAAGCTAGCGCCTCGTTCATTTCGCTAGCAAGGTTATCGTAGGCCTGAGACCAGGCGTTCAGGGCGTTTTTTTGCGCCTGATTGATTTTGCTTCTGTCTGACATCATGGCGAGGCTAAATTCGCTTGGTGTGCAAAAGGTCTTGGCAAAGTACGCAGCGTACTCAGGTTCGAGACAGAGCGATTTGATTTTGTTGCTCAGTTCAACGACGGTATCTTGGGGCGTGGGCTTGCCGGTCGGTGCAGGGTTTAAAATGCTGTCGCCGGGGGGCACTGCACACGCGCTGAGCAGCACGGTTAAAAGAAGGGCAAGGAAGCGCATGAGGGTGATCAACTGTAATAAATACGGTGGTTTTGATAGTCGAAACGACCTAAACGAATAGCCCCGCTAAATCGTCGCACGGGGGACCATATCCTAGCGACACTCTATCTAAGAGTTCTCAACCGCCTTGACCATATCCTCAATCACCTTTTTCGCATCGCCAAACACCATCATGGTTTTGTCCATGTAGAAGAGTTCGTGCGCAAGATCAAAGACTTAGTGCCACGTCTGCAAAGAATTCGAAAGACCAAATCTGCTTGGTTAAGTAAAGAAACTTCTAAAAATTGAACCTCAGTGGGCCAAATTTGGGCCAGAACTGAGACACGAAATCGTAGCACGAACGGCCAGTGTACGATAGCATTTGGCTTAGATTGCCGAGTACTTGTTGAGATCAACCCAGTAGTTATTAAATGGACTAAGCGCTAGCGCTACGGGCACTGCTTGAAATATTTTGAGCGATCAATGACTCCACCCCTTGTCGATTTCACCCAACCGCCGCCACACCGTACCCCCACCCCCGTAAATCGACGGCTTCGTTATGCAGACCTATGCACTGTATTTTGTTCAAACGATGCCGTTCGGGCGACGCCCCCGGTTAAAACGGTCGGAAACTGGTGGGTTGGTCGCTAGGGAGCCCCCCTTTGCTTGCTGTGTAAAAAGGGCAGGGGTATACACATTTTTTTATTTTGCTCTGGGTCACGGCTCGAGCAGTTTGATAAAGGCGTTAAAAAACCACCCGAAGGTGGCTAGTACCGAAGTG
This sequence comes from Alcaligenaceae bacterium, assembly GCA_947378965.1. Lineage (GTDB taxonomy): Bacteria > Pseudomonadota > Gammaproteobacteria > Burkholderiales > Burkholderiaceae_B > Zwartia. Next base: position 1,542 of record CANCMG010000055.1, on the reverse strand, counting down.
GGCCTGCGGGCCACGAGCGAGTTAATTCAGACAGCAAGCATCGGCTCTGTACATTCTTTTCTACGACCGAGAATAATGAACAGGCCTGCTAATAGTAAGCCGACTTGCGGGATGAGTGCGCCATCGATTTCGGGGACTGAGGATGCGGCTGCTACAGTGAGGGTACCGCCAAAACCTTGCCACCCACCTGAATTATTATAAAATGCTGGCGTAGTACCCATTTGCAACAATACAAATTGATTGGCGGACGTGTTAGAACCGTTGGTATAAAAACCAACACCATTGCTGTCTAGATAATTTGGAGCGTTGATTGCCGGAAACAACTGATTAGTGTTAGCGTTTATCGAATACTTGTTCATCACGCCAGAAATCTTTCCAGAGCCAGCACTGCTGCCAGACACGGCACCGGTTACGTCAATAATCAGATTACTGCTGTTGACCGTAAAAACACCTTGGGCAATTACACCACTGCCATTGTCATAACTAAAATCATACGCAGTTTGTCCTATAGCACTACTGTTCATAGCACCTAAAAAAACAGTCACTAACGCAAGAAAAAGCTTTTTAAATTGAGCTGTCATGTCGATGCCTGCGAGTGGGTTATACAGATACGTTTTAACGCTCGTATTCCAACATGAAAAACAGCCAAATTGACGTTCACTTTTGTTCACTTTTTACTATTTTAAAATCCCTTTATTTTCAATAATTTAGATCACTTTTTTGCGTTGTTTAAAAACGACGTTCATGTTTGTTCATGTTTCTGTTGTTCGTTTTCTAGACTATTTGTGCGTGTTTTGGAGTCTGAGCTGTAAATGCTGATCGAGTAGTCCTTGCGATCACCCAAAAGAAAACGCACCGAAGTGGGCTAGGGGTCTGCGTAAATCAAACGCTTGGTTATTGCAGCGTGACGTGGTGACTGATGTTGGCTTCAAAGCAGCGAGGTGGGCGTGGCATGATGGGTATCCGGTTCGAGTTGACGGATAACCAGCTTAAAACGGCGCTCACGCTTTCGGCTTTCGCCCGACCGTTCGAGGTCCGGCAAACATACTAATTTTGAAACCTAGGGCTCATTGCCTCAGCGTTGCTTGAGTGGTTAGTATCCCTCCCGCAGACCAAAAGCAAAAAACCTGAGATTTCAGCACCTCAGGCGGTTTGTGATGTTGTCGTGGTTGACCCGCCAAGAAGTCAAGCAAATCAAGCACCTGAGTGTTTTTTTGTTTTTTCCCCACGCACGTAATTTAGGCATCCGCAATCAAGCGATGCTGACTTAGTCGTGGGTTGGCCTCTATGGTGGTGTCGGGCATTAGCGCAGTTGGGCACTTAACTGTTCGCAGTACACGGACCGGTCGCGCTTAGCCACCCTTGCTTGGGCCCAGCGACACCCTACCCCTTGTCGATTTCAGACAACCGACACCCCACCATACCCCCACCCCCCAAAATTCATTTGGGTCCCATCCCAGTGCCTTTACACCTTGTTCTGCGCGAACGACGACCATATTTTTGAAAACACCCCCCGTCACTTCTTAAAGTACCGGTGATTTT
>CANCMG010000054.1 GCA_947378965.1 Alcaligenaceae bacterium | reverse complement strand
AGCCCTAGTGAGTCACGGTTCGCCAAATATCCCCACTGCCGTACCCCTAGGAAAAGACGTTTCTTACCCCAAGGGTTATGACGCGTCGCTGCTGTTTCCGATGCCTCGGTTGGATGCAAGACGCACACTTGGTCTTGCGGGTTTGCCCGGCGAGGCGACGACAGCGAGCGCTTTGCCGTTTAAAGGCTTCGATCTCTGGAACGCCTACGAACTCTCTTGGCTCAATGCAAAAGGATTGCCTAAGGTGGCGCTGTTGCGCTTAAAAGTGCCGTGCACAAGCCCCAATATTATTGAATCAAAATCCTTTAAGCTTTATTTGAATAGTTTTAACCAAACACGTTTTGAAACCGTACATCACGTGTTCGATCTCTTACGAAACGATCTTGCGCTAGCAATCGGCGCCGAGCTCGAGCTTGAACTCGTTGGGCCTGATCAATTTGCAAATGAAAAAATCGCCGAGTTTGTTGGCGTTGATCTAGATAAATTAGATGTCGAAATTGATTGCTATCAGCCTGATATCGCAATATTAAAATTGAAAGGCGAAACGTCAGAGACTATAGGGGCTGACGAGATAGCAAGTGTTCGCGATGCAGCAAGGGCTGGCGCCAGAACTGGATCGATCGGCTCAGTAGCAATCAATGCCACAGTAAACGCCTTGGATAAGCTAGATAAACGAGGTCAAGCAAAGGTAGAGCGCACGAGCATCTCTGAAAAAGTATTTTCAAGACTACTCAAATCTAATTGCCCAGTCACGGATCAGCCCGACTGGGCCTGCATCCAAATTGAATACACGGGCCCCGCGATTGATCACGCGAGCCTGTTGAAATATATTGTTTCCTACAGAATGCACAATGGTTTTCATGAGCACTGTGTTGAAAAAATATTTGTCGATATCCTGACGCAGTGCTCGCCTACTTCGCTGTCAGTGTATGCGCGCTATACCCGTCGCGGTGGATTAGACATTAATCCCTGGCGTGCGACCTTTGATGCCAAGCCGCCGAAGCTAGGGCGCAGCGCGCGCCAATAAGGCGCAGTGCAAGTTGTGATCAGACACAGCACACGTTGAAAGGGCGCAGTGCAAGTTGATCAGACACAGCACACGTTGAAAGAGCGCAGTGCCTGTTGTAGGCTTTGCGATTGAAAACACTCAGGCTGTTTGTAGGCAATACAATCAGCTTTACTTTTGCAATCGACTACCTTGACTTAGGCGCACCTTTAAAAAAGAGTTTGAACCGCACCCGTCACTTGATACGTCTCGTCAACCAGCAAGACTTGCCGCCACTTATCAAAAGTGAGGCAGGGGTGCGAAATGTCAAACGCAAGCATATCGCCAACTTCGATGTCGGCGCTGGTGGGGATACTCATAAATGCATGCTGATCCATCATGGCGGTAATCTTCCAGTCGCTTGGCGCGAGTTGAGGCGCCTGACTGATGCCCGGCCGATAGTGCAATGAAGTGATCGGCATCCCAGCGTCAAACGCTGCGTCGCGCTTACCCAGAGCGATAATCGCGCGGTTCGACTCAGGTACAGCTTGTACATAGGCCCACAATTGCAGTGCAGGTAATAAGCTGCGACCCATGTCGCGCGCAACAGGGTTACTGGCTTGTATGCGCTTTTCGGCGTTGAGATACACTCCCACATCGTGCGTCAAATAGCAGCCTGGTCTTAAGATGACCTGCAAGGTTTGATTGTTCGCTAGGCGTTTATGACCAAACTCTTCAGCGACAACGTCAAACCAGGCAGAGCCCGCGCCACTGAGTATCACCCGCGGCTCTTTAAACTGGTTTTGCAGCGCTAGCGCCTGCGTTCGAGCTAGCACATGTTGCAAGAGGCTTCTAATCGCTGGCTCTTCACTTAACACACCTTCATAGAGTTCAACGCCAACCAGGCTTAACGCTTGTGGCCAGCGTGCGACGGCGTCAAGCACGCTCTGTTCTTGTGCAAGATCGCGTATCCCAGTGCGTCCACCACCCACCCCATATTCGAGCAATATTCTTAATGTTTGTTTGTGCTCAGAAAAATACTGGCCAAGCGCGTCAGCATTTGCTGCCGAATCAACAATGCAACAAAAGTAGAAATTTGGATCTGCCTGTTGCAAACGAGCGATGATCGCCATATTGCCTTTGCCGACCAATTGGTTTGCCATGATGATGCGCGGTACACCGTGCGCTGCCGCAGCTTGCACTTGCGAAGCTGTTGCAAGGGTGATGCCCCAAGCACCATGTGCGAGCTGCATTTGAAAAAGCTCAGGGCTCATGGTCGTTTTACCGTGTGGCGCAAGCTCGACACCGTAGCGCTCGATGAATTGTTTCATCCACACAAGATTGTGCTCAATGCGACTTTGACGCAACACGGCAACTGGCAGACTCACGTCTTCGTTCAGAATGTTCCAGCCAAGTGAACCACTATTCGCGAAGGTGCTGCCAGACGCCACATGGCCTAAACCTTTTCCCAGCGTGTCAAGGTGTGTGTTTTGACTCAGATTTCCATGCATGGCTAAGTGTCACCTGAAGTGTTGAAGGATACCCGCGAAGGTGTGTCATTGAGTTTCAAACTATTCACTGGGGATGAGTCTCTTAGCGAGTTTCTGGTTTCTGTACTCACGGTAATCACTTTAGTAGTGCGATGGATTGAAGAGCTTTTCCATTCAGATCCCAATCTGCAAAGGTTATTTTCTGAACCCCTGGGTTTTCAAACGAACGGATGCTATAGCTTTTAGACTTTAAGTTAGCGACGACCACCCACTCTGTAAACTCATACGAATTCACGCCACCACCATAACCACTAGAGCTATCTAAGTGAATCGCTCCATAAGGTATGTCAAAATTATTCATGATGTGCCAAGCTCTGCTTTCTTGAACTGCAGTGCTTGCAGCGGGAGCATTTAGGGCGAACTGTGAAACTCGAATAAAGCGATCGGGGCTCAAAAAGCTACCAGGCAATCCATGCATACCGTTTCCAGAGCTAGCGGCCGTAAATTTTTGACCCTTAACTGTGAGTGGCGCCTTATCGGTACCCGACAAATTGACGTAGTTACCAATATTTTGAAGATGCCACGAAAAGGCTGGGTCGTTGGTCATTGTGCCAATCGTGTTGTCGGTCATGACCAACTTACCGTCAAGATATTCAACCACCAAACTTTTGCCCTGCGCATCGTGCAAGGTCATTCTCGCTTTGGCGACGCCACCCCATTCTTTGAGCGGTGCGCTGTTCACAAACATTTTTGGCAGCGCGTCTTTTACCTCTTGAACCGTTGCAAAATTGGTTAATGCGTACAACAACATTTGCTGTGGCGCAATACTGTTAGAGGACTGTTCTTGAGTGGGGGTTTGATACTGCGCTGTATTGGGGGCATTTAATAAGCCACCCGCAAGCCCAGCTTCGTTCATCCCATCTACATAAAGGGGTAAACCAAAGGCATTGGCGCCAACAACCGCATACTTGGCGACCCAGTTTTTACCCGAACCGGGTGCACCATCAATACCAACCCCCTGAAAGGCGTATCCACGCGGGGTTTTCAACAGCGCGGATTTGAGCGGAATCCCGAATTCCATGGTTCTGCCATAGACGCGACCATCATCGTTGCCCGCCAACACCATCGAAGTGCAGGCCTGAGCTTGGGATAAACCTAAGAGACAGGATGTCAAAGAGCAAATGAGATAGTTGATTTTTTTAAACATGAATGACCTTTTATTCAGTTTATTAAGGAGAAACTACTAGGTTCAGACTGTGGGTGAAGTCGTTTTGCCGTTTGCAACAAACTTTACAGGCGGAGTTGCCGCTTCGGAGCCGTAGTAAAGACTCTAGTTTGTCTGTCGATATGGTAAGCGTTGAACTTTAATTTGGCGATCAGCAAATCGTCAAACGATATTGACTATGACGTGCATCTCATTGAACCACGCAAGCGCCCACACGGTGGTTATTTTGCATTTTTACGTCTAGTAATTTCTTCGTGGATTTCTTCAAGCATGCCTTTATTTGGAGTAGACCATTGGCCACCTGAATTATTCACCATGTAATTTACTGCTTCAGCAAATTCTTCGACAGATAAGTCCGGTTTTCCGCCCTTTGGCGGCATTGCTCTGACGCCAACATAACCGTGCGCAGTCAGAATGACCTGCCCTTCTTCAATCAATGGTTTCCAGGCATTTTTATCGCCTAATTTCGGAGCATTTGCGACACCTGAAGCATGACATACTGCACAGACTGCTTTGTAGGTCTTGGCTCCAATGACTTCCTTTTCATCAGCAAAAACTGGTTTCGAAAAAATCACTGCAACGATCAAATACAGACAGGATTGAATCTTCATCGTAATAGCATCCTCAAACGACAATAATCATTGGGTTAGGGCGGGCAGGGTGCCACTCGCGACTAAGTAGAAAGAATACGCCCATACGATGGCCAACGCAATGCCAACAATGTATAACGGATATCGAATGGCCTGCTCGGCAGAGCCACGCTTGTTGCCCGTCACCATAGACCTGATTAAATTTTCTTTTTGTACAAAGCTCATGATGATTGCGGCAATCACATGAATGATCACGATCCCGAGCGTTAGGCTGGCAATGGTCTCGTGCGCGTCTCCCATAAAATCCCCGAGAACCTCTTTGACGCTCCAATAGCCGGTTAAGCCAATAAGCAGGATGAACAACATCAAGGAAATTATTGCCCAAGCCCCGGCTGGGTTGTGTCCGGGCGCGAGCTGTTGACGGCCGGTTAATAGCGACTTCAGGTGATGCGTCGTTTCTGTTGGGCCTTTTATAAATTGGGTAAAGCGAGCATATCTTGTGCCGACCACTCCCCAAACAATTCGAAATAGAACGAGGGCGCATGCTGAATATCCAAATGCATAGTGAATCATCTGTTGACGTTCACCCTCAGAGGTTAGCCACGCGCCTGCAAAAGAGATCACCAAGAGCCAATGAAAGACTCTGACTGGCATATCCCAAACTAGGATGGATTGTTTTGAGTCAGGTGTTTTCATTTAATTGTCATTAACCATGAAAGAATGTCTGCCTTTTCTTGAGCCGTACATTCGCGAGCGAACACGTCATTGCAGTTTCGCTTAAACCATTTTTCAACCTTCGCTTGATCCGAAAATCGTTTGGGGTTCACATTGGGTGACAAAGGCTTAATAATCTTGCCAGTCACAAGATGTTTGGTTTCGTGATTGGGCGGATTTTCGTGACAACTGGCACAGCTCCACTCTTTGCCGTGTTTAGCATTAAAGAGTTGTTCGCCGCGAAGTGAAGATGCTTGTCCAGACTGTGCCTCATACCCCTTTAACAGCTCTTGAGGAGGCGCAGCAAAAGCTGATCCAATCAAACTAAACAAGGTCGAAAGTAAAAATAAGTTTTTATGCATGATGCCTAAATCCATGTAACGGACGTATGCAGAATACGCCCAATGCATGACTTCAGATCGCTAAAGAAATTAGAATAGTCTGATGGGTTGATTTAGATCAAAAGAGCGATTCAAGTTATAAACCTCGAGGTCGATACACGCCTGCCAATGACAAGTCCTAAAGCAAAAATCTCGGCGCGAGCGCAGAGGTTTTTAAGCTTTTGCTGTTGGCTCAAAGTGTCATCGACCAAAGTCTAAGGATGTCGTATCCTTGTTAATATTTCAAAAAAGTAACAGCGCTTCAGTTGCGCTGACAGACGATGAGTCATTTCTACTGAATTGGCTAGAAAACTCATGTGAATGTATTTGGCTAACCCTCAGAGAGTTTATCTAATGAAAAATTTACGAATTGGATCTGCTTCGGCACTCATTGTGGTGGACGTGCAAAATTGTTTTGTAGATGGCGGCACTTTGCCTGTGGCACACGGAGCAGAAGTGATTCCAGTTATTAATGGCCTTGCACCGCTCTTTGAGAATATTGTCATGACTCAAGACTGGCACACTGAGGGCCATTCGTCTTTTGCGTCTTCTCATCAAGGTAAAAAACCATTTGATGTCGTTTCGTTACCGTACGGGCAGCAGGTCTTATGGCCTGATCACGGTATCCAAGGGACTCCTGATGCAGACTTACACAAAGACCTCAAGCTACCTACTGCCCAATTAATCATCAGAAAGGGTTATCGCAAAGACATCGATAGTTATTCTGCCTTCATGGAGGCGGATCGAAAAACCACAACAGGCTTGGCCGCCTATCTTCGAGCCCATCAGATTGACACTGTCTTTATCGTTGGTCTGGCAACAGATTTTTGCGTGGCCTGGACGGCTCTTGACGCAAGGGCTGCTGGATTGAATGCCTATGTGATCGAAGACGCCTGTCGAGGGATCGATTTGAATGGTTCAGTTCAATCGGCTTGGAAAAATATGACTGAAAAGGGCGTCAAACGTATTCAATCGAGCGAGTTGTGATAGCCGACGCTAGGGGGGATCGCCCCTAGTAGTCATACTTTTGGGGCAGATCCAACTGAAGCACGGCATCGACGCGATGCTTCAGTAATAGGTTTCCTCAGTGACAAACGTCTGCTGCGAGACTATTTCGTCCAGTTTACGTTTGAGCTGTCAATCGGAGGCAGTACGCTCAGGTCAATATTTAATTCTTTCAATACACGCCGGGTGATTTTCCAAATTTCAGCTCCGGTGGCCATTCCACAGTACTGCGAAATATGAAGCATGATTTCACGCAGTTGTGGCAACGGAACCTCTGTACGCTCAAGTGCATTTCTGAAGTGGTGTTCGAACTCGCCCCAATGGCCGATCGCGGCGAGCATGGATAGATTCACCAAGCTCAACGTTTGCACGGGAATAGTCCCTCTCGCCCAGGTGGTATGCCAGTTTGTATTGGTTGCAAAAATTTGCCAGTAACGATCCCACTCAGTCATGTTGTTCATATTGAGATCGAACCACTCGTCCCCCAGTATCTCGCGACGCGTCTTAACGCCTACGGGCGAGAAGTCCTTCAGGTCGATGTCTTTATTGATCATTGTTGCTCCTTATTGATTATGAATTGTTATAACTGCCATGTAGTCAGGGTTTGCTTTTAACGCCCGAAATTTCAATTAGTTTGGCCCACCTAGGAATTTCGTCCTTTATAAACTGACCAAATTGCTCTGAAGTACTCGACATCGGCTCAAGCCCAATCGCTTTCATCCGCTCTTGAACCTGTGGCATCGCGACAATCTCAACAAGCGATTGATTGAGTTTTTGAACGATGGCTGGCGCAACGCCGGCAGAGGTCACAATTCCAAACCAACCACTTAGTTGATAGTTCGGAACACCTGATTCGGCAATGGTCGCAACGTCGGGCAAGCTTGAAATTCGCTTCGAACTACCCACGGCAAGTACTCTTATTTTGTTTCCACCGATGTGTCCACCGACTGAAGACAGGTCAAGAAACCCAACCTGCACCTGACCTGCTAGTAAATCTGCAATCGCTGGGGCAGTGCCTTTATACGCAACATGTTGTAACTTTGTGCCTGCCATCGTGTTGAAAAGCTCGCCGGAGAGATGCATCGTTGTGCCGTTGCCAGCCGAGGCAAAAAAGAACTTTCCAGGGTTCAATTTTTCTGCTGCGATGAGCTCAGTCACGGTGCGCGCGGGTGTAGCGCTGTTTACAACCAACAGTATTGGCAGGTCTGCGACTAAGGCAATCGGTGTTAAGTCCTTGACTGGGTCATAGGGTATGGCGTCCATCAGCGTGATATTGACAACGGTTGGACCAGGCGATGCCAACCCAATTGTGTAACCGTCCGGTTCTGATTTCGCGACCGCATCCAAACCGATATTTCCACCGGCGCCGGGTTTGTTTTCAATAATGACGGACTGACCCAATTTTTTAGCCAATTCTGGCGCCAAGAGCCTAGCAAGGCCATCAGAACTTCCGCCCGCTGGAAAGGGAGCAATTAACCGCAGTGGCTTTGTAGGGAAATTAGCCTGCGCGAAAGCTTGAGCTGACACAACGCTCAAGCAGGCGATCAAGACACGACCGAGCACCTTTAAACTAGTTTTTCTCATTTGAATTTGTCTTTATTTTATTGGCGGGTTGCGCCTTTTTTTAACTGTATGTTTAATTCATAAAACAGTCAATTAAATAACTTGTTATTTGGCATGAGAATGGGCAGTTGCGTGAGCCGACGCTCACAACCCGAACCGTCCCGAACCTTGGCGCAGTAGGTTTTGGCAGTTCAAACGTACGTTGTCAACCGGTAAGCCAGGTGTTCGATATTAATGACTTTGTCACCAATTGAAAGACATGCTTAGCACTTTGCAATTTCACGTACTTTCGGTAAAGTGGTCATGGTAATTTTGCCGACCTATTTTGGTCGCAACCATATAAAAAGCGGGAGACAAGCATGGCAACAGTAAATCTTAGTGTCAACGGCAAATCGCACAAAGTCGAAATCGAAGACGACACCCCCTTGCTGTATGCGTTGCGTGACCACCTTGAAATTAACGGGCCCAAGTTTGGCTGTGGTCTCGGACAATGTGGAGCTTGTACGGTGATCGTAGATGGGCAGGCGATACGTTCATGTGTGACGCCCACAACAGCGATGCAGGGCAAAAGCGTCACGACGCTTGAAGGTTTAGGAAGTTCAGCAAAACCAGGCAAATTGCAGCAGGCCTCCATCGACGAGCAAGCCGTGCAGTGTGGCTATTGCATCAACGGCATGATCATGACTGCTAGCGCCTTTCTTGCCAACAATAAAAACCCAACAGACGCGCAAATCAACGAAGCGCTCGCAGGGAACCTATGCCGTTGTGGCACTCATCAGCGGATTGTGGCGGCGGTCAAACGTTACCTCACTGCTGCTTGAACCTACCCACAACCTATTCATTTACAGGTGAACTCATGAACGCATTCACACGACGCGAATTTTTGAAAGCCAGCGGTGCTGGCATGTTGCTTGTTAGTTTTTCGATGGGCGCCAAGCCTGCTGCTGCAAGCTATGGGCTACTTCCGCCAAAGAGTGTTGCTAAAGATGTGTTGGACTCATGGTTATCGATTGGCGGTGACGGTAAGGTGACAGTCTTTGTTGGTAAGGTTGACCTTGGTACTGGTGCGAAGACTGCGCTCTCACAAATAGCTGCCGAAGAGTTATCCGTCCCGTTTGACAAGATTTCTATGGTGATGGGTGACACGGCTACAACTCCCGATCAGTGGATCACCGGCGGTGCGCTGACGATGTCTCAAGGTGGCGCTGAATTACGGATCGCCGCAGCAAATGCGCGCATCGCTCTGCTAACGCGGGCGTCTGAAAAACTGAATGTGCCCGTTTCTGAACTTAGCGTGAAAGACGGCGTGATCACTGCGGCGTCAAAGCCGGGCCAAAGCGTATCGTATGGGGACGTCATTGGCGAAGGCTTTCAGCTGAAGGTTGACCCCAAGGCACCCGTTAAATCGCATAAAGAATATACGCTTGTCGGCAAATCGATACAGCGTGTGGATATCCCTGATAAGGTCTCAGGCGAGCATTTGTATGTGCATGATTTTCGTTTGCCGGGCATGCTGCATGCCCGAGTGATTCGATCGCTGACGATGGGCGCAACCCTCGTGAGCTTTGACGACTCAGAGGCAAAAAAACTAAAGGGCTATGTACAAACAGTTCGCAAGGACAACTTCTTGGCGGTCGTCTGCAAAGATGAATGGTCTGCAGTAAAAGCTGCTAAGGCCGTGAAGACGACATGGTCTGCTGGCCGCGAGCTTCCCCCTCAGGCGAAGATATTTGAGCACTGGCGCCAACTGCCGATTGCTAAAACCGAAATCACACAAAACGTCGGCAATATCGACGAAGCTCTCGCAGGCGGTGTTAAGCGCGTTAAAGCAACGTATAACTTTGCGGTCCAAACACATGCCTCGTCAGGGCCCTCCTGTGCGGTTGCAGACTTTCGAGATGGCAAGATGACTTTATGGTCGGCGTCGCAATCCACGCATTCGATGCAAGACGAGATCGCAACGTTAACCAAGCTGCCTAAAGATTCCATCCGCCTTGTCTACCTCGACGGCTCAGGGTGCTACGGGCGCAACGGGCACGAAGATGCCACCGCTGACGCTGCACTGATTGCTCAGCTCATCGGCAAACCCGTTCGCGTGCAATGGATGCGTCAAGATGAAACCGCGTTAGCACCCAAGAGCCCGCCAAGGTCGATGGACTTTGAGGCAAGCTTTGACGCGCAAGGCAATGTGACAGGCTGGCAAAGTGATTTTTATATTGCCTTAAACCATATTGCGGCGTTCAAGCCTCTGGATTTTCCGTTGCTTGCCACCGCTGAGACGGGTAACCCCCGCCCAGGTAACTGGGTCGGCTTTCTCTTTCAAAACACGGCTGCACCGTATGTGCTGCCGAACATGAAGGTCACCACCAAGCATATCGAGCAATCGATATTCCGCTCTTCACATTTGCGCAGTCCTGGCCGTATTGAAAACAGCTTTGCCAATGAATCCTTTATGGACGAACTGGCTGCAGCTGCAAAGGCTGATCCCGCTGAGTTCCGTCTTAAACACCTGTCAGACCCAAGGGCGCTTGACGTGATGAAGGCGGTGATGAAGGCCTCGAACTGGCAAACTCGCTCGGGTCCAAATCCCGCGAGTGCTCAAGGCAATATTGCGAAGGGCCGCGGAATCTCTTACGTTCGCTACAACAACGCTATCACTTACGTTGCAACGGTAGCCGAAGTAGAAGTTGATCGCACCACGGGTCAGATTACAGTGACACGCGTCTGTGTGGCACACGATTGCGGACAAATCGTCAATCCGGATGGCGTCATCAATCAAGTCGAAGGTGGCGTGATCCAAACTGTCAGCCGTACGCTGATGGAAGAAGTGAAGTGGACCGGCAATCAGGTGACAAGCGTTGACTGGGCGACCTACCCGATCTTGCGTTTCCCAGAGGTCCCGAAAGTGATCACCACACTGATTGATCGCCCAGGACAACCCGTTTGGGGCGCTGGCGAACAAGCACCGACGACTGTGCCAGCAGCAATCGCTAACGCGGTCTATGACGCAATTGGTGTGAGACTGCGCACCATTCCGTTCACGCCCGCGTCGGTGAAGTTAGCAATCAGTCAAGCACCGAAAGCCGCTTAGTTGTTTCTGTCGTACCGTGCAAAAAAACAGCCCCCAAAGGGGCTGTTTCAGGTGACCGTTCAGACAATGTCGTTAATCTGCTTTGGCAACTCTGTACGCCTCCCTGCATGGCTTAATTAAGGTTTCTACTTGTGCAAGTTTTTCATGAGTCGCTGACTGTCTGTGCCACCGTCTTTGCGACGCTATTCCCAATTATCAATCCACTAGGTGGCGCTCCTATTTTTTTGAATCTCACGCAGGATTGTTCTGTAGAGACTAGAAAAAAACTGGCTAGAAGTATCAGTATCAATTGTTTTGTGATGTTGGTTGTGGCAATGCTAGCAGGTCCGCAGTTGCTGCTTTTTTTTGGAATATCTTTACCTGTACTTAAAGTTGCTGGTGGAATTGTCGTTGCAGTGATGGGCTGGAATATTTTGAACGACCACGCTGCCAAGTCTTCCAATGACGGTAGAGATTCTTCTGGCATCAATGATTCGACGGCAACCAAAAATGCTTTTTACCCTCTCTCACTCCCTTTGACTGTTGGGCCCGGGTCGCTTGCAACAGCGATCGCACTTGTCGTTAATCATAAAAAGCATACGGGCTTTGACATTGATAAAGAAATTTCGGTCATCGCAGGTGCCTTACTAGGCATATGCGCAATCACCCTGAGCATTTATTTCGCCTATCGCGAGGCATCACGAATTAAGCGTGTCCTTGGCGAGAATGGTGCCAACGTGTTGATGCGGCTGTTCGCCTTCATCCTTCTGGCCCTTGGTATTCAAATTATTTGGGGTGGGGTAAATGAGTTGTTAATGGAAGTCATGAAAGGACCGCCAGCTAAGCATTGAGGCAACGAAATTTAAACTCTGAGCTTATTTCCCTATGAGTATTTACTGGATATCACTCTTATTAGCCGGTGTTTTTGAGATTGGCTGGCCGCTCGGCTTAAAGCTCGCTGGCCTCCCCAATATGAAAATATGGGGCATCGTTTTAGCCGCGCTTAGCATGGCGCTAAGCGGCATTCTGCTTTGGTTCTCACTGAAAGAAATTCCGATCGGAACGGCCTACGCCGTATGTTGTGGTTAAAAAGCGTATAGCGTATTGAGTCGCTGCTAATATTTGAGGATGCGTGATCGATATATAGACTAAGCCATCTTTATTGGAAAATTAATATGGTTAACAAAGAAAGAATGTGCGCTCACCTAGATGGTGAGTTTGTAGTCTTCTTAATTGGCATGAGATTTAATCAATGGTGGAAAATTCATAAATGGCTGCCCGTCATTTTTGCTATGCCTAGGATGCTCAAAGAGCTGTATACAAAACCTGAGCTAGGTTTTCTTCATTATGAAATGTGGTTTTCTAGGACGATCATTATTGTCCAGTATTGGCGCTCGATGGATCAACTGATGGCCTATGCCAAAAGTCAAGACGCCGAACATCTCCCTGCTTGGAAACACTTTAATCGATCCGTTGGTACAGATGGGTCAGTAGGCATTTGGCACGAGACATACTCAGTTAGTCCGGGCACTTATGAAAATATCTACGCCAATATGCCGCCTTTCGGCCTAGGTAAGGCGGGCATTTTAGAAAAAGTCCACGGAAAGCGTGAGTCTGCGCGTGGCAGGTTACAGGATGGTATCTAAACGGGCCGAGCCCTACTTCGTTCAGAGCTCACGCGGAGCTAACGTCAGAAATGCTCCGATTGTGATCAGCGTAACGCTTGATAAGCGATTCATGAACTTAGCACGTGCTGTGCCAGCCATCTTCGAATTTTTCTTGATTCGGCCAATACGACAAAGCTATTTCATTCTCACCTTCCGTCACCGCATGAAAATCAAGACAGCCAAATTCAGTCAAGGCCCAAGTCGGATCTGACAAGGGCCTGAGGATCACAAATCCTTCAATACTAAAAACGTCAGGCCACGGTAAATTTGAGATTACCTAACTTCTCAATACGGGTTTCAAGCTTATCGCCAGGCTTTAGCCAAACTTGTTTTTCTTTCGGATACCCTGAAATGACGCCTTCAGGAGTGCCCGTAAAAATAATGTCGCCCGGCTCTAGAGTAAAAATCTTGGAGGTGTAGCTCACAATCTGAGCACAATTAAAGACCATATCGCTAGTATTAGACGACTGACGAACCTCGCCATTCACGTACTGTTCAATCTTCAGTTGGTCTGGATTGCCCACGAGATCTGAGGTCAAAATATATGGACCGATAGGCGCAAAGCCATCATTGGTCTTACCAATCATCCACTGGCTACTGCGCTGTTGCAAATCACGTGCTGTGAAGTCTTGTCCTGTCGCGTATCCAAATACGTATGACAGCGCATCGGCCTCAGTGACGTTCAAGGCGCGCTTGCCCATTACGATCACCAACTCTGCCTCATAATCAAACTTTTCTGCATTGACTAACGATGCTTTGACAATTCCATTATGGCTATTGAGAGTGTTATTAAATTTATTAAATAATATTGGCAGCTTTGGTATCGGGTTATTGGTTTCTTTTGCGTGTTTTGCATAGTTCAGTCCGACGCATATGATCTTCTCTGGGTTGGTCACAGCGGGCGCGAATTCAACCTTAGACTCGTCCAAAAACAAATCTGAGCTTCCTTGACTCAAGGCCAAACCCACCAATTTGCCAAGGCCTTGATCACCATTCTGAATCAAATCATCAGTATTGATTGGCGCCGTCACCTTAAACTGTTTAGCTGCTTTGGCAACTTCTAAAATCCCTTTCACTGTCTTTACGCCCAAGACGTATTGATTGCCCGCTTGATAATTAAGCACAGTCATATTCTTTGCCATCTCTGGATTGGCAATCCTAATTGCACCGGCGCCCGGGCCGGCCGCCTCGACCCGCTCTGAAATAAAAGGGGCTGTCAGTGCAGCACCGCTCGCTAGGGCAGACACTGTTAGAAACTTACGTCTTTGATTGCTCATCGTTTCTCCATATTTAATTATTGTGATTAAATTTTATCGGTGTCCTTGCAAACTAACATGGTGTCGAGATTAGTCGTATAGGGATTACCCGACAATCCAATGCAGGATCGATACACCACGTGAGCGGTGATCCTCCCCAGCTTCTTCCAAATGTGATGAGGCCTTTCACGCGAGTGATTCTGGGAGGCTTTCGTTACAAGCCAAGGCTTCCAGGCGCCCCTTTAAATGGGCCAACAAGTTCTGGAGTCATCCAGCCACCATAAAACTCACCGGGCTGAGGTGGACGCGGAAAATCCCACACCGCTACTTGGCCTGGCTCAGGCACTTGCGCAAAATCAGGCCTGCTTGCACCACGCCACTGCCAGGCATCGCGCGCGGCTTGAAGCCATGCCGGAATTTCGTTTGTATTCATTATTCACCTTAAACGAAGACTGTTCTTCACGCTACGCTTGCCAGACGCCGTAGCCGATCTGTCGCAGTTGTATGCCTAATTCAACCTCCATGTACCTTGCGTCTTCGTAGGGCATTGGATTTAATTTTTCGTATAACTCGGGCATCAGACGTAGTCCATAAAGATGGGCATATTTGTTGGCTTTGATACCTGCTTTGTGTTGATCGAAACGAAGATCTGGGTCAAGCCCTGTCATACCAACATATACACAAGGTAAACCCATTAGATAATTGGGATTACTTTTTTGAAATTTACGCTCTTGCCATACGCAGGCGTCTAGTTCAACGACATAAACATAGTGAGACTCTTTCATCATTCGGCGGCGAAGAAATGACTTTCTTTTTGTCGGGTGATCAAACTTTTGTTAATAGGTCGATCGAGTATTGATTCGGCGCATTTGATTTTCTAGCAGTCTAGCCCAACCCCACAAA
The DNA here is from genome assembly GCA_947378965.1 of Alcaligenaceae bacterium. Lineage (GTDB taxonomy): Bacteria > Pseudomonadota > Gammaproteobacteria > Burkholderiales > Burkholderiaceae_B > Zwartia. The sequence continues at coordinate 14,321 of CANCMG010000054.1, read as the reverse complement.
AGCAAAAACTCTGGCGCCAACGCAAAGATGTTTCAGTTTTAGATGCTGGGCTGAAGCGAAATCCACCAAGTCTGAGGATGTCTGCCCCAACTCAGCCAAGCGCAATTAAAAGCTCGTCTTTTAAAGCCAGCATCAGGTGCTTAGCACTAAGCTGTCTAGTTCTAGAATAGTCTTGCCCAGCCCATAAACTTTGATATTCGCCATTATCGGTCCTTGCCGCCAGTTGTCTAAGCGATGCTGTCAGCGTATTTTGGATTGGAAAAGGCAAAACTAGTTTGTTTTCCATCAATTGAATAAATTCGTTATTGATACCCCGAGCAGGTCTGCCTGAAAACCCAGTCGTAAATACTGATCCTCTGCTGTGGTGCTTGAGCAAATACTCTTTATGGGCGGGCGAGGCACCTGACTCTTCACAACATAAAAAGGCTGTTCCTAGCTGAGCAGCTACAGCGCCAGACTTCAAGGCACCGGCGATATCGGCTCCATCCATGAGTGCGCCCGCCGCCACAACGGGTATTGAACATCCTCTCACTACTTGCTTTGTCAATTCGAGCGCGGTTGATTTTTCATCCGCCCCATCAGGATTAAATATGCCTCGATGCCCGCCCGCTTCAATTCCTTGCGCCACAATAAAATCAGCACCCGCCTGTTCAACTGCCTTTGCCTCTTTCAGACTCGTCGCTGTGATGCCAACGGCAATTCCTAACAAGCGCGCTCTTATCATGATGCTCGGCGACGGAACGCCAAAATGGAAAGTCAACATGTCTGGGCAGTGTTCCCACACAGGCTTAAGTTGCTCTTCAAGGTCGGGAAAAAACGGCGCCTGAGGTATGGCTAATGAATACGCACCCTCGATGGGTAAATTTTTTAAGGCTTCAAGGGCGTTCTCTCGCACAGCTTCCGCTGGTAAATCAACCGCGCTAAAGACAAAAAAATTGGCATTAATTGGGCCATTTGTTAAAGCTCTTGTGGCTAACAAATCTTCGCCAATTTTTTGTGAGGTGCTGTAAGAGAAACCAAAGCTACCCACGCCACCAGCATTAGCAACCTCAGAAGCAAGCCTTGGATTATTGATACCGCCAGCCATGGGCGCCTGAATAACCGGGAGGCTTAATTTAGAAAAGCTGAACATGGCGACTCCTTTTCTAAGCGCAACAGGTTTGTTTTTCGCTCTAAGCCACCGGCATAGCCCGTCAGGCTACCGTTCGCGCCGATGATTCGATGACAGGGGACAACGATGCTCCAGGGATTTTTTCCGATCGCGGCGCCCACAGCGCGTACTGCCTGCGGTTTGTTGATCCGAATCGCCAAGTCGCCATAGCTGGTTGTCTGTCCAAAGGGAATCAACCGCAGTTCTCGCCAAACCGTTTGTTGAAACTCGGTTCCCCAAGGGGTTGAAAGAGGCGATTTGAATTCACGCAGAGTGCCTTCGAAATAAGATTGAATTTCGCTCGCGCACTGATCCAACCATTTTTGCGATCGTACCGCTTGCCAACAGGTGATGTCAGGATGGTGTCGTTGATTTTCAAACCAAAGACCCTTAATCCCGTCATTACTGGCTGCGATGAGGATCTGACCAAGGGGTGAGCCTACATGCTTGTATTGAAATGTCATCAAGATGCTCCATACCAAAGCCGAAGGACGGCGTGACTGCGCCAAGGTCGCCATTGTTTTGCGATGGTGATTGCTTCGAACGTTGCACTGAAATCTTGCTTACGAGCTTGGGTAGCGATGACAGTCTACCAAATGGTCATTCACCATCCCTGTTGCTTGCATAAATGCGTAGCAAATAGTTGAACCGACAAATTTAAATCCCACTTTCAGTAAAGCCTTGCTCATTGCGTCGGATTCAGCGGTCATTGCTGGGATCTCAGTCATTGAGAGGCGTCTATTTAAAATAGTTTTGTGATTCACAAATTGCCAGACAAACTGACTAAATTCATGGCCCTCGTTTCGAAGCCTCAGGTAAGACTTCGCGTTTGTGATGGTTGAGGCAATTTTTAATTTATTACGAACAATCCCAGGGTTATTTAAAAGCTCAAGTACTTTCTCATCGTTGTATGTCGCAATTTTCTCAGGCGTAAATTGATCAAATGCCTGGCGGTAATTTTCACGTTTCTTTAATACAGTCGACCAAGACAGCCCCGCCTGAGCTCCTTCTAAAATGAGCATTTCAAACAAAGCTCGACTATCCCGAACGGGTACTCCCCATTCGGTATCGTGATACTCGCGGTAAAGGTCAAAACCTTCACACCAAGGGCAACGCTTCATTGAATTGGCTCAGTAATATAAGCAGAATGTGATTCTTTCGCGGGGGCAGGGCGGTTGAGATTTTATTAGTCTAACGCAACACCACAAAAGCCAAACCCCCAGCGCGAACCGCAGGGAGCCGTCAGTTTCAGATGGTGGCCTAGGGCTGAACCGACGGGGGGCTGAGGACTTTCAATCCTCTGCACTACCGACTGAGTTACCGAGCCAACTGAGGGCGAAGTCGCGCACCGATTCAGACAAGCGTGCTTAGTCGAGCTTGGTGTTAGTCCGTTTGAGGATGACAGAATAAAAGTCACTTTCCTTGGCGAGCATGGTGCTCAGCTCTTGTGGGGAGCTCACAGAGACGTCCATCGCCAGACTTTCAATCTTCTTTTGAATCTGGCCATCTTTTTGTATCTCAGCCACGCCGCGATTGAGCTTGGCGACTACGTCGGGCGGCGTGTTGGCTGGCGCGAACAGCGCTGACCAGGTTCGGATACCAAAATTTGGTACGCCACCTTCTGCAACGGTAGGAATATTGTTCAAGGTACTACTGCGCTCGGATCCGGTGGTCGCGATGAGTTTGATTCTACCGTCTTTGACCTGCTCCATCATATTGCCGACTAAGGAGGTGATCATGACATCGACGCGTCCCGCAACCAGATCATTAAGAGCGACACCGGCACCTTTATAGGGGATATGGAGCATGTTGATCTTGGCGGCATCGTTTAGCGCCTCAGCGGCTAAATGCTGAGCCGAGCCGTTTCCTGAAGACGCAAAATTCACCTTACCTGGGTTGGCTTTTGCATACTTGACCAGTTCACTAACACTATTGATCCCAATATTGGCGGAAACTAAGACGCCCATGGATTGGGTAGTCGCTAATGAGACAGGTTGAAGGTCTTTCAGAACGTCATAGGTCGGGTTTTTATGCAAAAGCGGTGTAATCACAGTGGCGGGAGTTCCCCAAAACAGGGTGTAGCCGTCTGGCGGCGCTTTAATGACTGATTCCGTGCCAATGAGTGTGCCAGCACCTGCGCGGTTTTCGACCAAAACAGGCTGATTAAGCTTAGTGCCCAGTTCTTGGGCAAAAAATCGGGCCACGATGTCGGTCGGCCCGCCTGGCGCATAGGCCACGACGATGCGAATAGGTTTGTTGGGATAGTCTGGGCTGGCACAGGCTTGCTGAGCGACCCAAAGCGGCAAAATTGCAAGTGCGATACGAGTGATTATTTTTTGAATATTCATATTGGTCTCCTGCCGAGGGCATTATACGAAATGCGTCGGGCTCCGGTTCAGGCAAAGATGAGCTGCGTCAACAGCAGGGGTTTTTCAGTTTCAGATGGTGACCAGGGGCGGGATCGGCCGCTGCCGAGGAGCCAGACACCACGCGAAAATATTAGGACTGATTAGTTATAAAGAAATTATAAAAATGTCGTTTTGGTTTTAATGAGTTTTTATTATGCTGTTCGATTGTCCGGATATGCCGTTCCGGATAGCGTTTGTGTAGCCGGCATCGTAAAGATGAGATATGTCGAAAATTTATGTGATTCATGAGAACTCCGCCTGGGTAGAGCCCTTGCAAGCAGCTTTTCAAGAGCTAGATTTACCTTACGAGGAGTGGTTTCTGGACGAAGGCAAACTGGATTTGTCCGTGCCGCCGCCTGAAGGAGTTTTCTATAACCGAATGAGTGCTTCATCGCACACTCGCGATCACCGCTTCGCGCCCGAATACACGGCAGCAGTGTTGTCCTGGCTGGATGCGTACGGTCGGCGTGTTGTGAACAACAGCCGCGCCCTGCAGCTTGAAATTAGCAAGGTTGCACAGTATGTGGCTTTGCAAAATTACGGCGTCAAGACCCCCCGCACCATCGCTGCCGTTGGCAAACAGCACATCATCGAAGCCGCCCGTCAGATGACAGGCTCGTTTATCACTAAACATAATCGCGCTGGCAAAGGGCTGGGCGTCAAACTGTTCCATCATTTTGATGCGCTGCAGGACTATGTGAACAGCGTGCAGTTCGAGCCCTCTGTCGACGGTATCACGCTGATCCAGCAATACATTCGCGCACCGCAGCCTTACATTACGCGCGTCGAATTCGTAGGTGGCAAGTTCCTGTATGCCGTGCGCGTTGATACTTCGCTAGGGTTTGAGCTCTGTCCTGCGGACGTCTGCCAGATCGGTGATGCTTTTTGCCCTGTGGGCGAAACTGCACCCGAAGCGCCTGCGCCGCGCTTTCAGATCATTGAGGGTTTTGATCACCCCATCATCCAGCGTTATCAGCGCTTCATCGCCGAAAACGGGATAGGGATTGCTGGAATTGAGTTTATTGTTGACGAGGCAGGTGAGCTCTACACTTACGACGTCAATACTAATACCAACTACAACAGCGACGCTGAAGCTGCCGCTGGGCTGTACGGTATGCGTGCGATTGCCCGCTATCTTGGGCAGCAGTTGTACCAAGACTCCGCTGCAAAATTTGGTGTGATTAAAGTTACAAATTGACTCTGAGGCGGCTGTGTAAAATGTGGTGTCAGCTAAGCGACGCGCCGCTGAGTCGACAATGGGCTGTGGGGAGTCCGTTGGTTCTGAGCTGATTTTTGGCGTCTCTTCAAGGCTAGGCTTCTGGACCCACTGGGTAAAAATCAATGAAACAGTCCAATAGAAACATTCAGTTACAAACTCCCCACTGAAAAAAATCCAGCGCGAACGAAAGGATTTTGGGGTTTCAGATGGTGGCCCGGTTAATGAAGTATCGCTAGGTTAAACATTGAACTCGCTAGTCGGTAATTCCATGACAAACTTAGCGCCCCCTCCAGCAGCATCCTCGTAGGAAATCGTTCCAATATTTTTAGTGATGATATATTTACATAGCCACAAGCCTAAACCCATCCCAGTCTGTTTGGTCGTGTACAAAAACTCAAATAGCTGAGGCCTAAATTCTACCGGCACCCCAAAGCCGTTATCAGCAACGCTTAGTCGAACCAATTGGTGTTCCTTGGTCGCTTCGATGGATATTCTGCGATTCGTGCCATTAGAATTTTCTAATGATTGAATTGCATTAATCAGTAAATTTAATATCACCTGCTGTAATTCAGGCGGATTAACTCTAACCATCAAGTTTTTATCAAATGTATTTTCGATTTGAATGTTCTTAGACTTCAAATCCGACTTAACAATATTCAATACTGTAACAATCAAATCGCCTAGGTTCACTTCTTTAAAATTTGTGACAACCTCGGTAAAAATAGATCGCAAGGATCTAACAATCATTGCTGCTCTTTGATTATCACCCGCCAAGGAGTCTAAAACCCCCTTAACCTCCTCTGCATTAAATGGTTTTTCTTCGAATATCATTTTTAGAAGCTCAATATTCAGACTAGACGCCCCAAGTGGCTGATTAAGTTCATGCGCTATAGCCGCCGATAAAGCTCCGGTAGCCATTGTCTTGTTGGCTTTTTGCAGAGCATAGACTAGGGACTCTTGCTCTGTTAACAATCTATCGTTTTCAATTTCTAAAGTTTGCGCCTTATTCTTTTCGTTAAAAGAAAACAGGTTGATAATAGAATCCATGATGGCAATGAATAGGCTAGCGTAAATAATCAATAAAAACCATCGCCACCTCATGTCTGGACCGAATGTTATCACCCAGCTATGATTAGAATTGACCTCTATAAATAGACCGATGACAGGTCGCATCACTGGTATGCTGATCTGAAGCCATAAAAAATAGTGTAGATTTTTTAGAAGCGATGAATCAATATTCTTTGTTAAGACTCGCAACTCTAAGATTGCCCAAGTAGCCAAAACAAAAATAGCCCCAGAGATCGCCCACTTCTGATTGGCCTGAAAGTTATAGCTAATAAAAATTTCATAGCAAGAGTTAAGTAAAAACACGAACGCAGAAAGCACTGCAATAACCCGTAAAGGCAATACTACATAGGGCATATTGATATTTTTAATCGACGCGCTAGGGGTGGAAATTGACTTCATCTTAATAATAAAATTATTCGATACCGGCAATTCGACCGGCTAAATTAAGCCATTCATTCTTGCACTGGGGATATTCTTTATTACACTCCTCAAACCAGTTTTTTAGTGAAACGGTTTTCATCTGGAGCCTGATCAAAGCCACATCTTCCTTCGAAATTTCAAGCTTAGAGATTTGATACTTTTTTGCTGTGCAAGAATCCTTACCGAGCATGCAATTTTGTTGCTCAGCGTATAGGTGTTGAGAGTACCTCCACATATTATCGATGTGTTTATCAAACGCTTTTAGAATTATCTCTTGCTGCTTTTGGTCAAATAAATTCCACTTCGATAAGGTGATGACGTAAATATTAATCCCAGAGCTAAATGCGATCGGAACGTATGAATGGACATATTCCAACCAGCCTGCTGATGCAGCTGAGGCGGCACTGGAACTCGCGCAGTCAACCAAGTGACTTTTTAAGGCAGAGGGAGTATCTTCAAAGGGGATAATGGCCGATATTGCGCCAAGTGATTCAAAAAATTGAGCCATTGGCCCATTTTGTACCCTGATTTTCATTCCCTTAATGTCAGAGAGTTTATAAAGTGGTTTGCTGCAAAAAAGCTCTTGAGGGCCGAATGACCAGAGCCCTAAAATTTTTACATGATATTTCTCTTGCAGGCGTTTATCGATTATCGGAGCATAATTATTCGCTAATAAACGGATTTGTTCAGACTTAAGATTTAAACCAATGATATCAAGCCCATTTAAAGTTGTTTCATTAAGAGTATTCTGAATCAGACGCAGTGAAACTAAATCAAATAATTCATCCTTCATCATGGGGAGTTGGTGGGAATCCTTAATGCCAACGTCTTCTAACGATTTAAAGTCCAACCTAATTGGCAATCCAGTATTTCTTTGTAGCGAGGAAAAAAACGGTTTTTCAACTTCAGTTACAAGTAATCCAGTTGAACGTGGTTGGCCTATAACTTTAATATCGATGATCGAGAGCATCCGCCATGCGATGACAAATCCAATTAAAATTAGAGTGGCTAAGACGATTCTTTTCATCGGGGAGTAATTTAATTAAAGGCTCTAAGTCTTAAATGATTAGCCGATAAATTTTTTTCGAACAGCAACAATATCAGCTATATATGGTTAACAGACTACTGCTCATCACCCGTAAATGGGCGAGGTCAGCTATTAACTATTTTTTCAGTACAAAAATGTAAACCATGCGTCCGGTACGAACCTCAAGTAAATGGTGGCCCTGAGCGAAATCGAACCACCGGCATAAGGATTTTTAATTCCTGACTCACTGTCTTTCGATTGTAGATATCAAGCAGTTAAGGCACTCAACAAAAATGTCGAGCAGACTTTGTGCATAAAAATCAATATGTTAGGATGGTACGGTAAAACTGTAGGCACAAATTGTGGCAGTGTTTGTGAAATTTTTCAAGCAGAAATTATAAGTATGTCGTTTTGATTTTAATGAGTTTTTATTATGCTGTTAGATTGTCCGGATATGCCGTTCCGGATAGCGTTTGTGTAGCCGGCGTCGTGCAGATGAGATATGTCGAAAATTTATTTGATTCATGAGAACTCTGCACTTACGACGTCAATACTAATACCAACTACAACAGCGACGCTGAAGCTGCCGCTGGGCTGTACGGTATGCGTGCGATTGCCCGTTATCTTGGGCAGCAGTCGCATGAGCTGAATGCCCGCCGAGCAAGTGTCCAAACGTCTGCAGCCGTTGCCTGATCGCAGGTTGTTTTTTTGGATCTTAACCGTCTCTGCAACCCACGTGCAGATTGCCTAAAAGTGATCTGTTACGTTGAGATCAAGGTCTGGCAATGACTGGACGCAGTCGATCCTTAGCGAAACTGTTGGCTCGGCAGCGCTGTTTAGGAGTTAGCCAATTATTTCATTATTTGATGGTTGAGACCGTATTGAGGGACACGCCAAAAAACTCAGTACTTGTCTTGAACTCTTTAGCCTTGCAATGGGAGGCGGCCGGCATATATTGGAACGATGCCACACTACGATTTCTGTCGAAAGCTTTATTGTCGGAGTAGACGAATTCCCCGTTAGCTAACACAAAGTCTCCAACGGTCATTTTGGCTAACTCGGTGTACATGCGTGAACCCTCAGGGATTAGCCCAGAAAAGTTTTTAGGATTCGCGTCGCAGGCATTCGATCCCACATAAACATTACAGGGCAATTCCATTAACACGTCGGCGCTACCGTCATTAGCTTGTGCCACGCCGACCGTTCTCATTACCCAGCCTTGAAATTTTCCATCGGGTAGTAATGAATTCAGTGCTTGAGTCAGGCTTTTATAGGTTTCGTTTACTTTGATTTGGTTATTGGTAGTCTTGGCCGTAATGAGCTCAGCTCTAAAGTTTTCTACAATCCTGCAGAACTGACGCTCTTGCACGCTGATGGAAGGGTTAAATGACAGCCACACATCGTTGCCACTTAATTTTTTCTGCGCATCGATTGGATTCGCGGTGACCTGCACAAACTCTTTAGCGGCAGGCGCTGCAACCGGTGCAACATTTCCGATTGCGGCTGATCTTGCGGGAGTAGCGTTATTCTCTTGTGCCACTACAGGCGGCGGCGGTGTTGTACGGGATTGCTCTCGTTGTGCTGCTAACTGAGCTTGCGCGCGATCCGCATCTTCTTTCGCTTTTGCAGCCTCAGCTTTCAACTTTTCAGCACTCGCTTTTGCTAATTCTGTCTCGGCTTTAATTTTGGCTAGCTCCACTTGCGCAGCAGCTGTATCAGCTTTGATTTTTGCAATTTCTGCTTCTTTTACTTTCGCAACTTCGGCGTCAGCTTGGGCTTGATCTGCTTTAGCTTTTGCGATCTCTGCTTCTTTGGCTTTCGCTATCGCGGCGTCAGCTTGCGCTTGATCTGCTTTCACTTTTGCGATCTCCGCTTCTTTTGCTTTCGCGGCGTCAGAGTCAGCTTTGGATTTCGCCACCTTTGCGGCGTTAACTTTTGCGATTTCGGCTTCTCGCGCTTTAGCTTGAGCAGACTCTGAGTCAGCTCTGACTTGGGCCGCCCGTAGGCTGTTACTAGCGGGTTCGGTGGAGGTAAATACCATGGTGCAATCGCGCAGTTTTGCACCTTTTTCGACCATGTCACCAATAAAAGCTATTTTATCAGCGCTAATAGAAGTACTTCTAAAGTTGTACGCCCAGTTAGCGGTGCCATTAGTACCGTTAATGATGAATTGAGCCGCTCCGTTGTTGACAGCACCCTCTGTGGTTAAAGTATTTTTACCTTCTACCGTCGTGTAACGGGCAGTAATTCGACCGTCAATGATAGAGTAAGCGTTGTTTCTAGTAAATGATATGCCTTCCTTTGAATTAGGCGCGTACGCGTGGGCGGTGCAACTAACGAAACCGTTCCATTTGCCATCATAATCACTAGGCGCGGCAAACGAAGCGCTAGACATGAGCGACGTGAACATGACGAGGCTGAAAGTGCAAATATTTTTATGATTCATTTTTTTGGCTTATTTAGATGGCAGAAATTTGCGAGGTAATTTGTTCGACGGTTTCAAATACAAAGTGCAACTTTGCCTAATCAGCCTGGCGACTTTTAAGTTCGGACGGTACTTACCGCACGGCTATCCTTGTAAATCTGAACAGTAATTTTGTCAATCTCAATTGGCTGTCGCCCTGGAATTAGATCACCATAACTTAATGACCCGAAGAAAAAGCAACGGTACTGACCGGAGGCTTACAAATGACCGCATGGCCAGTCAAGCTTTTTTGGAGAGCCTTATCGGCTAGAGCGCGATCTAATGGCTGATGGCGCCACCGTAGAATTGATGCGACGGTTCGGCTACCTTGGCAATCAACCGAGTTTACTTATGAAATAAATCCCCCAAACTCAGTAATATGAGTGGGTCATAATCATTACCTCGTTTAACGGAACGATTTTGAAAGTATGTGTCCGATAAAACCAGACAGGTCAGTCCGTTTATTTTTAGGTGGACGCCGTAGGAATCCTCATCCATAATCATCCTTAGTTAAGAGAAACTATTTGATCTCTAAATTGTAGATACTGAATTCTTTTCATGGTTTTAACACCATCAGGACCACTAACAGTAGTGACTCCACTAGCACTAGATATTGTGTATTGATCTTTAGTGCCGCCTAAAACTACCGTATTGTTACCGCCGCCGCCATCAATCGAGTCATTTCCAGTCAGGGGATAAAACTGATCATCAGCCAACGCCCCATATAAAAGATCATTACCGGCGCTGCCATTTATTCTTCCGCCCATCGGTCCATTCCAAATAGGCATCGGATATCCTATTAAGGCTGCAATGCTATTACCAGTTGAAGCCCAAGCTATCTGGGTATATGCGTTATCGGCGTTGTCTCTAAATTCCTGAAAAGAAGCGATAGTATTGGAATCTCCGCCATAAGCAGGATTGACAAATAAATCTTGTGTGAGATAGCCGGAAGACTTCACCCAACCCGTTGGCAGGACGGCGGCCTTAAAAGATTGCGCCAATAGTTCTGGAGTGTTATTCGCTTTGTTTGCTGATTTCATGAAATAGACATTGCCAAATTGGTCAGTAACAAAATAGTAAATAATATTGTTGCCGCTTGAATCAACTTTGGTTAACAGCAATTGCTGATTCTTATTATTAAACGTATAAGTGACGACACCTGGCGGGATTGCATTTGTAAGCGCTGCCTGCCAACCAGAAGTAGGAATAGTTGACTGACCTGCATAATTTGCCATATTAAAGGGCCAATGATAATTCTGAACTGAGGCAATAATTCCCCACGTGTATCCAGTAGAGTCGGTGAATGGGGTTAATGCGCCAGGGGTTGCGCTAGGGCTGCCGAGGGTTTTTGCATAATCAAATAACGCATCACGAGGTGTATTGGGAATGTAGCCCCGATGCATAGCAGCATAATTTGTGAAATCCGATCCACCACTGCAGTTGATTGCATTGCTAGGTTGAGCGAGATAGGCTGTTATTGGACCCTGAAAGTTTGAGCCTATTCCACCAACATAAAGAATCTCGCAGCCGTCAACGGCCCCAGTAGCATTAAACCCCGTCAATGATGCAGAAACATTAAATGGGGTGCTCTGAGATGGGGCATATCCAGATGAACGAGCGATTAAGCTAAAACCACTGCCAGGTTGAGTAACGGTTAACCCTGAAAAAGTTGCGATTCCTCCGACAGCATTTACAGTAGTTGCTCCACCAAGTATGCCAGTGTAATAACCAGAGTTAGGCTGATTTGCAATGGCAACCGTCACCGGGGCCGAAGACGTGCTCTCTAGATTTCCTGAGGCATTAAGCAAACTCACCTGAAAGGAGCTAATGACACCATTAGTTGTGCCCAAAGGCGTCGTAGAGCTTGGCTGGGAGGAAAAGGAAGTGGAAGCTGTACTAGAAGAGCTATCTCCCCCACAGGCTGACACGAGCATTGCAATGAGTGTGAAAAGTGGTAACAGCGAAATACGAGTAGACATAAGGGTCTTTAATCAGAAAATATTTATGATGAAACGGGCATAATTTCTTTTATAGAAACTCTGATACGTGAAAAAAAATTATCCATTATGTGGGTCCTAGCGAACTCTTGAGCAGCAACAAATCCTCATTGAACTCCTCCTGAGGGCGCATTTACAACCGCTTTTGCAATATCCACATTTATCTGTCTCACTAGACTGGCCATGCTGTTGGTCGCAATCGCAGCAGACGTTTCGCTTTCAAGATTTGAATAAGCCTCAATGCGAAGATTTAACAGCTTGTGTAAGGATTCTTTCAATGCCGCCCCATCTGATGGTTGTAAATACCGAGTAGATTCGTAGACTTCTTTAATAGCATTTGCTTGGGCGCGAATACCCTCAATACGGATTTCGTAGTGATTTGATGCGTTCGAAAAAGTAAGGCCCAACACTAAGGCAGACAAACCAAAGATGGCGGAGGCCAAGGAATCTCCAAAAACCGCTCCAGAATCGCCAAACTTTTTTGGGCGGAACCGCCCCAAAAGCCAACCAACCCCCAGAAAGAGAGTGATTGAAATCCCAAAAATGGCCGGTAAAAACTTAAAGAGTTGAAAGCTTATGGCTGTTGTCGTAATCATCTTCATTCGACAGAGAATAAATGAGTTTCGATCATAACAAAATGTCCTTAGAATTATTTGCTTGCCTTCCCTATAATCATCCGCCGTCCACCGGATGATTATGTCCTTCCTTTTAAACGACCTAGCTTGTGACCCGGGGCGGAATCGAACAGAGCCTTAGAGTGTCGATCCTTATTGAAATCTTTGGCGAGATAGCATTGCTTGGGTGATATCTCGCTTGGGGTGTAGGCTAAACCGCTCTAACGCTTGAGCGACTTCTAAGGAGAAGTTTTCGGCAACGGGGGCTCCGGCGTGCTCGCGGTAATAATCTACGACATCAAGTACGTCATCAACCGCATGACGGTGTGGCACGATAGCTTTTGGCGGCATTTTAAAACTCCCCTCTTGCCCGAGCGCGTAAGCGTTCAAAGAAAGCGGGTGTAATTGGCTCGCAAAGCGGTGAGTTTTTACCAGCTAGCAATTGCTTACGCAGCCAAGCTCGATCTCGCTGAATCTGAAAACTATTTGATTCGTAATTATCTTCATCGTTAGCCTCATGGTTGTAAGGCTTTGGCTCTGACAAGGTATTGCGGGCATTAGGCAGTTGAAGTGACATGGATTTGGACTCCTGAGCAGACCTTCGATTCTGAATGATTTTTAGCCGAATGTCTGTTTCAATTTGTAACCATACTACCTTTTGAATCAACGCTGCAGCAGCTAGATTCTAAGGCTGTCGTCCGCTTAAAAGGACGTCTTCAACCTGCAAACAATATGTCAGGTATCTGCGTGCCAGTTATGAGATCACAATATCAAAAACCCCGGCACGAACGCAGCGACTTTAACATTTGGCAATAGCTCTAGATGTTGGTTTGACCTTCAATGACAATGTGAACTTGTCCACCAATCCATACCACGCCATCACTTGCTGCTTTGACGGCTACGCGACCTAAGCGCCCAATGCGTGTACCTTGTGCAACAAGGTAAGGCTTTTGAAGACGCCCCGCAGCGAGCATCCATTTAGCGATTGCGGCATTCAGCGAACCTGTGATTGGGTCTTCACTCATTCCGCTGGAAGGAGCAAGCATGCGCACTTCGTAGTCACATTCGCTACCAGCAACGTGTGGCGCAAATAATCCAATTGCTTTAAAGGTTGGCCATCTGACCTTTGAGGAATCTGCTGCGAGTACATCAGCTACGGATTTCAGTTCAAAAAACTGCCACGTTGGTCCGTTGCAAAGTTCTGCAGTATTTAATACCGCGTTAGCTGGAATTTCAAGCGTACGCAAAATCTCCAATCGATGAGTAGGATCCATCTCCTTGATTGTTGTGGGAGGCGCCGCGAAGGACAGATTTGGAGCTTGAGAAATGTCGACTTCAACAATCCCAACCCCGCATTCTTGACGAACAATTCCTGAAGCTTTAGGTTTTCCTCCCGTGTGCAACCAAGAGGCGCAACTACCTAAAGTTGGATGCCCCGCAAATAACATCTCTCGAACGGGCGTAAATATTCGCACGTGATAATCCGCTGAAAGGTCAGTGGGTGGTAGCAGGAATGTTGTCTCTGCAAGATTGGTCCACGCGGCAAATCTTTGCATTTGCTCATCGCTAAGGCCATCAGCATCAACAACGACCGCCAACCCGTTGCCTTGGAGTGGAACCGGACTAAACACATCACACTGAATAAACCTACGAGCTTTCATTGTTGACCTAGAGAAATAATTGCCATCATCTTTGGCGTACTCCAATGCTAGGCGGTGACATCAAGTTTGGCAACAACCAGACATCTTTAGAAACATCCAGTTACAAGCCCACAAAAGAAAAAACCCCAGCGCGAACGTAGGGTTTTTTTCAGTTTCAGATGGTGGCCCGGGGCGGAATCGACCGAGGCCTGAGGATGTTTAATCCGAGCTTCGGCTTTCTGCTGGTAATGATTCAGAAAAATCTCTTTTTTGATGAATCAACCGAACAACATCGATTTCTTCGTTCTCAACGA
>CANCMG010000053.1 GCA_947378965.1 Alcaligenaceae bacterium | reverse complement strand
TGCATTCACAAAGGTTTGTTTCCACCCTCGGTTGAAAAGAGTTTTCCAAACCTCTTGCAATATGCCAGGGTCGATGATGTTGCGAAGGCAGCAAAAGATTGGCCACAACTGAACTTCATCATCTATCACGGTGGCTATCGCTATAGCGGCAATGGTGGTGCCGAAGGCGCGTGGGCGCAGTTTGAGAAAACTGGACGTATCGATTGGGTCAGTGATTTGGCAGACATCCCTGGCAAATACGGTGTTAACAATGTGTACGCTGATGTCGGTCAATTATTTGCACAGTCTACGATTGCCGACCCGCGCGTCTCGGCTGTGATGATGGGCCAGTTGATTGCCGGCATGGGTGCGGATCACGTCTGTTGGGGCACCGATGCAATCTGGACCGGCGCACCCCAGTGGCAGATCGAAGCGCTACGTCGTCTTGAAATCCCCGAAGATTTACAAAAACGCTATGGCTTGAAGCCGCTAGGCCCAGCCGATGGTCCGATCAAGCGCGCAATTTTTGGTGATAACAATGCGCGGCTGTACAACTTTACGCCGGCTCAGCGGGCTGCCGTTAGCGGCGATAAGATCGCCAGTGGTAAAGCAATTTATGACCGGCACGTTGAGGGGCGCACCAACATGGCTTACGGCTACGTGAACCGCGGTGTTGCGTGACCGATCACTCAGTTTCGCTGCTATGCAAGTGCTGCTGAATTTGCTCGATCGCCTTGGTGATCTCGCTCAGCGCAAGATCTGAGCGCGCTTTATCCATACGTGTGGTTAGTGTTGAGACGCTGATACCGGCAATCGGCACATTGTTTTTATCCCTGATGGGCACGGCAATCGAACGCACGCCTGGTAGCTCAATCACGTCACTAATCACAAAGCCGCGCAGGCGTGCGCGAGCAATCGTTTTACGCGCATTGGCTTCAGAGTAGTTAGGATATTTTTCGCGACAGCGCTCGGCGTTGACTTTAAAGATACGCTCGATCTCGTTGTCATCCAAAAAGCTCATAATGGCCAACGCGCCGCCCCCCACGTTCAAGGGCCGTCGTTTGCCGACCTCAAGCACAAAGACCTTGATCGGAAACGCACCTTCAGCCCGATCAATACAGACCCCGTCAAACCCGGCGCGCGCGGTGAGTGAGACGGTGTCACCCGTGGCCTGCGCAATTTGTTGAAGATGGGGGTGACACAGATCGCGAATATTGGTGCGCGGGCTGGCAGCCAAGCCCATTTCGTAAATCGCGCTGCCTAAAAAATATCGCTTGGTGCCTTCGTCTTGTCGGATCAGGCCCTCAGAGACTAAGCCCTGCAAGATTCGATGCGCGGTGGGGCGCTCGATCGCGACCTCAGTGCACAGGTCGATGAGCCGCGCGCCAATTCGGTTGCGCGCTGACACCCCGCGAAGCAGGGCGGCAACGCGCTGCACAACTTGGGTACCTGATTTGGTGGCGGCACTTGGAATAGTCATGATTCATTATTCCACATTTTGGTCGTACTAACCACATAGTCGTACAAGATCCCCCACATCAGCCATTTGCTCAAGCGCCCAGATCTGTTTAGCCACAGCGGCGGCTTGCGTCGCGCCAAGCGTGGGTGAGGCGTTACCTAAAAACTTTTTCTCTAGGTCTTTATCTGAGATCGGATTGGCCACTGTACCCGTGGCGTGTTCGATCGTAGCCTCAACCACGACGCCTGCCTGGGTGGTGATCTTGGCACCCGCTTGGTCAAGCCGCAAGGCGTATGAGGACTTGATTTGTACGCGCTTGCGCAGAGCTTGCACCGCGGGGTCGCGCGCGCGCTCGTTTGAAAACTGCACAATGCCACCTGCTTGGTCGATGAAGGCAACGGCCCCGGCGTGGTTGGCACTGAACTTTGACATCAGCCCCGAGCCTGGCGCATCGACGCCAGTAATTCGGATGACATCCGGGTGTACAGTAATTTCAAGCGTCGCGACTTCTGACGCAGCAACCTTTGCCTTACGCGAAACCTCAATCGCTGCGTCAATCAGGGGGTGTAGCACTACGCCACAGGCATAAGGCTTATAGCCATTGCCGGTGATAAGCCAAGATTTACCCAAGTCGGCTGTTAAGGCAGGTAGGTTTTGCGTGCTGCTATAGATGCGCACAAAGCCTAAGCTGCCATCCAAAATTTCAGTCGAGCTGTTAAAGCCATTTGAAGCGAGCATCGAGGCCAACACGCCATGGTACGCAGACTTGCCCGCATGCAACGACTTGCAGTCGCTGCCGCGATTTTGTTGCATGCCGGCAGCTTGCGTGCAGCCAATGCCAAGTGCATAAATCGTTTGCTGCGCATCAAGCCCAAGCAATTTGGCCGAGCCCGCACTGGCGGCAACCGTGCCAAGCGTGCCGGTCAAGTGCCAGCCACCATGGTGATGTCTAGGCATCGCCTGCCCTGTGCGAATGCCAGCTTCAAATGCCGCCACCATCGCTAGCATTAAGGCTTGACCCGAAGCTTTGCGCGCTTCACCTAATGCAAAGAGCGCGGGCAAGGTTGCGGTACTAGTGTGCAAAATCACACCACCCAAGTGTGTGTCGTCAAAATCTAGCACGTGCCCCATTTGACCATTGGCCACAGCGGCATCTAGCAAACTCAGTTTGAGGCCGCTTTTTTGCCCTAGCACCGTCGCTGCGGCAAACGAACCCATCTGTTTAAACGATGAAATTAAAATCTGCGGGGTAGGATGCTGACTGCCTGCAAGCGCACAACCCACCCAGTCTAAGACGGCTCGCTTGGCTTCGTGAAGCGCAGGTGCTGAAACATCTTCGTATTTAAAGCTTGATAAAAACTCGCCCAGTTGCTTGGTGACACCCAGCCCCAAGTTGGCCGCGCCGTAAGCTGCCGTAGAGGGTGCCGCTGTTGCAGAACCGTTGCCGCCTACGCCCTGCGCTGAAGTTTGCCCCTGAGCTAGAAGTCCTGCCGTCATGGCTAAACCCGTTTGAAGTAATTCTCTGCGTTTGTTGCTCATGTCTTGTCCCCGTTATCATCTGAGACTAGTGTAAAGCCGTGTTCGCGCTAAGATCGTCTAAAACCGCCTGTGCCAGTAAACTACCGCCATGTTTGACACCACATCTTTAGCCCATCTTCCCAAGCCCGCCCAGTACGAAGCGCTGGCCACGCAAGCGCACGCCTTGATGGCCGGCGAACACAATTTGGTCGCCAATGCCGCTAACCTATCGGCGCTGGTGATGAGTTCTTTACCTGATTTGAACTGGGCTGGCTTTTATCTGTATGACGGCACCGAGCTTGTGCTTGGGCCGTTTCAGGGCAAGCCTGCTTGTCTGCGTATTGCACTCAATCGCGGTGTGTGCGGCAAGGCGGCTACGACTGGGCTGACGCAACTCGTGCCAGATGTGCATGCGTTTCCGGGCCACATCGCGTGCGATGCGGCTTCGCGCTCTGAGTTGGTGGTGCCGTTATTGCATCAGGGTAAGCTGCTTGGCGTGTGGGATGTTGACAGCCCGGTGCTCAATCGTTTTGATGCCATCGACCAAGCTGGCATGCAAGCCTTGTGTAAAATTTTTCTTTCTTCACTGTTGCCGGAATAGACTCACTCATGAGCACACCCAACGCGTTAGACTTTGATTATGTCATCGTAGGTGCAGGCTCAGCCGGTTGCCTGCTGGCCAATCGGCTGTCGGCCGATCCGTCCAAACGAGTCTTGCTGCTTGAGGCCGGTGGGCCCGACAATTGGCACTGGATCCACATCCCTGTGGGCTATTTGTATTGCATCGGCAATCCGCGCACTGACTGGTGTTACCAAACCAAGGCCGACCCCGGCTTGAACGGGCGTCAACTCGGTTACCCACGCGGTCGTGTACTGGGTGGTTGCTCATCGATTAACGGCATGATTTATATGCGTGGGCAACGCGCTGACTACGATGGCTGGGCTGCCCAGGGCAACGCAGGCTGGGGGTGGGACGACCTACTGCCTTTATACAAAGGCATGGAGAATCACCACGGTGGGGAAAGCGAGTTTCATGGCGTGGGCGGCGAATGGAATGTTGAACGCGTGCGCTTATCTTGGGAGATTCTGGATTCGTTTCGCGAGGCGGCTGCGCAGGCAGGGATTCAACCTGTCAACGACTTCAACGCGGGTGATAACGAAGGCAGCGACTACTTCGAAGTGAATCAGCGTGAAGGTTGGCGCTGGAACACGTCAAAGGCTTTTTTGCGCCCGATCAAACAGCGCCGCAACTTGACCGTGCTGACGCATGCTCACACCACGCGCTTAGTATTTGAAGGTAAACGCGTGACCGGTGTTGAGTTTCTTAAAGACGGACACAAGCAAATCGCACGCGCGCACACTGAGGTTGTGATGGCCGCCGGTTCAATCGGCACGCCACAAATCATGCAGGCCTCGGGTTTAGGCGCCACAAGTTTGCTCGCACCCTTAGGCATTCAAACCGTACACGAATTGCCGGGCGTTGGGCAAAACTTGCAAGACCATTTGCAGTTGCGCATGATCTACCGCGTTGAAGGCACGCGCACCTTAAATACCATCGTGAATTCTTTGTGGGGTAAAGCGATGATTGGGCTTGAGTACGCCTTAACGCGACGCGGCCCCATGAGCATGGCGCCCTCGCAATTAGGTGTGTTTGCCAAGTCAGATCCGCAACAAACACGCGCCAATGTTGAATATCACGTGCAACCGTTATCGCTTGAAAGATTTGGCGAGCCGTTGCATAGTTTTCCGGCGTTTACTGCGTCGATTTGTAATGTGCGCCCGACCAGTCGTGGTCACGTCAACATCGTATCGCCCGACACCAAGCAGTCGCCCGAGATCTTGTGCAACTACTTATCAACCGCTGAAGATCGTCGCGTGGCGGCCGACAGCATTCGCTTAACGCGCCGCATCGTGGGGCAGTCTGCTTTGGCGCGCTTTAATCCCCAAGAGATCAAGCCGGGCCTCACCGACGATAGTGAAGAGTCGCTCGCGCGCGCCGCAGGTGAAATTGGTACGACGATTTTTCATCCGGTGGGTACCTGCAAAATGGGCCAAGATGCGATGGCCGTGGTGGATGCAAATTTGCGCGTGCACGGCGTGCAAGGTCTGCGTGTGGCTGATGCCTCGATCATGCCAACCATTACGTCGGGCAATACCAACTCGCCGACGCTAGTGATTGCCGAGAAGGCCGCAAAAATGATGTTGAGCGGCGGTTAAGATTTTAAGATTCGTAGCACCCCTTCGCGCTTCAAGATGCGCAGCGGCGGTCAGCGTGCCAGGATCTGTACCGGCGCTTGCAGCGTTTTAATTTCGCAATCCACCTCAAGCGCTTTGCGCTCAAGCACAACAAAATCGCCGTGCTGTTGAGCTAACAAGGGGTGATGCCAGGTGCCTGGGTGAAAGCTCACGCCGCACGAGCCATCCAACCAAAAGGCAGCCAAGCTTGACTCAAGGGGTTGTGTGCCTTGAACAGCGGGGTCGCCCAAGGCAACCAGCACCACAAAGGGCACGCCGGCAAGGGGGATAAACGACTGGCTGCCCAAAACGTGGCGTTCAAGTTCGCGCGCCACAAACGGCAAGGGGTTGGCTTGCGCACGATACAAGTTCAAACTCGCCTGGCCACCCGCTTGCGACAGATCTGGGTCAGGGAGGGCGATTTTTTCGCTGGTGCCCGCATTGATAAACACCCCGCTCGAGACCGCACCGCCCAACACAGCACCGTAAGGGGCAAAGGCGGTCGTGCTTAGAGTTTGAGTTTTGAGTGCGCGCATATTTGTTTAAGACCAAAATAACTGAGAGCTAGAATCATGACTTCAGGAAAAACATGAGCGCTTAAGTACAACAGCATTGCTGCGAGGCAACATCAGCGCTTCAGCGAAGATTAAACGCGTAACGGAAGCATCATTACTACAGTGCAAGATCATCGCGCCGCAACAGAATCATTTAGAAACGACCGAGTAACAATTCTTACACAGAATCGGTCGCAAAAGCGTTTGCCCAAGTCACCACGTACGGTATAGTCTTTATCAGTACAAGCATTGTTTACGCGTAGTGCTTGATTTCTTTTTTACCCGCATTAAAAGGTACCGCATGAATATGCCTCATTCCATTCAAATCATTGCAACGGTCTTGTTTGCAGTGGCCATTGTGCATACGTTTTCGGTACCGGTGTTTGCGCGCTTAGCGCACAAACACGGCCCGCACTCAGGCCTGTGGCATTTTTTGTCTGAAGTTGAAGCGGTGTTTGGGATGTGGGCGTTTGTGTTGCTGGTCGTGATGGCGCTGATGGCCGGTGTGCCCACCATGGTCAATTACGTCGACACCACCAACTTTACTGAGCCGTTATTCGTGTTTGCCATCATGGTGGTGGCTGCAAGTCGCCCTATTCTTGAACTGGTCGGTGGCGTTGTGCGTGCGATTGCACGAATGATCCCTTTGTCGCGACACCTAACGACGTATTTTGTGGTGCTGACGGTCGTGCCGCTGTCGGGGTCGTTAATTACCGAGCCCGCAGCCATGACCTTAGCCGCCCTGTTGCTGCGCGATGCTTACTTTAAGCGCCCCGGCCATAGCGCCTTTAAGTACATGACGCTTGGTGTGTTGTTTGTAAATGTATCGATTGGTGGCGTGTTAAGCGCTTATGCAGCCCCGCCTGTGCTGATGGTGGCGCAAACGTTCGGCTGGGATTCTACCTACATGCTGACCCACTTCGGTTGGCGCGCTGTTTTGGCCGTGTCCTTTAACGCTCTTATTTTGACTGTCATTAATCGTAAAGCGTTGGCCAGTGGCGAGGTTGAAACACACCGCGGTGTCACGCAAGATGCCCCCGTACACGTGCCGCCATTAACTATTTTGATCCACATTGCGTTCTTGGTTGGCATCGTTGTTTTTGCTCACCACCCTGCTGTCTTTATGGGGCTGTTAGTGTTATTCATCGGCTTTTGCCACGCCTACAAGCGCTTTCAGTCGCCCTTGATGCTCAAAGAAGGCCTGATGGTTGGCTTCTTTTTGGCCGGCCTGGTGCTGTTAGGGACTTTGCAAAAGTGGTGGTTGCAAGATTTATTAGGCAGCTTGTCGCCCATCGTTTTGTTTTGGGGGGCAACCGCACTCACGGCGATTACCGATAACGCGGCCTTAACGTATCTGGGCTCGTTGGTTGAAGGCACCGCTGAGGCCTGGCGTTATATGCTGGTGGCAGGCGCTGTCACGGGCGGTGGTTTGACTGTGATTGCCAATGCCCCCAATCCTGCCGGATTTTCGATTTTGAAATCAAGTTTCGATAACGAAACGATTTCACCCGGTCCGTTATTTATTGCAGCCTTAGGCCCCACACTGGTAGCCGCCGCGTTGTTTTTGTATTAGTGTTTGAGTTGGCTCATGCGCCCAGCAACAGGCGCATGAATCGTTGCATGAATTTGCGAATAAAGAGTTTCGATCCTTGCCCCTCAGCCCTTTGTCAGAGCACCCCTCATGTCAGATCTCGCCTTCTCTACCCTTACCGAACTCGCGCAAGGTTTGCGCAACAAACAATTTAGCTCTGAAGAGCTTGCGAAAGAATATTTAGCGCGAATCGATAAAGGCAACAAAGAGCTGCACGCCTACGTCAGCGTCGATTCAGATAGCGTGCTCGCACAAGCCCGTGCTGCCGATGCGCGTCGCGCGTCGGGGTATAGCTTAAGTGTTTTAGATGGCGTGCCGATTGCGGCAAAAGATTTGTGTGACATCGAAGGCCAAATCACCACGGGTGGCTCGCAAGATTGGTTAACACGTCGCAGCCCCACGACTTGTACTGCGGTCGAGCGCCTGCTGCGCGCTGGCATGATTAATCTGGGCAAAACCCACATGGTTGAATTTGCCTTTGGAGGTTGGGGCACCAACCCTGTCATGGGCACCCCTAAAAACCCTTGGGATTTGACGACCCATCGCGTACCGGGCGGGTCTTCAAGTGGCTCTGGCGTGGCAGTCGCTGCAGCGTTGGCACCAGCCGCGTTGGGCTCAGATACTGGCGGCTCGGTGCGTATCCCCGCCGCGTTAAATGGCATTACAGGATTAAAAACCACGCGTGGTTTGATCAGTTTGCATGGTGCCTTAGCTTTATCGGGCACCTTGGATTCGATCGGCCCCATGACGCGCGATATGCAAGACTCGGCCATCCTCACTGAACTGATGGCTGGCGCCGATCCGCTTGATCCAACAAGCTGTGGTCACCCGCTGTTTCAATGGCAGGCTCCGCCTGAGGGTGCCAAGCCCTTACAAGGGATTCGTATCGCGATGTTCCCCGAGGCGCAGTATCCCATTCCAGTCGGCGCCGACATCAAGCGTATTCTTGAAGACACACGCCGCGTGCTGGTTGAGCTTGGCGCACAAATGGTCGACAAGCCGTTTCCGTTTGATTTCAAAGACATGATGGTGCGCAACGGCTACATCACTGCCGCTGAGGCCTATGCGATTCATCGTGCTTATATTGACGATGCCGCGCGCCCCTTTGGCGAGTTTGTGCGCAAGCGGGTGCAGTCAGGGCGCAATATTTCTGCAGCAGATTACATTGATGCTATGGCTGACCATCGCCGTACCACTGCGGCCTGGACAGCCTGGATGAGTAACGTCGATGCGCTGCTTTCGCCCTGTGTGCCAATGGGCGCATGCCCGTTGACCGAGGTTGACGAGTCAAAAACTCCTACCTCTGCTTTTACACGTGCAGGTAACTACATGGGCACGACGGGTGTTTCACTACCTGCGGGGTTCGCTGATAACGGTATGCCAGTAGGCATGCAATTGTTAGGCAAGCCTTTTGATGACGCGACGATGGTCAAGATCGGGATTGCGTTTCAGCGCGTGACCAAGTTTCACTTGGCCCGTCCTGATCTCAAAAAGCTGGGTCTGTAAGCAACCGCAAATAATTACTTAGTGCCTTCGGCCAACAACTAGCCGAAAAAGGCCTCAATGCGGGTTTATTCAGCCCCTTTGGGGCCGCTTTGCCTTCATGGAGGTCGAGTTTTGATAAAAAACCGTTAAAATCAAAGGCTTTCCTTTTGGTTTGAGTACTGTCTTTTTAGCTTTAGTACTTTCCCACTTATCCAGTCTCCAAGAAGTTAACCGTGCCAATCTACGCTTACAAATGCTCAGCCTGTGGTCATGCTGAAGACAAACTGCAAAAAATCTCTGACGCGCTTCTGACCGTGTGCCCACAGTGCGGTCAGTCAACGTACTCAAAACAGGTTACCGCTGCCGGCTTTCAATTAAAAGGCTCGGGGTGGTATGTCACTGATTTTCGTAGCAACGGTAGCGGTGGTGCTAAAACCAGCGAAGCTGCGGTGCCCGTCGCTGGTTCTGAGGCCGCTACGGGTGGTTCAGCCGCCTCTGGTGGTGATGCTAAAGCGGGCTCAAGCGACGCGTCTGGCAGCCAGTCCGGTGCGTCGTCTGATAGCTCGGGCAGCAAGTCTGCTAGCGACTCCTCAACCAGCAACTCAAACGCAACCTCTTCAAGCGGTGCTGGCGCAGCAAGCTCGGGTAGCAGCGGCTCGTCTTCTTCGGGCGGATCATCAAACAACTCGTCCGGTAACACTTGAGCGCTACGCTGAGCACACCTCGGCCTACGGGCCGTCCTTCACTCAAATATCAACCGCCTGAAATATCAACCGTAACCTTCAACGCTTAAGCCCTCCGCGCCGACTCGCGGTAACAAAGATAACTTTTTTGATCCCGATATGCGATTTTTAAAAAAGTACTTCATCACAGGTTTGCTGATTTGGGTGCCCGTCGTCATTACGATCTGGGTGCTTGGTTTGGTGGTCAACACGCTCGAAAGCGTGGTGCCGGCGTTCTTGTCGCCCAACGCTTTGTTTGGTTTTGATATCCCTGGGTTCAGGGTTGCCTTAGTGCTAGTTGTGTTGCTTGCTACGGGCATGTTTGCCGCTAATTTCTTGGGCCGTGGCATCTTAAAGTACTCAGAAAAAGTCCTAGGCCGCATCCCACTAGTCAGGTCAATCTATCAGTCGGTCAAACAGGTCAGCGACACCTTGCTTGCACCCAATGGTCAGGCGTTCAGGCAAGCCGTGTTGGTGCAATATCCGCGCGCGGGTTGTTACACCGTTGCTTTGTTGACGGGCGCCCCAAGCGGCGAAGTGGCCGAGCATTTGCAGTCTGATTACGTCAGTGTGTATGTACCCACCACACCCAATCCAACGTCTGGTTTCTTCTTAATCATGTCGCGCAGCGAGGTGGTGCCGCTTAATATGTCGGTCGATGCTGCGCTTAAATATATTGTGTCGATGGGCGTTGTTGCGCCCCCTGCTGGCCCGATACTCACTGCTATCGATGCGGCAGCCCAAGGTGCTGCAGTGCAAGTTGCCGCGGCGCCAGCTCAACTCAGTGCAGTGGATGCTGTCATTCCAGCCTCCACAGCTTCTGCTTTATCTAGTGAGGGCGTCAAAATGCCCGTCACGTCTTCTCGTTCGTCCGATTAATTTTTATTGTCAGATCTGTTTGCCAGATCTTTTGGAGTTTGCATGCGTACCTGCTACACCGGCCAGGTTTGTAAAGACCATTTAGGTCAAACCGTTACGTTGTTCGGTTGGGTACATCGCCGCCGCGACCACGGCGGGGTGATCTTTATCGATATGCGCGATCGTGCGGGCTTAGCCCAGATCGTGTTTGATCCTGACAACGTCGAAGGCTTTGCGATTGCCGAACGTCTGCGTAACGAGTTTTGCATTCGCATTACGGGTTTGGTGCGCGAGCGCCCAGCCGGCACCACCAATAAAGATCTCGCCTCTGGCGAAATCGAAATTCTGTGCCGCGAAGTCGAGATCCTCAACCCTTCGGTCACGCCACCGTTTCAGCTTGATGATGAAAACTTGTCTGAGACCACACGCCTGACGCACCGCGTGCTTGATTTGCGCCGCGGTCAAATGCAACGCAACATGATGTTGCGCTATCGCGTGTCGATCGAAGTGCGTAAGTTTTTAGATGGCTTGGGCTTTATCGATATCGAAACCCCGATGCTCACCAAGAGCACACCTGAAGGTGCGCGTGATTACCTGGTGCCGTCGCGCGTCAATGCGGGCGAATTTTTTGCCCTGCCGCAATCGCCACAGCTCTTTAAACAGATGTTGATGGTGTCGGGTTTTGACCGCTATTATCAAATCACCAAATGCTTTCGTGACGAGGATTTGCGCGCTGATCGTCAGCCCGAATTTACCCAGATCGATTGCGAAACATCGTTCTTAAACGAAACAGAAATTCGTGCGATTTTTGAAGACATGATCCGCCATGTGTTCAAAGCCGTGCAAAACGTTGAGCTGGCCAATCCGTTTCCGATCATGCCCTACAACGAAGCCATGCGTTTGTATGGTTCAGACAAACCTGATCTGCGCGTCAAGCTCGAGTTCACCGATCTGACCGACGTCATGAAAGACGTCGACTTCAAAGTGTTTGCACAAGCAGCTACCACCGAAGGCAGTCGCGTTGTAGGCTTGCGCGTGCCAAAAGGTGGCATCATCTCGCGCAGTGAAATCGACAGTTACACCAAGTTTGTGTCGATCTATGGCGCAAAAGGTTTGGCTTGGATCAAAGTCAACGAAGTGGCCAAAGGCCGTGATGGCTTGCAGTCACCGATCGTTAAAAACTTGCATGATGCGGCGCTTGCCGAAATGATCAAGCGCACAGGCGCGCAAGATGGTGATTTGATTTTCTTTGGTGCCGATCGCGCCAAGGTCGTGAACGACGCCATCGGTGCGTTGCGCGTCAAAATCGGTCACAGCGAGTTTGGCCGTACCAACGATTTGTTCGAAGCTGTCTGGAAGCCACTTTGGGTGGTTGATTTTCCGATGTTCGAATACGACGAAGAGGCCGATCGTTACGTCGCCGCGCATCACCCCTTTACCAGCCCCAAAGATGGCCACGAAGATCTGCTCAGTACCGATCCTTCAAAGGCAACAGCTAAAGCGTATGACATGGTGCTGAACGGCTGGGAGATCGGCGGCGGTTCAGTGCGTATTCATCGCGAAGAAATCCAGAGCAAAGTGTTTCGTGCACTCAAGATTGACGCCGAAGAAGCACAACTCAAATTTGGCTTCTTGCTCGATGCCTTGCAATATGGTGCGCCACCTCACGGCGGTATCGCCTTTGGCTTGGATCGCATCGTCACCATGATGACTGGTGCCGAGTCGATTCGCGATGTGATTGCGTTTCCAAAAACCCAACGCGCGCAGTGCTTGCTCACTCAAGCGCCTTCGCCCGTTGACGAAAAGCAATTGCGCGAACTGCATATCCGCTTGCGTCAGCCAGAAGTTAAAGCGTAAAGAGATACGGCAGCGTAAGGTTATCAAGCTGAATAGTTTTGGTTGTTGTTTAGTACGCTTTTGATGTCTAGTTCGTCATGTTTTTATGACGTACTCGCTTAAACACTAAATAGGCGATGTCTGCCGCACGCGGCAGCATCGACCAACATGTCGTTGCTTCGAGTCGTTAGCTATAACATCCATAAGGGTCGCTCACTTTCTGGGCGCGACTCAATGGTGGATTTGCGACTCGGGTTGCACGGCCTGCGACCCGATCTATTATTTTTGCAAGAAGTGCAAGGGCGTAACGACCGCCATGGTCGCTTGCACGCTCAGCACGAGTCGTTGGCGGCAGCCTTGCATATGGAGGTTGCCTACGGCTGTAATGCTATTAAAAGCCAAAGCGATCATGGCAACGCCTTGTTGTCGCGTCATTCAATCGTTAGCTTTGAAAATCAAGATATTTCAGATCATCGCTTAGAGCAGCGCGGCTTGTTGCATGGGGTGATCAAGGTCAACGAGCGTGAAGTGCATTGCTTTGTCGTGCACTTAGGGTTATTTGCTGGCGGTCGCGTACGCCAGATCGAAGTGATGGCCGAGCGCATTAAGCGCATGGTGCCTGACAATGCCCCCATGTTGATCGCGGGTGATTTTAACGATTGGAAAGATCGACTCGCCCCCTTGTTTGTGCAACAACTTGGCGTTTACGAGGTGTTTGCCAATGCACCACGTACTCGAGGCGTCATGCCCAAGCTGCGCGAATCGATGCATCAACTGCGCGGTGTCTGGCGTGGCGATAGCCCCTCAGAGATACGCGCCAATCTGTTTCGCCGTGAGGCGCTGCGCCAAAATCAGCTGTCGATGGAGGGCGCCTATAGCCCCACGCCCCCGCCTCGCACGTTTCCTAGTGCGTTTCCGTGGTTGCGCCTTGATCGTATTTATCAACGTGGCTTTGCGGTGCGTAATGCCCGCGTGTTGCGTGGCAGGCCGTGGTCGCAGTTATCGGATCATGCGCCGATCTTTGCCGAGCTTGAGTTACCGTAGCTTAGCGTCGAGCATCGCGCTTTTTGATTGATGGTGCGAGGTGACTTGTTGAGGTGGTCGTTTCAGGTAATTTTTTGAGGCAATTGCATCAGCTGATCGTGTCATTCAAGCGCTTCATTCATTAGTAGTCGCCGCCCTTGCCAGTCAAGGCCACCCCGACCCTCAACAGTAAGTATGCCAAACCATCTGTCAGACGCGTTAGCACCGGGCGATGTGCGTACAGCGTGTGTTCAATCACTTTGCTACCGTGCACGATCGCTGCCTGAAGAGACTGACGCAGTGTTTGTGTGAAAGCCGCATCAGCAATCAATACGTTTGCTTCGCGTGCAAGCAATAGGCTAAAGGGATCAAGATTTGAGGATCCTACCGTCGACACGTCATCCAGCACGGCCACCTTCGCATGCAAAAAACTCGGCAGGTATTCATAGATCTCAATCCCCGCGCCTAAAAACTGATCGTAGATCCAGCGAGTTGCGTGATATTGCATGCGATATTCGACTTTGCCCTGCAGCAGAAGCTTGACTTTCACGCCACGTTGCGCCGCCTCGATGAGGGCGTGCCGAAGTTTTCGACCAGGTAAAAAATACGCGTTGGCGATAATGATGGTGTGCTGTGCCTGGGTGATACCCTCGAGGTAGGCGGCTTCAATTGACTTGCGATGTCGCAGATTATCGCGCAACACGAGGGCGGCTTGGACGCTACCCGCGGTAGGGTGCAAGGCGGCGCGATGGCGCCGATGCCTAAAACGTAAATGACGCCAGGTGCGTGGCGCCCTGAGTAACAGACGCCAGTTTAGGCGTAGCCACAAAAGATCTTGTGCATGCACCACCTCGGCGACCAGAGGGCCAGTGATTTGCACGGCGTAATCAAAGCGCGGGTCATTGGCTCGGCTAAGCGGATTGTGCGTCAAATAATCGTCTTCAAAATTAACGCCACCAATAAAGGCGACGCGTGAATCGACCACAACGATTTTGCGATGCAAACGTCGAAGACGCTTAAAGTCAAAAGATTTAAACGTGAATTGTCTGGGCTCTGGCCGATAGATGCGACACTGTGCACCGACCGACAGTAGTTCAGCCTGAATCAGTTGTTCGTCTTGAGCACTACCAAACCCATCTAGCATGACCCGCACCCTCACGCCGCGCAGCGCCGCCAGTTTTAAATGATGCAAAATCTGCGTGCCAGCCGCATCAAGTCGCAAGATATAGGTCTCAACCTGAATACTGCGCGTGGCTCGGTCGAAGGCTTCACAAAGTGCCGGAAACAATTGCACACCGTTTTCGAGCAAGGTGACGGCGTTGCCTGCTTTGAAGCGAAGGTGTGAGTGGATGATGGGCACGACTTAACCTTGTCCAAGCACGAATTGCTTATACAAACCTTGCACCACAGGGATCATCAGTGTTAGCAAAATTGGAATCATGATCCCAAAGCACCATTTAAAAATTTTGTTATCCGCGTAAAGATTTGATATGTCCTTTTCAATGGGCGCGATTGAGCGGTGAAGTTCTTTCTCAAGGCGAGCTTCAGACTCAACAATTTTCTTTTCGAGAGTTGTGACGGCACCCGAAAGATCACTCTTGGTTTCGTGGATTTTCCTTTCTAGGGTGATGACAGCAGCGGACAGGTCGCTTTTCGTCAGGAGTATTTCTTTTTCAAGGACGCCGACAGCAGCGGACAGATCGCTTTTCGTCAGGCGAATTTCTTTGTCTAAAGCGGCCAGCCCCTGTGCCAGATCAGTTTTAGTCGCAAAGTCATCAACCGAGCGGTCTAGTACCGCATTTAAAGCCAGGGCTTGTACCTCGGCAAGCTGCCGTGACATACCGGCGCGCTCAAGGTCTTGGCAGTACGTTAGCGTATTAAAGCGGTGCATAGCGGTCATGCTCGGATGAGTGAAGTGCCCGTGGCACCAATACAGAGAGTCTGCGGCATGGCTGCGCGCAATTCAATCCCTCGGCACCCCCTAAAGTCAAAAAACGACACAAGTCAAATTGTTAGTAAAAGTAACCAAGTGCTTGACTGTTTTGCGTTTACTAATGGCGCCTTGCATCATTCTTCTAAGAGCTCTACTTGTTATAACCGCTTTGGGGCGGTTAGTATGGTGGCTCAAAGATTTTTTAAATTAGGCGTTTCATGGGCTCAGCTGACATAAGATGAATGTTTTATTAACCGGTGGCGCCGGCTTTATTGGCAATCACACGGCCGTAGCCCTGTCTGAGGCTGGCCATCGCGTGGTGGTGTACGATAATTTCAGCAATAGCGATCGTGGTGCGCTTAAGCGACTCGAGCAAGTCTTGGGCGCGCCTGTCACAACCATC
The DNA here is from genome assembly GCA_947378965.1 of Alcaligenaceae bacterium. Taxonomy (GTDB): domain Bacteria; phylum Pseudomonadota; class Gammaproteobacteria; order Burkholderiales; family Burkholderiaceae_B; genus Zwartia. The sequence goes on along the minus strand of CANCMG010000053.1, from coordinate 13,615 downwards.
GAAGGCGATGTGCGTGACACCGCACTGTTGCAGCGTACGCTGACCGAGCAACAGATCAACGCCGTGATTCACTTTGCTGGCCTTAAAGCCGTGGGCGAGTCGGTGTCAAAACCGGTCGAGTATTACGCCAATAACGTACAAGGCGCGATCAGCCTGTTGCAAGCCATGCAGGCAGCACAGTGCAAAACGCTGGTGTTTAGTTCAAGCGCCACGGTGTATGGCGACCCAAAATATTTACCGATCGACGAAGCGCACCCCACCAGTGCGACCAACCCGTATGGCCGTAGCAAGTTGCACATTGAAGAGATTTTGTCAGATCTCATTGCGTCTGACCCCTCATGGCATATCGCGACCCTACGATATTTCAATCCGGTGGGGGCGCATGCTTCGGGCTTGCTCGGCGAAAATCCAAACGGCATCCCAAACAATTTGATGCCTTTTATTGCACAAGTGGCCGTTGGTAAATTGCCGCAACTGAAGGTCTTTGGTAACGATTACGATACCCCTGACGGCACGGGCGTACGCGACTATATTCATGTGATGGATTTGGCCGAAGGCCACCTTGCCGCACTCAAGTTTCTAACCCAACAGAGCGGTTTGCATACGTTTAATCTAGGTACCGGTCGCGGCTACAGCGTGCTTGAGATGATCAAGGCCTTTGAGGCCGCAAGCGGCAAGCCGGTACCCTTCAGCGTTGCACCGCGTCGCGCCGGCGATATTGCCAGTTGCTATGCCAGCGTTGATTTTTCGGCAAAACAGCTGGGTTGGCGTGCCACGCGCGACTTAAAAGAGATGTGTGAAAGTAGTTGGCGCTTTCAACAGCAAGCGTAGCGAGCTCAACAATCAAACAAGCGTTGCGAATTCAACAATCAAACAAGCGTAACGAGCTCAACAAACAAGTAAGCGTTGCGTGCGAAGCATCAAATCACCGTGACCTAGCTTGAGGCGGTCGATATCCGCTTTAACTTCGCCATCACTTCACTTTAACTTCGCTTCAAGAAGCGTTCGTCTGAAAGTGCTAGTAACCAGGCGATACTCATCGCGTAAAAGCTAAGCGTACGAAGGGTGCGCAAAATGAGTTCAGTCCAGCCAAACACAAAAAGCCCTACGCATACGACTAAGCCCATCGCAGCGGCGACGCGTGCCGGCGCTGCGACTTGTGCCGAGAGCCTTCTGGCAAAGATCCAGGCGGGCGTAAAGTACATCAACAGCAAGGCCGCTAATCCTAGTAAGCCATGGCTAGCTAAGCTGAACATGATGTCGCTGTGAGGCTCGCCAAAGCCTTGGGCACGGGTAAAGTCAGAGACGATGCCTCGGTGCCAATATTCTTCAAGCATCGGCCTGAAGCTTTGGGTCGAGCCGCTGCCAAACAGTGGATCAGCCTTGAACATTAACCACGACACATGCCACAGTTGTATCCGACCACATTCTGAAGAAATGGCTAAGGGGTTTTCTAAACACTCCGCAGTTTGGGTGATCGTGTCTTGAAACCGCTGGCGCATGACCGAGCTTGAAGCGAAGACTGCCGTGGCGATCAGCATGGCGATGAGGGCGGGTACGACCAGCTTACGCGGGCTCGCTTTGCCGCTGACCAAGACTAGCCCGATCACAATAAAAAACGGCACGGCTAGCCAACCGCCGCGAGTTTGGGTTGCCATAAAACCAAGCAAGCCCATCACTAGCGTGAGTATTTTTAGGGCAATCTCAGTTTTACGAAAACGAGTCAGCCGCCAACTGAGTGAGAAGGTCGCCAATACTGTCATCAGCAGCAACAAATCACCATATGACACGGCATTGAATTGGGGTAAATTGTCAGGGCGTTGGTCGCTCGCCCATGACAGCCAAACGGCGTAGCCTGCAGACACCCAAGTCGTAGCAACCAAGCCCCAAGCCGCTTGCCGCAGCCACTGCGGGATCAGCGCCAAGCAAGCCCCCAATATGACAAAGGTGCCAAGGCTGACACGCAGCGCCCGTTCGAACTCGGTGTCAAGGCGCATGCCAGTGCGCAACGCGGCGATTGCAATGACACACACTGAAAAGAATAAGGCGCCGGCTAAGACCCGGTATTCTTTCAGATCGGCAAGCGTGGCGCTCAACCCACCAACCCGTAACAAACAGATCGCCAGGCAAAGCACCGCCAAGGCATAAAACACGCCACTGGCCTGACCCAAATTGGTCAGCAGATTGAGCGGCATCAGGGCGATTAACGCCGCCACTAACAACGTGGCAAGGCGTGTTTTGAAAGGGTAGTAAAGAGATGCGGTCAAAATTCAGCCCAAGCGTATAAAACGGCGAATAAAGTGGATACTAGCCTATCTCGTGACGTTTTTAATATGGATCTGCGAGCAGACCCAACCGATCAAACCACACAATAAGACGCAAAACACTAAACCAAACCTGACCCCCATCGTGACTGAAAGCTTTGCAACGGCGATGCCCACTAAGGCAGTCCCCACAGCACCGCCAAAGGCTCGGGTGGTCTGAATCAACGCTGAGGCCACCCCCACATCGCGCTGTTCGGCCAGCATCTGCATAAACAGTGTGAAGTTTGGCAGCAAAAAGCCAAGACCGGCGCCGCAGGTCGACATTGTTAGCAAAACCCACCAAGCTGGGCTGTTGGCCGCAAACGTTTGCGTGAGCAAGCACCCCACGCCCAGCAGCACGCTACCAAAAATCATGAGGCGGGCAGGCTCACGCAGGCGTGGAAACAAGCGTCCATTGATAATGCTGCCCAGAGGCATCACCGCCACTAAGGGTGTTAACAGCAGACCCGCGTAGGTAGGCGAAAAGTTAAATTCATCTTGCAGCAGCAGCGGCATATAAAAAATCAAAATAAACATGACAGCCCCGGCCATGATACCCGCCATGTTGAGCAGTTTCGCTTCGCGCGAGCGCAAAATACGTAACGGAAAAATCGGCGTGGTGGCGCGGCGCTCGACCGGGATTAAGAGTGCCACGGCAGCCAAACCGAGGGCGATGATGCCAAGAGCCCATAGCTGTTCTGTGCCTGTTGTGGCGGCAGACAGCCGCCCGATACCCGTCAAGGGTGCGCCGACCGCAATGACAAGCACAAAGGCGCCTAGCCAATCTAAACTCGGTTTGCTGGTGCGGGTTGATTGAATCGCCGGAAAAAACCGCCAAGTCGAGTAGAGCGCCGTCAGCGCAGCCACCGGCGTGATAAAAAAAGCAGCCCGCCAGCCTAAGGCCTCTGTGACCGCACCTCCAAGCACAGGCCCCAAGCCGCTTGCCACCGCAAAACTCGAAGAAATTAAGACCATCCAACGCACTCGTACGCGTGGATCCGGAAACAGATCGGCTGGCGCGGCAAAAGCGGTTGCCATCATCATGCCGCCCCCGAGGCCTTGAAACACCCTAAAGCAGATCAGTTGCTCCATGGATTGGGCCACCCCGCATAGCACCGAGGTGATGGTGACAATGGCTAAGGCAGTCAGTAGCAGGGGCTTGCGACCAAATAAGTCACCGAGCCGTCCAAAAATCATGATGCTGACCGCCGAGGCTAAAAAATACCCTGTGCCTACCCAAGCGTAGACACCGATCCCATCAAGCGCCTGCGCCACTTCAGGCAACGAGGTGCTAACAATGGTCGAGTCAAACGCCACCACCACGGCCGAGGCCGCGATGCCCGACATCGCCAGCAATAACTCGCGGCGCGACTTTGGCGCGACTTGCTCGGCTGTTGTCGAAAGTGGCGTCGAGGGTGGCGCACCCTCTGCGGCGGTTGAGTCGCTTGCGCTCAGTGGTGTTGACGATTTCGTTGGGTCGAGGTGCTGCATAAGGCAACTTAGGGGTTAACGCTAATAAAGCAAGGATAGCACTCCCGAGCGGGGCGACTTCGTGGACAATATCCTTTGGTGTCGGGAAGTGGTGTTGTACAGACCGAAGACTGGTGAAAAAAAAGCAAAGTCAAACCACCGGTGGCGTAGAGACTAAGGATGGAAGTGAAAAATTTTGGCTCGGTCCTGCATGTAAAGTGGGTTGAGGTGAAAAAATGAAGCTTGGGTCGCCGCCGCACCAGAGTGAAAGTCAGAAATTAAAATCAAGCCGCCAGCGTTGCGGCGACAGGAGACTGAAGTGAAAACAGTTACAAATTGTGTTGAGTTGGTTAAAAAAGAGCAGACTGGATTTGCCGCGGTGTTTGCCGCCAGCTTAGTATTTGCAGGGATCGGTTTAGGCGCCACCGCGCAGGCGCAAACCGCAGAGTGGCCAACCAAGCCCGTACGAATCATCGTGCCGTATTCACCTGGCGGTGGTACCGATATTATTTCGCGGCGTTTGGCGCAGGGCCTGGGGCCTGTTTTAAAACAGAACGTCATCGTCGAAAACAAGCCGGGCGCTAACGGTATTATTGGCACTGACCTGGTCGCAAAATCCGAGCCTGATGGGCATACCTATGTGGTGGTGGTATCGACCCATCTGATCAACCCGATCGTCACTAAGAACATGCCGTACGACACTTTCAAGGATTTGATTGGTGTGACGGTGGTGGCTGATTCGCCGTTGATCTTTGTGACGTCGTCGCAGTTTCCGGCTAAAACCATGGCCGAGTTTACGCAAGCGATGCGCGCTAAGACTGGCGCGTATTCGTACGGCAGCTCAGAAAACATGACCAAGCTGGTGGGTGCCATGTATGCCAACGCCGAAAAACTTGACATGGTGAGCGTGTCCTACAAAGGTGGTGCGCCCCTAATGACAGATGTGGTGTCTGGTGTGACCACCGTTGGCATCACCAGTATTTTGACTGCGCGTAATTTTATGGATAGTGGTCGCCTGACACCGCTTGCTGTGACCAGTGCACAGCGCTCGGCTGCGGTACCCAACGTGCCCACAATGCAAGAGGCCGGTGTCAAAGATTTTGAGATCACGCAAAGCTATGCGATGTACGCGCCATCAAAAACGCCCAAGGCAATTTTGAATGCTATGCAAAAAGCGGTGCATCAGGTTGCGATGTCGCCTGACATGAAAGCCGCGTTGGCTGATCAAGCCGCCTGGCCTGTGGCGCAGCCGGTTGATGAGTTTAACGAGCGCATTAAAAAAGAAGCCGCGTTTTTACAGGACTTGGCTAAGAAGATTAATTTGCAGGGTGATTAAACGAGAAATATGAATGGTCTGCGGGCGGCTGACTAAAATCAGTGGCTTTGCAGTAGCAAGAGTGTGGATAGACATTGATCGAGGTCGCTGCGTACAGATTTCGTGTTGACATTAAGATGTGTCGCAGCGGTTCGATATCCAGCAGTCAAAGTAAAAAGTAAAAAGTAAAAAGTAAAAAGTAACTATACATAGACGCAGTAGTAGGAGCAAAGATGTCAGTTGTAAAGTTGTCAAATAAATTGCCGGCCCCTAAAGGTTGGGTACGGGCAGAGCTTGAGCAAGACTCTTCTTGGATTCGCCTGCTCACCGCGCACGAAATTACCGATCTTGAAAATAGTTTGCGTCAGGTGCTTGCGTTAGGTAAAGCAGAATTTGAATTAGCAGCAGCTGATTTTGAATTAACCGATTGCACGCGTGCGCTACTCACTGAAGTGATGCAGGCAACACAAACTGGTTATGGTTTGTGCTTGGTGCGCGGGTTTCCGGTTGCGAACTGGAGCAAAGCCGACTTGCGTACCTTGTTCTGGTGCTTGGGCCTCTGTTGTGGCGTGCCACGGCCACAGGGCAAGCAAAGTCAGTACGTGTCTGATGTGACCAACACAGGCGGTACCTACCGTGGCGGCACGGGGCGTGGCTACAACACCAATTCAAAATTAGATTTTCATGCAGACGGTAGCGATATCGTCGGCTTGATGTGTCTACAAACAGCCAAAAGCGGTGGTACTAGTTTGCTATCGAGCTCGTTGACTGCGTATACCGAAATAAAAAAGCAACGCCCCGATTTGGCGGCGTTGTTAACCGAACCGTTTTATTTCAGTCGCCAGGGTGAGCACGCGGCCGAAGAGCCTCCGTATTATTTGGCTTCGATCGTGGGCGAAAAAAATGGCCGCTTTGCTTGCCGCCATATTCGCAATCACATCACCGGTGCGCAAATTACGTTTGAAGAGGTACCGCGTTTAACCGCGCAGCAAACCGAGGCGCTTAATCTGTTTGATGCCTTGCTTGCGCGGCCCGATATTTGTTTTCATATGGAGCTTGAGCCGGGCGACATTCAGTTTGTGAATAACCACGTTACCTTGCATGCGCGCACTGAATATGAAGATTACCCCGAGCCCGAGCGCCGTCGTCATTTGCTCAGACTATGGCTGTCTTTGCCTCAGGCGCAGGCCTTGCCTGAAGCCTGGCGCATTGCGTACAAAGATGTCGATGCGCAAGCGTTACGCGGTGGGTTTCGCGGTGTTGGCATTAGTGACGAGATCCGTACGTTTGAAAAACGCTTGTGCGCCGAGCATGAGATGGCGTTTAGGGTGTATGAAGATTATGAGTCGATGCTGAAGACTGCCTAGTGCAATTTTTTGCAAGGCTCGCGCAAGTTGGCTGTTGTTCAATCCAGTAGCACTGAATTTTGATTAAGAATCAACCATGAACATCTACGAACAAAACCTCCCAAAAACAGCCGCTAATTACGCTGCGCTCAGCCCGGTCGATTTTTTGCTACGAGCCGCAGAGGTTTACCCAGACCGCTTGGCAGTTGTGCATGGCAAGATCCGCCGCACCTGGTTGCAGACCTATCAACGTGCGCAACAACTCGCCCACGCGCTGTGCGCGTTAGGCGTGCAAAAAGGTGACACGGTGACGGCGATGCTGCCCAATATCCCCGAGATGCTCGAATGCCACTTTGGTGTGCCGGTGTTGGGGGCGGTGCTCAATGCGCTCAACACTCGGTTAGATGCTGCGAGCTTGACCTATATGTTGAATCACGGTCAGGCCAAGGTTGTGATCGTTGATCGCGAATTTAGCAAGGTGATGAAAGAGGCGATCTTAAATGCCAACGTTAAACCGATTGTGATCGATGTCGACGACAGCGAGTATGACGGCGCGGGTGAGTGCATTGGCTTGTATGAATACGAGGCGTTGCTGGCGGGTCAAGCCAGCGCTCAGCAAAAGAATGCACCGACTGAGTCAGCGCTTCAACTAAGTTCAACCCAAGCTGTTTCATCGTCGCACACGACCCAACCGGCCTCAGCCGCGAAGGCATCGTTAAGCGGGGCAAGCTCGCTTCACCAAAAGGACCCCATTACGTTTCAAGGCGACGAGTGGGATGCCATCGCGCTGAACTACACCTCGGGCACCACCGGCGAGCCTAAAGGCGTGGTCTATCACCACCGTGGCGCCTACATGAACGCCATCAGCAACATCCTTGAATGGGATCTGCCTACGCACCCCGTGTACTTGTGGACCTTGCCGATGTTTCATTGCAACGGTTGGTGCTTTCCGTGGGCGATTGCAGCGCGCGCCGGGGTCAACGTGTGCTTGCGCCGCGTCACGCCCGAAGGGGTGTTTGGTGCAATCCGCGATTATGGTGTCACACACTATTGTGGCGCCCCGATCGTGCACAGCATGCTCGTCAACGCCCCTGAGGCGCTTAAACAAGACGGCATGAGCAAGCTCAACGGCAGCCGCGTCAAAGGCATGGTCGCAGGCGCTGCACCCTCAGCCACCCTCATCGAAGCGATGGACGCACTCGGCATCACCCTCACCCACGTGTATGGCCTGACTGAAGTTTATGGCCCCTGCACCGTGTGCGCCCCGCAGCAAGAATGGGATACCTTGCCAGCCGCCGAACGCGCGGTGTATCACGCCCGCCAAGGCGTGCGCTATCACCTGCAAGGCGGGGCCGATGTCGTCAACCCTGAAACCAACGAACCCGTGCCACGCGATGGACAAACCATCGGCGAGATCGTCTTGCGTGGCAACATCTGCATGAAAGGCTATCTCGGCAACCCCAAAGCCACCGAAGCCGCCTTTGCCGGCGGCTGGTTTCACACCGGTGACCTAGGGGTGCGCTATCCAGATGGCTATATCAAGATTAAAGACCGTAGTAAAGACGTCATTATTTCGGGCGGTGAAAACATCTCGAGCATCGAAATCGAAGACGTCTTATACAAACACCCCGCCATTATGGCTGTTGCAGTGGTGGCCAAACCGCACCCCAAGTGGGGCGAAACCCCCTGCGCGTTTATCGAGCTCAAGCCCGGCGCGCAAACCTCGGCCGAAGAGTTGATCAAACACTGCAAACAACACCTCGCCGGCTTCAAAGTGCCCGGCGCGATCGAGTTCGGTGAATTGCCCAAAACCTCAACCGGCAAAATCCAAAAATTCGAACTCAGGGCCAGATCAGGGGCGGTTAGCGCGATTGATGTTTAGTTTGGAATGTACAGCGTAACCACAGTAGTTTTTGTATTGATATCTACCGTTAGTATCACTCAGTGAGGTTAACGGTAGATATCACTGGGCTTAATGGTGATCGAGTCAGTATGGTTTTTAGCTCAGGGCATCGCTAAACAATGGCCTCCGCCCAGCAGCTAGGATGGCTTTTCACCAAACTAGAATGCTGTCAGCCTCGTTGGCAAATTCACCCATAACAAGCTGATCCTCGCCCGCCTTAGCGATCGCTATTGAGCTCAAATGCCAATTGTTTCGGCAAGTAGGGACTGGTTTATTTAAGGTAACGGTCTTGGAAGGGCCACCATTCTGGCCGCGTGAAATTTCAAAAGGTTTTTTGCTCATAATGTTGCCAAAGTTATTCAATTAAAGGGCTCCCGTTTATCCCGAGCGCCCTGATCCACACCTAAGGGTAAAATCCCCCCAATGACTAAACGTTAAAGGTTTGGCCCTGCATGGCCTATGTGTTGAGCGCTTTTCTGGTGTCGCTGGTGGTTTCACTATTTTTGGTGAGACACGGCCGTTTGCGCTCGGGCTTAGGGGTTGATTCTGACACGACTGGGGTGCAAAAGTATCACGCCAATCCGGTGCCACGCGTGGGCGGCATCTCGCTTTTACTAGGCATGATCCCAGTTTGCGCTGTTGCGTACCAGCGTGATCCTGAGATTGTGCGTGATTTGCTGGTGTTGTTTGCCTGCGCCATGCCAGTGTTTTTGGGCGGACTGTGTGAAGACTTATTCAGAAACGCCCGCGTATCGGTCAGGTTGTTGCTTGCGATTGTGAGTGGTGCCTTGGTGTATTGGTGGTTTGGGGCTGCGGTTACCCGCATTGATGTGATCGGGTTCGACTCGCTCTTAAAAATCGCCGCCGTATCCTTGGTTTTTACCTCAGTCACCATCGCTGGTGCTGCCAATGCCATCAATATCATCGATGGTTATAACGGGCTGGCCGCGGTGGTGTCCGCCATGATTTTGGCGGGCTTAGGCTATGTATCCTTTTACCTTGGCGATCGTCTGATTTTGGTCGCGTCGGTAGGGATGCTGGGCGCGATTGGCGGCTTTTTGATCTGGAACTACCCCCGTGGCCTGATCTTTTTAGGTGATGGAGGGGCTTACTTTATTGGGTTCATGATTGGTACCCTGTCGGTCGTGATGTTGGCGCGTCATCCTCAGGTCTCGGCCTGGTTTCCGCTGCTTCTGTGCATTTACCCCGTTTTCGAAACCCTATTTTCAATCTATCGTAAAAAATTCGTACGTGGCAAGTCGCCGGGTGCTCCTGACGGCGTGCATTTGCATATGTTGGTGTACAAGCGCCTGGTGCGCTGGGCTGTTGGCTCAACCGAGGCCCGCCTCATCACCGAACGCAATGCCATGACCTCGCCCTATCTGTGGGTATTGTCTTCATTGGCGATTATTCCGGCCGTGTTGTTTTGGCAGCACGAAATCCCACTGATCATCTGCACCGTCTTGTTTGCCACAAGTTATGTGCTTTTGTACCGCACCTTGGTGCTGTTCAGAATGCCAAAATGGATGGTCTTACAAAAGAAGCGGCGCGGATAAATGCGCGTGCTGCACGTCTTAAAGACGTTTTTTCCGGACACCTATGGTGGCATTGAGCAGGTGGTTCATACCATCGCCAGCCACACCACACCGCTAGGTGTTGAGAACAAGGTGTTAGTGCTGACTCCCGGCAATCCTCGCACAGATGTATCGCCCGAGGGTTATCAAATCGTTCGCTACAAGCGTGACTTGTATGTGGCCTCAACGGGTTTTTCACTCAGTTTGTTGGCCAATTTCAAAAAAGAAGCTGCCTGGGCCGACGTGTTGCATATGCATTTTCCGTGGCCGTACGCTGACCTTTGCTATGTGCTGTCGGGCGTTAAAAAGCCTAGCCTGCTTAGTTATCACTCTGATGTGGTCAACCAGGTGCAGCTCAATAAGCTCTACGCGCCCTTGCGTGATTTTTATCTGGGCAAGATGAGCAAGATCTACGCCGCCTCGCCCGGCATCATGCAATCGAGCCCGGTGCTGCAAAAGCATAAAGACAAGGTTCGCCTGATTACCTACGGCATTCAGCACTTTGAAGCGCACGCCGAAACCGACCCCGAAGTACAAGCCTGGCGCACACAGTTTGGCCCAAGATTCTTTTTGTTTTTGGGGGCGTTGCGTTATTACAAAGGTTTACACGTTTTGCTCGAGGCCCTGAAAGGCCGCGACTACCCCACCGTGATCGTGGGCCGCGGCGATCAGCATGACGCCTTGGTTGCCCAAGCTAAACAACTAGGTTTAACTAACCTGCACTTCGTCCCCGAAGTCACTAACGACGAAAAACGCAGCCTGATGCGCGCCGCGTATGGCTTTGTTTTCCCGTCACATATGCCTTCAGAGGCCTTTGGCATCGTGTTGGCCGAAGCCGCCCAACAGGGTACGCCGATGATTACCTGTGAGATTGGTACAGGCACGAGCTATGTCAACAATGATGGCGTGACAGGGTTGGTGGTGCCGCCGTCAGACGCGAAAAGTTTTGGGCAGGCCTTGGATACGTTTTGGCAACAGCCTGAACAAGTGCAGGTGTGGGGGCAACAGGCGCTGATCAGGTATCAAGAGACGTTTAAGGCTGCGACCATGGCGCAGAAATATATGACGGCTTATGGCGAGTTGTTGGCGCCAAAGACCTGAGCTTTTTGTAACAGAGTGTAAAAAACATTCCGTTGACCGCTTGAGCCGTTAAAGTCACCCGTCGAATATGTTTCACTGCGTCTCCCCGCCGCAATGGTGAATCGCGTTCAGCATCCACACCCCATGTCGACTCAACCCAAAACTCAGTGCTCACAAATTCTTTCTCAAGTTAACGCGCGCGTCAAAGCGGGCGGGCCGTATCTTGACCCAAGTAGTTTTGAAGTGCGTCGCTTAATTTGCGAGGCACAAAAAATCACGGGTGATGCATATCAGGCGATCGAGCGCTTCATCACCTTGGGTGCTATTCATCAAATCTGCGGCAACGAAGCTGAGATGCGGCATAATTTTTCTTGCGCCGCTCAACTCGATCGCTCGCCGCGTACCGCTGCCGCCTACTGCGGAGCATTGATTAACCTAGGGTACATCTCTGAAGCACAAAAAGAGTTTGCTAGGGCTGCCCGCCCAGAGTTGGGTTGGCTGACGTGCATCGACAGCCTTGGTTTTTTTTCGATGGCGATTACACCGTTAAACGACTTCTATGCAGCGGCACAGACCATGAAAATTGCTGAGCTGTCAGCAAAACATGTTGAAGGCGCCAAACGGATCCAAAAGATTTTTCAAGAAGCTAATGTCACCGATGAAATAGTCGGTCAAATACTTGACGATGCGGGCGAAATTTTGCGTGAGCGCCGCCTAATGTGCTGCGAGCATTTCGAAAAGGATCAATTTATCTATGACGGCCCATACGATGAGCACTTCGTTTCCATAGAATGGCGGGTGCCCGTATCCCCGGGTGAGGCTTCAGATATGAGCTTTGAGTTCATTCACCGCGTTATCGAGCGCTTCGAAAAAATGCCGGCGTGCATTGACTTTAGTTTTACAGGAACCCAGCGCAGATGAGTATTACGCCAAAGCAGCTAATTGAGTTCTCTCAAGCTTTGAATACGGCCAATGCAAACGAGGTCGCAAGACGTTGCGCCATCGGACGTTCCTATTATGCGGCATTTCATTTAGCGAAAGAATTTCATGCGACGTTGAGCCAACCCGGTACTGTGGTTAGTGGTCGCGCAGGCGTTCATGAAAGGCTGTATCAACAGCTTGAAAACCCGACAATTAGTCGAGCTGACCCTAAGCACTTCATCTCAAGGGAGGTCGCTGCGATTGCAAGACAAATAAAACGTGCGCGCACAAAGGCCGACTATGAGCTAGGGCAAACGATTGATCTTAAAATGGCGGACAAGGCGATTGATAACACTTTAAAATTGAAAGCACTCGTCGAGTCACGCAGTAAACCAACCTCTACCGCTTCACAACCTCTTGATACACACCAACCGTCGCGGCCGCACACGCTTGCCAGTTAAACGCCTGGGCTCTTCGCAGTCCGCGCTGCTTCAGATCATTCGCTAGCGCTTCATCACCAACCACACGCGTCATTGCTGAGCTTAGTGCTGCAATATCTAGCGGGTCAACTGTTAACGCAGCATCGCCTGTTACCTCAGGCAAAGACGTAGTGTTCGATGTCACCACCGGCACTTGTGCCGCAAAGGCTTCAAGCACGGGCAAGCCAAAGCCTTCGGCTAACGAGGCAAACACCAGCGCGCTTGCTGATTTCACAACGGCCAATAAATCTGCCTCTGGCACATGCTGCAACCAACGCACGGCGCCTGAACTTGTGTCTTCATCAATCATTTTCAACACAGCTTCGCACTTCCAGCCCGCACGACCAACGATCACGAGTGGTAGGCGTTGGCGTTCAGCAAGCGGCATTGAGCGATGCGCCAAAATTGCGCCTTCAATATTCTTGCGTGGTTGCAAGGTGCCAACCGAAATAAAGAAGCGCTCGGGCAACGCGTAGCGCGCGCGCACTTGCGCAAACTCAGCAGCGGGCACTTCACGAAACCAACGCTTGTCGACCCCTAAGGGGATCACGCTAATCTTGTTGGGCGAGATGCCAGTCCACTTTGCGAGTTCAAGTTTTGAGTATTCAGAAATCGTAATGATCTGATCGGCCCAGTTTGCGGCTCGAATCCAGAGTGCGTTTTTTAAGCCACGATGGTTGCCGCGTGACCAGTGCGGGTGCGACAACGGGATTGCGTCCATCAAAGTTGCGACTAAAGGTACGGGACTGCATTTTGGTACGTAATGATCAGTGGCGTGGATCAGATCAACTTTTTGGTTTAAGTGATCAATGCCAAAAAAATTCAAGCTTGTTGCCGCTGACCACGCGGCGTTCAGTGGGTAGCGCCCGAGCGTGATGCCTGAGTTGTCGGCAGAGGCCATGACCGCTGCACGATCCAACTTACGTAAAACCTCGCCCGCCACCGCCTGCCCAAACGCAAACGGCACCAACGACAAATCGTCGCGCACACCAAACTGGTTCAGCATTTCAAGGGTGTAGTTGCCGATGCCGTCAGAGCCGCCCCCTGCAATGCCTTTGCATAGGGCTGTGACACCGAACCCCACGCGCATCATGGCTGAGTGGGAGGAAACGACTGCGCCGCCTCAATCATCCACGCCAACGTCTCACGTAGCCGTTTAGGTTGCCAGTCAGGCACAAAGGTTTTCAAAAGCGTTGTGTCGCCACCCAGCTTCAGCACCTCGTT
>CANCMG010000052.1 GCA_947378965.1 Alcaligenaceae bacterium | reverse complement strand
AAATAAAAAATCAAGCAAGTCGCGACTCTCTTGTTCAGACACACCTAGAATTTTGGTGGTTAAACCCCGATTGACATAAATGCACTTGCGGCCGGTCCATGGGTGACGTAAGACAACGGGATGGACAACTGGCGGTTTTTCTTTGCGCTGCGCATCGGTAAAAGGTTTGCGCATTGAACCTGGTCGCGCCAGCATGTGTGTCCAAAGATTTTCAAAATCGTGCACGGCCTCAAGTGAGTCAAGTTTGTCTTTTAGGGTTGAAGGTAACGCCTCGTAGGCCGCGTACATACTGCGAAACGCCGTGTCGCCTAGGGCTCGCCCATCTTTGAACGGCACCTGATGCGCATGCAAGATGGTGGCACGCCCAGAGATGCGGTTGTAAGACATATCGGTATGCCACTCTTGCCCTGCGTCTGCCAAGCCTTGCGGCTTGCCATCAACCAGCACATTCGACAGAGTCATGACTTGTGGATATTGGCTGTTTTGAAATGCTTTTGAAACATTGATTTCAAGAGGACCAATTTTGTTTGCCCAATTGACCAATTGTTCAGAACCGTAAGGCTTGCCTGAGACGCAGACCACAAGATACTGATTGAGGGCTTCACTGATTTGCTGCGCGGTTTGCTCGTCTACGCCAGCTTGAATGTTGACGCCCTCGATGCGACAGCCAAAGGGGTATTGAGCAGATGGCGTGATTTGCAAGCCCGACATGACAGCCTCCGATTTTTGTTATTTAACAAGTTAGCACACTCACGGTGCTCGTCAAAAGCCTTGCTTGACACCTGTACCGGTGACTAGTAAAACGGTAGGCAGCTAGAGACAAATAAAGAGGTGCTCAGCGCCTCGGCCAGACATCCAAAAAAACGTACAAGGGAAGAACCATGTTTGCAGCACCCCCAGCAGTAGAGGCGCGCGTTTTCGCAAAAATCCCTGAAAAGCTTTCAAAAGTGGGCCAGCGTTCAGCGTTTGCCGATGTGCAATTTCATGGTGCTGAAACGCCCCACTTTATTGAGGGCCCTTCGTTTGACCGTCAGGGCAATCTGTATGTCACCGACATCCCTTTCGGTCGTGTATTTAAAATTACACCCAGTGGCGATATCAGCGTAGTCGTTGAGTATGACGGCGAGCCAAATGGGTTGAAATTTCACCGAGATGGTCGCGCGTTTATTACTGATCATAAAAACGGCCTGATGGTGTTGGATGTCAATACAGGGAAAATTGAGCCGTTTTATGACCGTCCACTATTAACGCGTTTTCGTGGCGTGAACGACTTGTTCTTTGGTGCGCAGGGCGACATTTACTTTACCGATCAAGGCCAGACTGGTTTGCATGACCCCAGTGGGCGACTGTATCGCTTACGGGCCAACGGACAACTCGATTGCATTTTAAGTAACATTCCAAGCCCGAATGGGTTGGTACTCAATGGCGAAGAAAACGTTGTCATGCTTGCGGTGACCCGCGCCAACTGTGTTTGGCGTGTACCGTTGATGAAAGATGGCACCACCAGCAAAGTAGGAATGGCGATCCAGATGACAGGGGGCTTTGGCCCGGATGGTATGGCGATTGACGCTGAGAATAATCTCGCCGTCTGTCACGTTGGGCTCGGTGTAGTGTGGCTCTTTAGCGCCTTGGGCGAGCCAATGCTGCGCATCAACTCGCCAGCGGGTAAGTTGGTCACAAACTGCGCCTACGGTGGCAAAGATAACAAGCAACTGTTTATTACCGAGTCAAAAACCGGCACGATCTTAGTGGCAGATATGCCAGTTCAAGGCCGTAAGATGTTTTCGCACATGTAACGGCCACTGACCAAAGATGACGATGCCCAGCTTAAAAGAAAAAATACATACCAAGCGGCCGTTGCTAGGCGGTTTCATTTTTTCGAGCGACCCGAACATCTCTGAGTTGTATGCCGAGGCCGGCTACGATTTTGTGATTATCGATACCGAGCATGCGCTCAATGATTTGCGCATTGTGCAGACGCATGTGCGGGCCTGTGCGGCCGCTGGGATTCACGCCCTTGTCAGGCTCGGTGCCGCAAATTACGCAGATGGTTCGCGTTTGCTCGATGCGGGTGTCGAAGGTTTGATGATTCCGCATCTTGGGCACGACGTGCGCGCCCATGGCGTGTTGCAGTCAATGAAATACTGGCCTGAGGGTATTCGAGCAACTTGCACTGGTGTGCAGATCGCGGGCTATGGACAAAGAAATTTTGCCGAGGCCGCTGCACAGTCAAATAAAAATGTCTTGTCAGTTGGCTTGGTTGAAGATCGAACGTGTGTCGAGCGTATCGAACAGGTGCTTGAAGAGAGTCAAGTCGATTGGATTATGCCGGGACCTGCGGATTTAGCCTCGTCGTATGGGCTGCACGGACAGTTAACCCACCCGACGATTCAAGAGGCGGTGAGTCGTATCATCGTTGCTGCGCAAGCTCGGCAGATTAAAGTGGGCGTCTACGTCAACGAGCTCAGTGAAATCGAAGTGTGGAAAAATCGTCAAATCGATTTTTTTGTGCATGCGATTGATTACAAGATTTTAGGCAAAGCACTGCGTGCCGCAGCTTTGGATTTTAAACAACGGATGTTGAACTAACCGAGCTAACCGAGCTAACCGAGCGAACGAAGCTCATAAGACTCACGCAGCACGGCGCTCAAAATTTTGAAGATCAGGCACCATTTTTAAAGCGAGTATTTGTATGCAATTTACAGAAGGCTTTGTCGACTCGTTGTATTACAACGTCTTGGATATGACCCCTGAGTGGGTCGAGCAACCCGAGACAATTATTTTTCATCACGGCGTCGGTGCCAACACCGAAATTTGGGCCGAGTGGCTGCCGGTGCTTGGGTTGAATTATCGAATTGCACGTTTTGATATGCGAGGTTTTGGCCAATCAACGGCCAAGCCTGCCGGCGATCTCACGTTTGCTCAATTAATAAAAGATATATCACTGATCGCCGATACGGTTGGTGTTCAGAGGTTTCATTTGGTGGGCGAGTCAATTGGGGGCACTGCTGCGCTGGCATACTCGTTGCAGCATCCTGACCGGTTGCATTCATTAACCCTCACCAACACTGCGTTTCGCGGTGGTGTGATTCAAAACGTTGTCGAGTGGGATACCTTACTAAAAGAACAGGGCCCCGCGGCATGGTCAAAGCGCTTGATGCCTCGGCGGTTTCATGACGATGCCAAGATATCGCCTGCCAAGCGCGCTTGGTACGAAAAACAGCAAGGCAGTCATCCCATCGAATCAATTATCGTGGCGCGCGATATTTTGGTGGGTGCGGATCTTGGCCCCAGATTGGGCGAAGTGAAGATGCCTGTGCTGCTGCTGCACGCCGATGGCAGCCCGTTTATTGCCGTTGATCAAATGGCGGAAATGCACAGCAAGTTACCAAATTCTGAATTTCACGTGTTTAATCATGCCCGCCATGGGTTACCGTTTTCGCACGCTAAAGAATGCGCGCAGGTCATGCTTGAGTGTCTTGAGCGTCGAGCCTCTCGTGCATGAAGTGTCGGCATCGTCGTAGCGCAGGGTACTAGCTAAAGTGCCAGATAACGATTGATCACTTCAGGATGTCGATCAACCTCGCTCCAGTCACCCTCAAACACGATGCGGCCGGTGTCGATCATGTAGACGTAATCGGTACAGTTTCGAGAAAACCAGAGATTCTGTTCGGCGAGCAGTAACGCCGAGCCTTGTTCGCGTCTAGCCCGATTAATCTGTTCGGCCATTTGTTTGACTAAGAGCGGTGCGACACCTTCTGTTGGTTCATCTAGCAACATCAACTTGGGCCTGGGCATCAACCCACGCGCAACGGCAAGAATCTGTTGCTGTCCACCGCTCAATTGATTGCCCATTCTATTTTTTAACTCTGCTAGCGCAGGAAACCACTCGTACACCTGTTCAACCTCAAGCAACTGATCCTTGGCGCAAGCGTGTCTTGCTAGCAAGAGGTTTTCGTTGACAGTTAAATGCGTAAATATTCTTCGATCTTCGGGCACCAGCGTTAAACCGGCCCGCGCACGCAAATACGTCGCCTGCCCTTTGAGGGCTTGTCCCAAGAAATTCACCTCGCCTGAGACCGATGGCCCGCCGCCCACGATACTTTTTAAGAGAGTGGTCTTGCCCGCACCGTTACGACCGAGCAGCGCGACCCCTTGCCCTGACTGCACCCTTAAATTGATGGCATCAAGGATGAGACTGTCGCCGTAGCGTGCCTGTAAGTTTTTAAGTTCAAGCATGCTGATCCTCGTGCCCGAGGTAGACGTCGCGTACACGTTGATTGGCGCGCACCTCTTCGGGTGTACCGCTGGCGATTACTTCACCATAGTTTAAGACTGTTACACGGTCGGCCAAGGCGAAGACCACATCCATGTCGTGCTCGGTCAACAGTACGGACATCGCTTGCTGGCGAGCGACGTTGCGAATCGTCTGCACCGCGGCTAACCTATCAGAGGGTGACATGCCCGCCATGGGTTCGTCGAGCATTAACAACTCGGGACCGAGGGCCAGGCTCATCGATAGTTCAAGGCGCTTGCGATCACCATAGGCCAATGAGCCGGCAATTGACGTTGCTACACTTTCCAAATTCATACTCGCGAGTTGCGCGGCTGCCTCATCGAGCGTGGCATCACTTGGATGAATGCGAAAACTCCAGCGACTGACTTCACCCGACTGCCTACGTTTGGCTTCGACTGCGATGAGCATATTTTCAAGAACGGTGATTTCATTTAGCACGCGCGCAACTTGAAAGGTGCGCCCGATGCCCATTCTGACGCGCTTATAACCATCCAGGTGCTCAACGCGTTGACCATTGAACTCAATGGTGCCCTGATCTGCAGGGACTTCGCCACTGAGGATCTTGAATAATGTTGTCTTTCCGGCTCCATTTGGGCCAATCACTGCGTGGGTTTCACCACGCTTCATGGTCAGCGATACCGCCTTCAGCACTGCAATGTGGCCATAGGCTTTGGTGAGTTCAACGGCTTTGAGAATATCAGTCGTCATGGCGACTGCTTAAGAAGCGTAGTGGTCATGGTTGGTGCGAGCCTTCGACAGTTTTGTTCGCGGTGTTTGCAGAGGTAGCGGTCTTTCTAGAGCGGATAAAGCGTTCGATCCCACCAATGATTCCACCAGGAAAACCTAACACGACGACAAGTAACACCAAACCAATGATGAGGTCAGATAAACCGGTGATGTGTCGCGTGAGATGCTCAAGTCCAATAAAAACAATCGCTCCCAACATCGGCCCCCAAAAAGAAGAGACTCCACCCACCAGGCAAAAAAGAATCGGGAGCGCTGAGTAGCTCCAGTGAGAGATTTCTGGTGTGAGCAATTGCGCCATCGGCGCATATAAGCCACCCGCCAGGCCAGCCAAGCCGCCGCTTACAACAAAAATCATTAACCTCAACGCCGGCACATTGATTCCGAGAAAGCGCACGCGCTCTGAGTCTTGTCGAATCCCTGCCAAAAGGCGACCGATGCGGTTATGCCAAATGAAGTAAACAACAACCCCAATCAGGCTTGTGAGTAACAAGGTGACAAAATATAAGTTATTGCCCGCAGCGAGATCAATGTTCAGAATCCCGATATCAAGCTTGGGACGTTTGATACCGGTTAAACCGTCTTCTCGTCCAAGAAAAGTCGACTTAGAAATCAGGATATGGACAAGTTCTGCCAGGGCCAAGGTCAGAATTGCGAAATAAATACCGCTCGCGCGTCTAAGCGCGACGACCGCGACCACGAGGGCAACGAACGCACCCATGCACCCAGCGGCAAGCCACGACAACAAAAAAGGTACCTCTTGAAAGCGGGCCAGTAGGATCCCGGTAGTGTAGGCACCCGCTGCGAAAAAAGCGGCGTGTCCAAAGCTCACTAAACCGGTCAAGCCAAAAATTAAATTGAAGCTCAGTGAAAAGGCAATTTTGATCATGACGACTGCGGCTAAAAAAATCAGCCCCTTATCGGCCCAGGCAGGAACACTGCAAAAAACAGCTAAGGCGAAAGCGGCGATAGCAAGGTCTCGCTTAACCGTGCTGCTGTAGCCAGTCGACGTGAGCATTAGCGCAGACCTTTTAAAAGCCCCTGCGGACGCAGCAAGAGGATCGCGATCAAGGCGATATAGAAAAATAGACCCGGGATTTCTGCAAAAATTCGATCACCAAAGGCTGTAATCACACCCAGCAAGATCGAAGCTAAAAACGCGCCTCTTATATTGCCCATACCGCCCACAATAATCACCCCAAAAGCCTGAATGATGAGCGTGCTTCCCATATCGGGCGACAAACTTTGATTGACCGAAAGAATGGCACCCGCTGCGCCGGCAAGGGCGACACCTAAAGCGACAGTACCAATCAACACCAGTTGTACGTTGATGCCCAGAATCGAGGCCATCCAAGGATCAAGCGCCACAGATTGCACTGTTTTTCCAATTTCAGTCCGGTGCACGAGGTAGTCGAGCCCAAAGAAGGTCAGGACTCCTACCGAAATGACAAAGAGAACGTAGCTCGGCACAAAGGTGGTGCCCAACTCAAGGGCGCCCGCTAACTCAGGGGGTGGTGGCACGCTAAGAAAATTGATGCCCCAAATCACTTTCACCAACCCTTGGCAGAGCAAAAGTAGGGCGTAGGTTGCAATCAACGAATATGACTCACTCACTGAGCGCAGTCTGGCGAATACGAACTTATCGACCAAAACACCTAATAACGACAACACGACAGCACACGCTACGGTGACACCGAGAAACAGCCAAAGAGAATTCACCGCAAAGAGAGCAAGAATGCTGTAGGCGACATAGGCCCCCAGCATCACAAAGCCGCCATGGGCGAAGTTCAGAATATGCAGAATCCCGAACACAAGGCTTAGACCTGCGGCAGTCAGAAAGACCGTCATGCCCCAGGTCAATCCATTGAGGATCATTAATCCATATTGGTCCATGCCAATCCTACAGTCAGACTTTGCGCAACTGCAATGCCTTGCCAGGTGTAGGTGGATCAATCACGTCGGCGCCGTTAATCTTAATAAAGTCTAAGACTTCGTAGCCAACCGAGGCCGTCGCCGAGCCGCGTACTTTGTACATAATCACAGGTTTGATCGCTTGGTGATCCTCTTTGCGAAATTTTCTGGGGCCAGTGGCGCTATCGAACGTGACGTTTTCGAGCGCTGCGATCACCGCGTCTGTGTCAGTGCTGCCCGCAGCCTGAATCGCTTTCGCGTAGGCCATGACTGCTGCATGACTTTCTGAAACAAACCCATCGATCATGGTCTCTTTACTGCGCGCAGCAGCCTCGGCATAAAGCGCTTTACTCGTGGGTACGTCTTCAAAGGCGCCAGAGTACCAATGGGTACCAACCCACATTTCTGGAAAACTCTGTTTCATTGCTCGCGCCACAATAAATTCGTTCGCTGAGTCAATCACAAGTTTGGCTTTTTTAAAAAAACCAAAAGGCTCGGCTTGTTTGTAAAGGGTGACAGCATCGCCACCGTAGACTGAAACAAAGAATCCAGTCGCGGGGATGCCCATTGCTGCGGTAATCGCCGTACGGTAGTCGGCGGCTCCGTACTGAGTCTTAACGGGCTGAGTCACTTTTGCTTGTTTCTTGACGATTGCGGGATAAAACTCAGCGAGGCCATCCTCAAAACAACCCCAAGTTGTGCGTCCGTATTCGTGATCTGGAATAAGGCCTGACCAAGAATCTACCGTCGGATAACGCTCAGCGGCCATCTTGGCGAACGCCCGCTCACGCATGTATGGATTGTCTGTGACGCGAAAATAATTACGGACGTAATCTTCTTTAGTCAATTTCTCAGAGTGCGCAGCGCAGGTAATCAAGACGGCTTTTTCTTGAGCAAGCATGGCAGAGATCGCCAAGGCAACCGTACTCGACACGACCCCGAATTGCAGATTCACACCGGCACCTGCCAGTTCGCGTGCTGCAACGGCCGCGTCAGACGGCTTGGCTTTATCGTCGCGAATTTCTAACTCAAGCTTACGACCCAAGACACCGCCGGCTTGATTGACCTGATCGACGGCGATCTGCGCGCCAAGCAACATGGGTGCACCTAAGCTGGCTTGTGCACCGGTGAGTGATGAGATGAAGCCAAGTTTAATAGGCTTGCTTGACTGAGCCCAGGCGCGCGACGTCAGTAGGGGGCTGGTGCCAACAACGGCGCCGCCTGCAAGGGTGCTCAAAGCTTTTAAAACATTTCTACGATCCATGTCATCTCCTCGGGTTGGCTAGTTTTTAGCTCGTTAGTATTTTTGGTGCGGCAATATTTTATATTTATGACTGTTCGTCGCCATTTACCTCATTCTGGTGATTCAACATAGAATCTTTGAGCCTGCATAGCTTGCAGAGTAACAGTAAAGACTAGGGCGTTTAGCCGTTAATTCGATGGTCGTAAATTAACGTCTTGTTGCCTCAGCCGGTCTGTTATCAAAAATTTATAAGGGTTCAGTGCAGTTCATTTCGTACCACTTTCCTTGGCAACCTTCGCCCACTTTTCTAGGTCTTTTTGCAGAAAGACGGCAAACTCTTCAGGTGAATTGGTCACGATGTCGACGCCAAGCTCTAAGAGTTGCGTCTGAATGTCAGGCTCGCGAAGAACACGGTGTAACGTACTTGAAAGTGTCGCAATAATTTTAGGCGGCACGTTTGCTGGGGCAAACATCCCGTACCAGACGCTGGCGACATACCCCGGAACACTTTTTTCTGACACAGTCGGTATGTCAGGAAACATCGGAAAGCGTTTTTCACTGGTCACCGCTAGCACTCGTACTTTGTTGGCTTTGACTTGGCTGATTGAATTGATGATGCCAGTAATCGCCACCTGAGTTTCGTTTGCGAGTATCGACATGACGGCGGGCGCTGCACCCTTATACGGAATCGACGTCATCTCGATACCCGCCATCGACCTAAATAACGCCATTTGCAGAAAGGTCGTACTTGCAGACGTCGCGTAATTCAAGCTTCCTGGGTTTTTCTTTGCAAACGCAATTAACTCCTCAACGTTATGGATAGGTACCGCGGGATTCACAATCAGAAATTGTGGACCATCCACAATCAAACTGATTGGCGAAAAGTCTTTAAGTGGGTCTATTTTTATGTCTGGATAGACGGCTGGATTGATGGTGTGACTACCCGAGGTAATCAAAATGGTATGGCCGTCTGGCTCGGCGCGTGCAACCAGCTCGCAGGCAATTAAAGAATCAGCCCCTGGTTTATTTTCTGTTGTGATTGGCTGCCCGAGTATGTCTGACATTCGCTTGCCTAGGATCCTAGAGATCATATCGGTTGAGCCACCCGCGGCAAAACCAACAACGAATCGAATAGGCTTACTGGGATAGCGCGCTTGAGCAGACGTTGCCTCAACAACAGGCCGAGAAGACGCCTGTTGTTGTGCACCTGCTATCGCCGCAAGGCATGACGCGAGTATGAAGATAAAAACATTGCAAAGGATTCTGGGGCGGCTCATCATGGCTGACCTCTCATTTATTATTTGTGCAGTGCGGCGCTCGATAGGCGGCTTGTGTCGTCTGAAAATTGACTGCGATGCTTGCGCATACTGTATCAGAAGCGCTCTCTGAGGTGGCGATTAATTTCGCTCGCTGATGAAGCCGCTAAGAACAGTGCGCAATTTGCAGATTACTGGCAAAGCAGGTGATGCTTGAGTTTGTTGAGCGTCGAGCCCCAGGTTCGTGAATCTTGGCATGAGTTGCGAGGCTTGTCATAGCCAAGTGGCTTTCCAGTTTGCTGACAAGCTAAGGAGTGTCACGGTAGTCTCGTTTGACGCATCGCGCTCAAAGTCGGTCTCCCAGTTGTGTAGTCTGAATAAGGCTTCATTTGAAGCCGACAGCGCCGACAAGGGTTCGCCAAGGCCCTGCGCCACCACTGCGCTAGACGCCTGCCCTGTAACCAAGCCCAAACCCACTGGTAGTGCGCAAGAGACTGCACTAACGGTACTGCCTACTAAAAAACTTCGTCGGTTCATCGTCAGTCCTTGGTTAATTCGAGTTTAGAACCGAGGACCCGAACGCGGGTAGATGCCCCCACTGCACGGCGGCACGGTCAGCCAAGGTTTGAGCCAGCGGAGTTTGGCGAGCCGCCTGTGCCGCTTCATAGCTGAGTTCGAAGGCTCTAAGCGTGGCACGATTGTCTAGATTCAACAGGGCAAGTCGAAGCGCTTTGTTTGGATCCTCACCCTCTTCAAGGTAAAAATCGACAGCATGGTCTGCAAAGGCTAGCTCATGACGACCAAGTAATTGCTCAAAACTATGCTCAGTACGCGTAAGAAAGTGACGAGCATCGTGGGCATTGCCCTGTTGCGCGTAGAGTTGTGCCAAACGCCAAGATACTTCTGGGTCGTCGCTATCCTTAATTGGCTGCAGCAGGTGAAGTGCCTGGTCGAAGTGCCCCGCGTCAAGATGTAACTCAGCCAAATGCACACGTGCGTGCGTATAAGCTGGCAGATACGCGAGTGCTTGTTCATACCAATACCGCGCTGCTGCAGGATCTGCTGGCGCAATTGTTTCACCAAACAAAACGCCAAGTTGAAAACAAGCCCAAGCCAAACTAAAGGGCGAATGCTCGCGATCTTCTGTAATCGCCTTGAGATACGCGTTTTCGGCGTCTTGGTACAGACCGATTTCAGCGTAAAGAGCGCCCAGCCCGACAAGCTCTTGAAGGCTAGGATTTTTCTCGCTCAGGCTTTCTCTGGTTTCGAGTACACCCTGCCAATTGTGCCCAGTCGCGTGATCGATTGAGAGCTGTTGACGAGAGATGTTGTGAGCATGAGCGCCAAGATTTCTTGCCTTGTCTAAATAGACCTTTGCTTGTTCGAAGTGGTGCACCAGAGAGGCAATTTGCGCGGCTAGTAGGTAGGCCTCTCCAGACTCTGCGCATTGCCGCCGAAAGGTATCAGACAGCGTTAGCAAGCGATCAAGAGCGCCACTATCCCCTAAAAAATGTGAACGACGATACTCTTCGTCAATGAGTTGGGCGGCGATCTCTAAGCGGTTAGGACTGAGTTCGATTGATTGCCAGCAGCGATCCAAAATACTTTCGTGGTTGATAAGTGCCAACGCGCCATCGGTGGCAGCTGGCAAGGCAAGGGAAGAGTGCAGCGCGTTCACGGTGCTGCGCCAAAACGCTTCTTAAGCGCTGCCATCCCGGTGTTCAGCAGGCTCGAGATAATCAAGCGCACGATGAGATCGCCCTGGCCTTCAGGGCGATACGACACAGACCACGTCACACTTGAGCCTGTTGCAGTAGTTTGCACTGAGAGTGTGCCGTTGTAGGGATTAGCAGGGATCCCGCTGACAAGTGCATAGTGATACATTTTTTTAGCCTCATCGCGTTCGCTTAGGCGTTCAATCATGATTTTGCCGTCAATCGTTTCAATGCGACGCAACTGACCTGGGCCCTCGCCTGTGAGTGTGAGCTGTGCGACGAGCGGATGCCACAGGCTGCCAAACCCACCAATCGCTTGCCAGACTTCTTGGGCTGAGGCGTTGAGGTTGGCGCTGCGAGTCACGCTTAACATGTTTTTGTTGCCGGGCCGCACATACGGAAACGTTGTGCTGCCTGGTTGCGTAGCCTGTAACGCACCGCCTTGTAAAAACGCACCCCGATCTCTGTTAATGAGCCAGGTGACCAAAATGTCGATGACATTCGCATTGACCGTGCGCCCGCCGCCCGTCGTGTAGGGGCGCCCTTCGAGCGTACTTTTTTCAATTTCAAGATGGCTCTTGTCGCTTATGGGCTTGGCGACGTCAATCGTTAGAAAGTCATTCAGTCGAACGTTTACGTGCGACTGAAGTGAGGCAGCATCCCATTCGATGTTCTGATCTTTTTTATCCCATAGCTGAAAGCTTTCAGTGAGCCGTTGGCGATACAGCGGCAGTCGCTCTGCGTTAATTGCAAAGGGCGTTTCTTGGTTCCAAAGATCACGAATATCGACTGCGCCAGGCACGTGATCCATAATAAAGTTTGTTTGTTCGGGTCGCCCGACCCAGTCAAAGCGCGGGATGACATTGGCATTTGGATTTGGGTGACGTGGGGTCGTTTCGGCAATCACCCCAAACAGGCTGCCGCGCTGAGGTGCAAGGGTTGAGTCGGTATCAAACTCAACGACCACGCTTAAGACGTTGTCATTTTCAAGGTAGTTTGGTACAGATTTCATTGTTCCTGGAAACCAACCCGGAAAAAACGGATCTGACCGCAAACCGGCAAACACGCGCGTGCGTCCGTCACTTGTTGCGAATCCCTGTTCATCACCTACCGTCAAAGCGAGCGTGCCACCACCTGGCAGCACACAATGTCCGGTCTGCTTGGCTCGGCCAGTTTGAGTTTCGGGGCCCAGCACTTCGAATTGAAAAGTAAAACGCCACTCGTCTGCTAAGGCCTCAAAACCGGCTTGCAAACCTAAACCCGTCTGCTTTAGGCGGCGCACCACAAGCCCGTAGTTGATGGTGTTTGAAAACAATGCCGACTCACCCGCAAAAGGCAGTACGCACGCGATGAGCACCGTGCGCGTTGGGTTGGTCGGGCTTGTGAACGCAAACAGATCGGTAAGATCACTGACGGGGTCGGCCGTTTGACGTGGGCCGTCAATATGATCTGACATTATTTAGCGCTCACAGGGTTAGGTGCGGGAGGAGAATACGGATGCTTTTTGTTAAACCAAAGTGGATCTTCATTGGCAATCAACGGATTTTTTGGACCACCATAGGGTGTCACGCGCGCGGCTTGATTAGGAATCGACTTGAGATATTCAATCAAAGCGAAACGGTCGCTTTCGCTGAACGCTGGGCCAACGACACCGGGGCCTTTTGTCGCCTCAAACGAGTGCCCGGCATTTGAATTGCCAATGCGCGTTGTGTCAAAGAAGTAACCCTCTTTTTTACCAGCAATATCAAGCCCAAGTTTGACGGGATCAAAGTCACGACCGACGTAAAACGTTTTTGATCGCTCAGCTGCTGGCGATAAGAGTTCGTAGATGTTGGGCACAGAACCGTTATGCAAGAACGGCCCGGTTGCCCACACGCCATCTCTGGGGCCCGCTTTGTAACTCTGCACTGGGGCACTTGTGCCCGAGGGCGTATAGCCATTCATGTCATCCATGTCACTATGGGTAAAAGGGCCCGCTTGCTTGAGCGCGCGCGCAAGCATTTGTCCAACGATCTTGGCCGTGAAATCGCCATTAGAGACTGCCTGCTTGCCGTCAAAATACGAAGCCAGATTCTTGGTTGCAATCAGTGGATTGGGGTCAAAGGAGACACCATTCAGTTGGGTGGCATCGGTTCCTACAATCCTTTGTGGCACCAACGCATTTTCGATGCCACGCATCCCGCCTTTACGTGGTTCACTCCAGCGATAAGGGTAAGTGGTATGGCACTCGATACAGTGCTTGGCAAAGAGCTTTTCACCGTCTTTGATGCGCCCTTCGTCAAGCTTACCAAGCAGCTCTTCAGGCCACTTCGGAGGGGCAAGGCGCCTGAGCAGCTGTTCAAGTTTGATCATCCCTTTGAGGTCGGTGGTCGTTTCAAATAAACCTGACTCGGGGTCGGCAGACTTCAAGTCGTAGCGCGCGAAAACGCCCAGGGTTTCGCTAAAGTTTCTAGTCAATGGGTTGTCACTGATGCCGCTCCACTGAATCCAGGCCGATTGCGGGGCGTTCCAGAGGAAAGGCGGTTTAACAGGCGCCGCCGCCAAACGCATGTTTTGAAGCGTGCCCGTGGCGCCGCCCATAAACGCATTGTGAATCAGCCCGAGTGCATCCATACGGCCTGGGCCCGAATCAAACGGCATGAGCAAAATTGTATCGACGCGCTCTCTGAGCAGGGCCGTGTCTGCCATCAGACGCTTACGAAGATCGGCTTCGTCAACAGGACCTTTCGCGCGGATACGTTCAGTCAGCCCTTTGTATTTTTCAGGATCGGTTGAGACGCTATCGAGCGAGGCAGACAACGAACGCAGCCAATCCCAAAGTGCAAGGCGGCTTGTGGCGCCACCCTCGATACGTATTTGCTTACCTTGATACTGAATTTGCCCGGTATGACAGGCGGCACAGGTCAGGCCCGCGTAGGTGCCCTTGTACTGGCCCACGGTAATCGAGGCTTTTGCAACGCCAACAGGAAGATTGTCGGGATTTTGCGCAAAGTTAGGCGGGTCGATGAGTAGGCCCATGCGGTCGCTGTGCGCTGACGAGTTAAACAGGTCTGCCGTGCCCGCAGCCTCAAGCGCAAGATAGATGTCGTAGGACAACAGCGCAGACCCTTGAGACGTCCAGTAATAATCAGCCCGGTCTTGTGCGCTCCAGGCCTGATCCAGGTAATTCACGGCAGGTGTCTGCGCAACAGCGCACGATGCCATGAGCAGGGTTGTGAGTGATAAGATTGAACGCTTGGTTGTATGGCAAAGAGATGTGATCATAATGTGATAAGAAAGTGCGCTGCACAAATGGGTGAATAACGAATAACCTAACCAAGTTTGGTGTTTAAGGTCGAGCAAAGAGACATTACCATTAAGCCAGTGCCTTCAGATCATCACATTGCAAAAAAGACCGAGCGTTGCAAAAAATAAAAACGGAGACTTATCTTGACGCAGTCAAAAGTTGGCAGTTGGTATTTTGGCTGGAACATCGTCGCAGGGGCTTCGCTGCTCACGCTGTTGACCGTCGGCATGCGGATGGGGATTGGCCCCTTCTTTTTACCGATCGCCGAAGATCTTGGGTTTAGCCGCAGTCTGCTTGCAGGCATTGTTGCGATTGGTATGCTGTGCTACGGCCTGGCGATGCCTTTGGCCGGCTATTTAGTGGCTAGATTTGGCACCAAATTTGTGTTGTTGATTGGCATGACGATTGTGGTGCTATCTTCGATCTGGTCAGTCTATGCGCGCACGCCTTGGTCTTTCTTTTTTGCCTTTGGTGTACTGCTGTCAGTCGGCCTGGCCTTTACAAGTCCGGTGTCGGTGACGCCAATTATTAGTCGCTGGTTTACCCGTCAGCGCGGCATGGCCTTGTTTTTCTTGTCGACAGGCTCAATGGCCGGTATCGCCGTGATGACGCCGGTGCTCACCGTTGCCATCGAAGCGGTGGGCTGGCAGACGACGCTCGTTGGCTACTCGGTGATCTTTGCGTTGCTAGCGGTGCCCATTGCGCTGTTTGTGATGCGTGAGAATGCGCCTGCGCAGACGGATACTTTGTCTAATCAGGCTGCGGCAGGCAGTGCGATCAACGCAGCGGCGGCCGCGACTGCAGCGATGACCATGGCGCAAGCGGCGCGTACCGTGCCGTTCTGGAAAATCTGTCTGGGTTTATTTACCTGTGGGTTCAGTATGAATTTGCTCGGCACCCACGGCATGCCGATGCTGATGGATCACGGTTTTGATTCAACCACCAGTTCGTTTGGTATCGGTTTGATTGGTTTGGTGGCGATCTTTAGCACGTTAGTACTTGGTCGCCTGGCCGATAAACTCCCTCGCCGTTACATTCTTTCAACGATTTACCTGATTCGCGGCCTAGGTTTTTTTGCGCTACTGATCGTGGGCACTCACTACGAGTTGTATGTCGCTGCCGCGGTTGGTGGCATCGTTTGGGCTGGCAGTATTGCCATGTCTTCGGCGATTTTGGCCGATTTGTACGGAGTCAGGCTGGTGGGGATGTTGTATGGCTGGACGTACCTGTCGCATCAAGTGGGCGCGATGATTAGCTCTTGGCTAGGTGGTTGGGCCTACGAGGTATATGGCACCCATTGGGTTGCCTTTGGCTCGGCAGGTGTTTTATTGATACTGGCGGCAGCGCTGTCGTTAACGTTACCCTCTAAGTTAAAGTGAGCGTCAATTCAACTCTATGATGCTTGCTAAATCCGTGATGACTTCGATTTGATGGCATATTCACAATTCGGGTACGCCTAAACAAGTAAAGTGACTCAATATGCAAACCTATGACTACGTGATTGTGGGTGCGGGTGCTGCGGGGTGTCTGCTGGCCAACCGTTTAACTGAAGACCCTAGTGTGTCAGTCTGCCTGCTTGAAGCGGGTGCGCCCGATCGCAATCCTTACATCCATATCCCGGCGGGGTTCATCAAGGTGGGCCATGATCCGGCCTACACCTGGGATTTTTTAACAGAACCCGGTCCAGGCATAGATGGTCGCCAAGTGATCACTCGCATGGGTCGCACACTCGGCGGTTCGAGTTCAATCAATGGGTTCAATTACACGCGGGGTGCCGCCAGTGATTACGACAACTGGGCTGCGCTAGGTAACGCGGGGTGGTCGTACGCTGAAGTGTTGCCCTATTTCAAGCGCACCGAAAAACGCCAGGCGCCGCATGACCCGCACTTTAGGGGTTCTGAGGGCCTCTTACCCATCACCAATTGCGATTGGCGCCATCCGTTGTGCGACGCCTTTATTGAGGCCGCAGCCGGCTTTGGCCTGCCCTCGCATATTGATTACAACGCGGCAAGCCAAAAGGGTGCGGGCTATTACCAGCGCTGGATCCAGAACGGGCGGCGCGTCAGCGCTGCCAAAGCCTTTTTAAAGCCAGCACGCGCACGCGCGCAAGCTCGGCTAGAGGTTCGTACACACGCGCAGGTGACTCGCATCTTGTTTGAAGGTAAACGTGCCGTGGGCGTGCAGTATCAAGCCGCGCCCAATGCTCCTGTGCAGACTGTGCGGGCAAAGCGCGAGGTGATCCTCAGTGCTGGGGCAGCCAATACGCCAAAGTTGTTACAGCTGTCGGGTATTGGCCCTGCTGCTGTGTTGGGCGAGCTTGGCATCCCAGTGTTTCATGCGCTTGAAGGCGTTGGTGAAAACTTTCATGACCACTTCATGGTCCGCTCAGTGGTGCGTGTGCAAGGTGTGCAGACCATCAACAGTACTGCGCGCGGTGTCAGATTATTAGGCGAGATAGTTAAATGGGCGCTCGGCAGGCCCAGCGTTTTGTCAATCAGCCCCTCGGTGGCCTTTGGCTTTGCCGGGTCGCGCCCCGAGTTGACCGAGCCTGATCTGCAGTTGCATTTTTCACCCGGTAGCTACGCGGCAGGTATTGCAGGTCAGCTCGATCAGTTTGCGGGGATGACGCTTGGTTTTTATCAACAGCGACCCTACAGCGTGGGCCATGTGCGCGCGCGCTCAACCAATCCGTTCGATTTACCGCGTATTCAACCAAACTACCTGACCGATCCACGTGATCAGCAAACGGCGATCGATGGCTTACGTTTAGCACGGGCAATGTTGCACAGCCCACCCCTTGCAAAATACGGTCAAGCCGATGATTTTCCGCCGGCTTTTGCGCAAACGGATGCTGAACTATTAGCCTGCGCACGCGAGCGTGGTGGTACCGCGTGGCACTTTATGGGCACCTGCAAAATGGGCCAGGCGAGCGACCCGACTGCGGTGGTCGACTCAGAGTTGCGGGTGTTGGGCTTAGAAGGCCTGCGGGTCGTCGACGCCTCGGTGATGCCCGCGATGACCTCTGGCAACACCGGTGCGCCCACCATGATGATCGCCGAGAAAGCAGCCGACTTTATCAGGGGAAACCCGCAGCTACCTGCAGAACGGCGTGAAACCGAATGCTGAACCGTTATGATGAAGAAGAGAAATAGCAATTAAAACCGGAGACTCAATATGAAATTATTTAAACGTATTGCCGTAGCGCTTGCGCTAGGTTCGGCACTCACCATCGGCGCCACTCAGGCGCAAGATATCAAAATCGCCTACAACGCTGACATGTCAGGCACGGCAGTGGCCGAACTCGGGCTCGCCGCGCGCTGGGGCTTTGAAGCTGCCATTGAAGATATCAATAAAAATGGTGGTTTGTTAGGTCGCAAAGTGGTTGGCGTCATCCGTGACGATTTAGGAACACCACCTAAATCGATTCAGAACATGACTGAGCTCATTGACAACGAAAAAGTTGTGGGTGTGATTGGCCCGGCAAACTCGGGTAATGCCTTGGCTTGGTTGCATATTCCGCAAAACGCAAAGATCCCCGTGATCGGTGCAACAGCGACGGCGACCGAAATCACAAATCGCTATGCAAAAGAGCCGCAGAACTATATGTTCCGCGTGTCGATGGTTGATCGCGAACAGGTCGCTCTGTTGGCGGCTTATGCAGTCAAGGCTTCAAAAAATAAAAAAATCGCCATCATCGCTGACTCAACTGGCTATGGGCAAGCAGGCATTAAGGATGCCGCAGAGGTTCTCGAAATGCATGGCATTAAACCTGTGCTGATTGAAAAGTTTGGTCCGAAAGATACCGACATCACCTCGCAGCTGACTAAGATTAAGAACGCCGGTGCGGATGCTGTCATCATTTATGCGATTGCCGACGGCACAGCAAACGTCCTGAAGAGTATGGAAAAGATCAATTACTTTCCAGTGGCGCTTGGCACTTGGGGTAGTTTAAGTTCGCTTTACTATCGCATGGCGGGTCCTAAGTTGGCCCCACATGTGATTATCGCTGCGTCAACGACTGAAGACAGCAACGAACGCACCAAGGCCCTGGCTGAACGTGTTCGCAAAAACTATCCAACGATGACAACGTTTGTTTCTGCGGCGCAAGGCTACGATGCGGTGACCTTGCTTGGCGCAGCGATTACTAAAGCCGGCACAACTGACGGCACAAAAGTCGCGGCCGCGCTTGAAGATTTGTCTGGTGTTCAAGGCGTCATCAAGCTGTACAACAAACCATTTACAAAAACTAAGCATGATGGTTTGAGCGTCGATGACTTTTATCTGGCCAAGTGGACCGAAGCCGGCACGATTGTTCGCTTTCAAGATGACATCTTGAAATCTATTACTGCGGCCGATCTGAAGCGCTAATCACCAATGATGATCAACAACCTTTTACGCTGATGTAAAAGGTTGTTTACGATTCAGAAGCAAGGAAGTCATACACCATGGTTGCAATTCTGCAGGCCGTCTTCAGCGGCTTGGCGCTCGGTGGTATTTACGCGTTGGTTGCTCTCGGTTTTAGCATCACGCACACCACTACAAAAACGTTTAATTTTGGCCAAGGCGAGTTTTTGGCCGTGGGCACGCTGATTGGCGTGTCTGCAGTGCTATTGCTTGCGGGCAAAGATATTACCGAAGCGCTGCAGGTCAGTGACGTGACGCCCTTTCGTTATGCGATGGGGTTGATCGCTAGCGTGGTGGTACTGGGTTTGCTTGGGGTGCTGTTGTATTACACCGCGGTACGCCCGTTTGTAGGTTTTGTTGGCTTGGCTTGGGTCATGAGCACGATTGGCTTTGGCATCATTATTCAAAATACCGCCTTAGCCATCTGGGGTCCGACAGCGATTGTGTTGCCGTCGCCCTTGGGTAACGATGTGATTCGCATTGGCGGTGCCGGCATTGTTCCGCAAGAAGTGCTGGTGTTGATTGTCAGCATCCTGATGATGTTTTGTATGGATTACGTGCTGCGTAAAACGCGCTTTGGCAAAGCGGTACGTGCAGTGGCGCATAGCCGCAACGCGGCAACCTTAATGGGTATTAATGTCTCGGCGATTGTCGTGCTTGCGTTTGTGGTCAGTTCAAGTTTGGCCGGGTTGGCAGGGATGTTGATTGCACCCATCACAACCGCTTCAGTTTTTATGGGCCTGACCATTGCACTAAAGGCTTTTTCTGCCGCGATTGTGGGCGGGCTCAATAATCCGCGCGGCTGTATGCTCGGTGGATTTTTATTGGGCCTACTCGAAGCACTTGTCGGTTTGTGGCAAGCTGAGATGCGCGAAATCAGTATTTTTCTCTTGATTATTGTTGTGCTGGCTTTAAAGCCAGAGGGCTTGTTAGGACAGCGCCAAGTGGAGAAAGTGTGATGCTCGAGCAACACAATAGAGCCCACCTGCTCGGCTTAGCCGTTGTAGTGGCTGCCATCGTTCTGTTGCCGTTTTCGACGGATAACGGGTTTTATCTGAAGGTGATGTTTTTAGTCGGCGTCAATTATTTGGCGGGCTCTGGTTTGAATGTTCTAGTCGGCATCACCGGTCAAAAATCGCTTGGCCACGCTGGCTTATTTGCGGTAGGTGCTTACGCTGTGGCCTTGTTGACCACCCGCGCGGGTTGGAACCCCTGGGTGGCCTTTGCGGCTAGTGGCGTCATTTCGGGTATTTTTGGCGCCATCATTGCCTTACCCGCGTTACGCGTCAAAGGACCCGCTCTGGCCATGGTCACGATCGCCTTTGGCATCGTGATCGAAAAAATTGTGTCAGAGTGGCAAGACGTCTTTGGCGGGCAAGCCGGTATTTATGGGGTAGTGCCCCCAAGCTTGTTTGGCGGCGTGCGCCTAGGCCCCAAAGAGTGGGTTTGGTTTGTTGGATTTTTGGCGATTCTTGCACACTTGTCGATTCGAGCCTTGGTCAATGGCAAGTATGGCCGCGCGTTCAGAGCGGTCAATACCGCAGAGGTTGCTGCCGAGAGTGTGGGGGTAAGCGTCTATCGTTTTAAGGTCTTGGCGTTTGTCGTCAGTGCTGTGACGTGCGGGTTAGCCGGTGCCTTGATTGCGCAGCAAAATCAATACATCAGTTCAGATTTCATCACCTTTGGTTTATCCATTTTCTTTCTGTTGATTGTGTTGTTTGGTGGCAGTTCGATCTATGGCCCGTTGCTCGGCGCCTTGGTGCTGACACTGCTTGATGCGTTTCTGGCGCGCTGGCCGCATCTTCAGCACTTTACCTACGGGGCGTTATTACTGTTTGCCCTGTATGTGATGCCCGACGGCTTGTCAGGCATGGTGCGCAGTGCGGCGCGTAAGCTTTATCCGCCTTGGTTCACGCCCGCGGCCTTGGGGCAAGACGCTAGCGCTTGGCGTCTAAAGGTTGACGAGGTTGCCGCCCCTGATCTGCCGTTATTAAAAACAGAGAATTTGTATAAAGCCTATGGTGGCGTGATTCCGACGAATCGCGTGAGTATCAGCGTTAAAACAGGTCATATTCACTCGTTGATCGGCCCGAATGGCGCCGGCAAAACTACCTTGCTAAATATTTTGTCGGGTGTGATTCCACCAGATAGCGGTAGGGTTGAATTTAATGGCCGTTCAATTGCGGGCTTGCCGGCAAACAAAATTTGTAGCCTCGGTTTGGCCCGCACCTTTCAAAATCTTAAGCTGTTTAGCAATATGACAGTCTTAGAAAATGTTCAGGTTGGCTTGCATTCGCGCTTGAAGGCAGGCATGCTCAGCTATCTATTGAGCATGCCACGTGCGCGCCACGAAGAGACCTCAACCTATCGCGAGTCGCTGCAGATTCTTGAATTACTAGGCTTGAAAGATAAAGCACACGAGTTAGCGGGCAGCTTGCCCTATGGCCTGCAGCGTCGCCTTGAAATTGCCCGGGCCTTGGCGACCCATCCACGCCTGCTACTACTTGACGAGCCCGCGGCAGGCTTGAACCCTCAAGAAACGCAAGAGTTGATCCAGGTGATTTCTCAAATTCGTGACCTTGGTATCACAATCTTATTGATTGAGCATCATATGGATCTGGTCATGGCGATTTCTGATCACGTCATCGTGCTCGATTATGGCGAAAAGATTGCAGAGGGCACGCCGTCCGAGGTGCAAAATAATCCGCGTGTCATTGCAGCTTATCTAGGCGTGGATGACGACTTGGATGACCTTGAACATGCCGCACCTGAGTCGCTGCACGAGAAGCTTGTTGGGGGCAATCATGTCCAATAAATCGGTGCTTGAGGTGGATCAGCTTGAAGTGCGTTACGGCGCGATTGAGGCTATCAAAGGGATTTCCTTGCACGTCAATGCGGGCGAGATTGTGACGATTATTGGCGGCAACGGTGCCGGCAAAAGCACCTTGATGAAAACAATTTCTGGTCTCGAGCCAGCGGCAGCGGGTCGTGTCCTTTTTGCGGGACAAGACGTGACGCAGATGCCTGGCCATCTGCGCGTGTCGCTGGGGATTGCGCAGTCGCCCGAAGGGCGGCAAGTTTTTCCAGATCAGACTGTATTGGATAATCTTTTGTTAGGCGCCTTTCATCGCAAAGACCCGCCAACTGTGATTGAGTCAGACGTGCAAGAGCAGTTCAGGATTTTTCCGAGACTCAAAGAGCGACAAGAGCAAATGGCCGGCACCCTGTCGGGTGGTGAGCAGCAGATGCTGGCCATTGGTCGCGCGCTGATGTCACGGCCGACCTTGTTGCTGATGGATGAGCCCTCATTGGGTTTGGCGCCTTTGATTGTCAAAGAAATCTTCGCCATCATTCGCGCGTTGAAAGAGCGCGGCGTCACCATTTTGTTGGTCGAACAAATGGCCAATCAAGCGCTCGCTGTAGCCGATCGCGCCTATGTACTAGAAACGGGTCGCATCACGCTAGAAGGCAAGGGTTCAGAGTTACGGCGCGATCCTAAAGTACGCGCCGCCTATCTTGGAGCACATTGATGACAACGCCATCAGCCCTCCCACAGGGCAGCTTTGATTACATCATCGTTGGCAGTGGCGCTGCAGGCTCGATATTGGCCAATCGCTTATCTGAAGACCCATCTGTAACGGTGTGTGTGCTTGAAGCGGGGCCCTCTGACTGGGATCCCATGCTGCACATGCCCGCGGGCTATATCAAAAAAGTCTTTGATCCGAAAGTCACGTTTCCTTTCTCGACAGAACCAACCGAGCACACAGGGGGGCGGAGAGTACCCGTGCCGCAGGGTAGAACCTTAGGTGGCTCAACGGCGATCAACGGTTTGGTTTACAACCGCGGTCAAGCCGAAGATTTTGATGACTGGGCCGCGGCGGGTAACCCGGGGTGGAGCTATGCCGACGTTTTACCTTTTTTTAAAAAAACCGAGTCGCGCATTGGTGAGGGTGATGACAAGTATCGCGGCCGTTCAGGCTTGATGCCAATTACCAATATTGATTGGATTCATCCCATCAGCGAAGCCTTTATTGCGGGTGCTCAAGAGCTTGGTATACCCCGTAACCCCGACTACAACGGTGCAACCCAAGCTGGGGTTGGATATTTTCAGCGCAATATCTATCGCGGCTATCGGATGAGTACGGCCCGTATATTTTTACGTCCAGCACGTAAGCGTTCAAATCTTACGGTCTTGACCCACGCGCACGCCGCCAAAATTATCTTTGATGGCACGCGCGCGACAGGCGTTGAATATGTGCGCGGCGGCCAAGGTGGTGCGCGTCATGCCGTGAGCGCGCGACGTGAAGTCTTGCTCTGCGCCGGGGCGCTCAATACGCCAAAGATATTACAGTTGTCGGGGGTGGGGCCTGCCAGCGTGCTAGCAAGTTTAGGCGTGCCAGTCTTGCGTGATATGCCTGGTGTGGGTCATCATTTAAAAGATCATTTTTCGATTCGCGTTGTCGCCAAAGTACAAGGGATCGCGACTATTAACGAATTGGCGAGAGCGCCGCGCCTGTGGGGTCAGCTTGCACGTTGGTTGTTTAAAAAGCCAAGCATCCTTGCGCTGAGCCCGTCGCTCGTTCACTTTTTTTGGCAGTCTCGCCAGGGCTTAACTCGCCCAGATCTACAAGGGGTATTCTCGCCTGCGAGCTATCGCGAAGGGTATGTCGGTTTGCTTGATCAATATCCAGGAATGACCTGTGGGGTGTGGCAACATCGCCCCGAAAGCATGGGTTACGTGCATGCCACCTCCACCGACCCGTTTGATGCGCCAGTCATACAGCCAAATTACCTTGAGCATGACAATGATCGCCGCGTATTGCTTGATGGCATGCGGCTTGCGCGTCAGCTATTAAAGACGCAGACGTTGGCACAATACTCAGTTGGTGAGTCGATGCCAGGTATACAAGTTGAACGCGATGATGAAATGCTGGATTACATTCGTCGCTATGGCGTGTCGTCTTATCACTTGAACGGTACGGCACGGATGGGACCAAGTTCAGAGCGCGGTAATGTGGTCGATGCTCAATTACGTGTTCATGGCCTTCAGGGCTTACGTGTCGTAGATGCCTCAATTATGCCGAACATTGTGTCAGCCAATACCTGCGCTTCGACCATGATGATTGCCGAGAAAGCTGCCGAGATGATTTTAAAAAAATAAATTTGGAGACAAAACATGACGACAGAGCTACCTGAATTTAAAGTGCTTGCCACCGACATGGGCTTTCCTGAAGGGCCGTTGGCCTTGTCAGATGGTTCAGTCTTGGTCACTGAAATTCGTAATCAACGTATACAACGTATTTACCCAGACGGGCGCGTTGACATGATCGCTTGCCCGGGCGGCCCCAATGGCCTGGCGCGCGGGCCTGACGGGGCAATCTACATTTGCAACAACGGCGGCAGTTGGTACCTGCCCAACCATTTTGCTTCAATGGGCCCTGCGGCCGATTATGAGGGCGGCTCGATTGATCGACTTGATCTGGCAACGGGCGTGGTCAAAAAGCTTTATACACATTGCGGTGAACATAAGCTCTCGGCACCCAACGATCTCGTGTTTGATACCCTAGGCGGCTTTTACTTTACCGACTTTGGCAAAAAGTACGATCGTACGCGTGCCCATGGCGGTATTTACTATGCATCCATTGATGGTAAGTCGGTCACTGAGGTGGTGTATCCGATTAGTGCACCCAATGGCATTGGGATGTCGCCCGACGGCAAGGTGATTTATATCGCCGAAACAGAAACCGCACGGATTTGGGCCTTTGATATTGTTGCCCCCGGCAAGGTTGCCAAACAGCCAGCACCTTCGCCTCACGGTGGGCGCTTAGTGTACGCATTTACGCACTACGATCGTCTGGATAGTATGGGGATTGATGGTGAAGGCAACATCTGCGTAGCCACCCTGGTGACCGGCACGATTACGGTGGTGACGCCTGCCGGTGAGTTTGTGCGGGCTGTGCCAATACCCGATGGCTATGTGACAAACATCTGTTTTGGTGGCCCAGATTTGATGACGGCTTATATTACCGTCTCGTCAACCGGAAAGCTCGTTTCAATGAAATGGGATCGGCCTGGTTTGAAATTGAACTTTTCTGCTTAGTTGAATCGGGCGCCAGGCCTTGGTGCGCCAAGGCCTGTTTAGAAAATATTGACGAGTTTGGCGAAGATGCCGATGATGGCAATAAATGTGGTGAACTGCATGCCTATTAGCCACGTAAATTTGCGATCGACTTCAGTGAATCTGCAATTCATGTCAGAGCGTAGATCGGCAATCGAACGGTCGAGGCGATCAATCGACTTTTGATTCTGCTCAGTCAAGACTTCTAGGGTTGTGACGCGTTTTTCCATGGAGATACCCTTAAAAAAAACGTGCTAACTTGGCCATAAAACCAATAATTGCAAGCAAGCTGCCGATTTGAGCGCCGATCATCCAGGTAAATTTTCGATCGAAATCAGCACGCAGGTCGCCAATCGAGCGATCAAGGCGATCAATTGAGCGGTCAAGCCGATCGATTGATTTTTGATTTTGCTCGGCTAAGACTTCTAAGATTGTGATACGTTTTTCCATACGCAAATCATAGGGTGTCTAGGCGTGCAGGGCAACACGCAAAACTACGCATTGGGGCGCTTTCACTCAACTTTTTTGTAACTAAAACGGTTACAAGTTTGAGTACACATTGCTGCGTACCTACTGGGTTCGCAAAAAGTACTGTCCGGAAGGGCAATTTATCGACTATAAATACCTTACCAATAATCACAATATTTCTCGGAGACTCTCATGACTCGTTTTTTTCAATTTTTGACTTGTTTGGTAATAACTTGTTCGAGCGCCTTTGCTCAACAGGCCTCAGAGGCGGACGTAGCGAAAGCAATGGACGCGTTGAATGCTGCGATTCTTTCTGCCGATGCGCAAAAGCTCAATGAGATCACTGGTGCACAGTTAAGCTATGGTCACTCGAACGGGCGCCTCGAAACGAAAGCTGAATTTGTTTCGGCGTTGGTTGAGCGCCGTTCGGTGTTCGTGAAAATCGAGATCAGCAAACAGAATATTGTGATGATGGGCAACACGGCGATCGTTCGCAATCATTTGTCTGGCGATACAAATACGGGCGGCAAGCCTGCACACGTTGAAATTGATGTCATCTATGTGTTTCGCCTAGAGGGTGGTGACTGGAAGCTCATCGGCCGTCAGGCTTATAAGTTATAGCAATACTTAACCCTGGCTATGTGGTTGTCACAGCGCCTCGCTCAGGACAAGTTTTTTTAATACTATTTTTACGAGGTTGACGCGTGGTGAGGTTGCAAGCTAAAGCTTTCTTTTCCACGCTGTTTTTCATTTTGTTGTGTGCCTGTGCCCGCGCGGATTTTCCGTCGGGACCGGTCTCAATCGTGGTGCCTTATAGCGCGAGCGGCGCCACCGATGTGTTGGCGCGTAATCTGGCAAAAGTTTGGTCAGAGCACTGGAAAAAGCCCGTTGTTGTCATCAATCGCACCGGTGCTGACGGCATGATTGGCAGTCAATATGTCAAAGGCCTGCCCGCCGACGGCCATACGATTTTGATGCAAGTCAATCAGGCGTTGTTTTGGCCTGTCACCATTCCTTCAGCCGATATCGATTTGCTGCGTGATTTTTATCTTGTGTCGAAGTTGCAGCAAAACCCCATGGTCTTTGGTGTGCATATCAATTCACCTGATCAAACATTTTCTGGTTTTATTGAGCGTTGCAGGCAAGCGCAGACACCTTGTTCCTTTGGCGCAGCGACACGGCATGGCGAAATCATGGCGCGGCAGATCATCGAAAAAGCGCAGCTGCTTCAAGCCGTTGTGATCCCTTACAAAGGTACGGCACCCATGATGATTGACGCGTTAGGTGGGCACGTATCGATGGGGATGCCTTCGTTATCGGCTGCGATGCCGCACATTCGCAGCAACACGTTTCGAGCCCTGGCTATCGGGGCAACCGAACGCCTGAGTACCTTGGCCAACGTACCGACTTTACTTGAGCAGGGTCTAGAGATGACGGCGATGACCTGGTATGGATTGATGGTGCGCGCGGGTACTCCAAAGCCTGCAGTGGATGTAATTGTTCAGGCGATTGCAATTGCCTCAAAAGACCCGCAGGTGTTGAAGACCATGCATCAAGAAGGCGCGACTCCGCTGTTTAGCTCACCAGAGTCATTTGCGCGTGAGGCAAAAGAAGAATTTGCATTGGTGACGCCGCTATTAAAAAAATACTTGCTCGGTGCCGAGCTCAACACTCAACCTTTAAAGTGATGCGATGACGATTCAATTACATACCTTTGATACCCCTAACGGTCGCAAGATATCGGTGGCCCTCGAAGAGATGGGTCTTCCTTACACCGTGCACACCGTCGACATCACGAAAGATGAACAATTTAAGCCTGATTTTTTGAAGCTCAGCCCAAACAATAAAATCCCGGCAATTTTGGATATCGAAGGCCCAGGTGCACAACCTATCAGCGTGTTTGAGTCAGGTGCAATCCTGATCTATCTCGCTGAAAAAACGGGTAAGTTTTTACCGACCGAGCCGCGCGCACGTGTTGCCGTGTTTGAATGGCTCATGTTTCAAATGGCAGGCTTTGGACCGATGCCAGGCCAGGTCCATCACTTTTTAGGTTTGGCGAGTGAAGACGATAAGCGTTATGGTTTAGCGCGCTACATGAAAGAGACCCGACGCCTATATGGCGTGATGGATCAGCGCTTAGCGAGTCACGCATTTTTTGCTGGTGAAATTTCAATCGCTGACTTTGCCATCTTGGGTTGGGCTTGGCGCCATCAACGCCACCAAGTTGATCTAAACGACTTCCCGAACGTGAAGCGCTGGTACGACACGATGATGGCGCGTCCTGCGGTGCAACGTGGTTTTGCGGTGGCGCTGAAGTAAGAGGTATTACACCACCCCTTTTCAGGCCGAGTTTGCACTCAAACAGGGTGCTGGGGTGCCTGTCGCGTCTCGCTTTTGAGCCAATGCGCAAATTTCTCTACGCGAGGCCATTGCGCGTGAGATTTTGGATACACCAAATGATGTGCATGCACGGCGATGCCTTTTTGATCGTTGAAAACCGGCACAAGACGACCGCTTGTTAGTTCGCCCTCTGCCATTTTGTTGCTATCCAAGGCGATCCCCAGGCCTTGAACTGCGGCATTGATTGCCATGTGCGCGCGATCAAAGCTAAGAGCGTAGGCTTTAGGCGTCTGCTCGACGCCGTGCGCGGCAAACCACGCTGGCCATTTGACTAAATTGACCGCTGAAAAAATTAGGTCTTGTTGCGCAAGGTCTTCAGGGGTGTGTATTTGCAGAGTCTCTTTTAGAGCAGGGCTAATCATCGGCATCACAACTTCAGTAAAGAGGGTCTCAACATGCAGACCCTCCCAATTTGCTGCACCATAACGAATATCCAGATCCACCTCTTCGCGTGAAAAATCAGAGGCATGATGCGAGGCAGAGAGTTGCACTCTAATATCGGGATGCAAGGCTCTAAACGCAAGCAATCGTGGCATCAGCCACAGCGATGCAAAAGACGGGCTGGCATGAATCCGTAGCACCTCAATCTCTGGCGCCAGGCGTGCTTGTTGCGAGGCGTGGGTCAAGAGGCCCAAGGCGCCCTCGATATCGTGGGCGAAACGTTGTCCGATAAGCGTTAGCCTCAAGCCTCGTGGCGAACGATCAAACAACCGGGCACCGACGAAATCTTCGAGATTGGCGATCTGATGGCTCACTGCCGATACCGTCAGGTTCAACTCTTCGGCGGCTTGACTAATGCTGCCGAGGCGACTGACTATTTCAAAAGCGAGTACGCCTTTAAACGGAGGAAGAGGCATGGGTAATCCCGAATTTGATTTTTTTTCAACGGGACTTGAATGATAACGGCTTGTTCAAAAATATGTATCAGCCAATACTCTTTAAATTGTTTTGAATGTTGTGTTTAAAGATTTTGACTGGTGTGGAGAACGTTGTGTTGCTTAAAAGTAAAGTTGCAGTGATTACAGGTGCTGCCTCGCTCAGAGGCATCGGTAAAGCCACGGCACGTGCGTTTGCCGCGCAAGGCGCCTCGATTGTGATCTTGGATCTAGATTTGGCAGCAGCGCAGGCGGCCGCGGCCGATATTGGCGCTCAACATCTTGGGCTGAAGTGCGATGTGACCAAGAAGCCTGAGTGTGATGCTGCGGTGCAGCAGGCGCTTGAAACGTTCGGACAGATCGATATCTTGGTGAACAATGCCGGTATTACTCAGCCCTTGAAAATCATGGATATCCGGCCAGAGAATTATGAAGCCGTCACCGACGTCTCGTTGCGAGGCACCCTTTACATGAGCCAAGCCGTGATCCCGCACATGCGCCAGCGTCGCTCAGGTTCGATTATTTGCTTGTCGTCAGTGTCAGCGCAACGCGGCGGCGGAATTTTTGGCGGCCCTCATTACTCAGCGGCTAAAGGTGGGGTACTTGGTCTGGCGAAGGCGATGGCCCGCGAGCTCGGCCCAGATAATGTTCGCGTTAACTGCAT